>NZ_WVIC01000014.1 GCF_009939295.1 Petrachloros mirabilis ULC683
AAAGACTGGAGAAGCCCGCCCTCTACGCGAAGCGTGAGGGTCGGGAGTATGTCACCCTACACCCCCGTAGTTTACGAAGATGTCAATGCCACCTATGCGGCCTACGCCGAAGGTCGGTGTGATGCCGTCACCTCAGATCGCTCGCAATTGACCTCTCGCCGTACCGCCCTCGCCGACCCCGATAACCACGTCATTTTAGATCAAACACTCTCCAAAGAACCCCTAGCCCCTGCCGTTGCTGCTGGAGACTCTGCCTGGACTGACGTGGTGCGCTGGGTGGTGTTTGCCACCCTAGAGGCAGAGGAACTCGGGATCACCACCGCAAACCTAGCTGAGTTTGCCAACAGCAACGACCCTGTAATTGCCCGATTTTTGGGTTTAGAAGGTGAACTTGGTGCTGGCTTGGGCTTAACCAACGACTTTGCCGCCCGAGTGATTCAGCATGTAGGCAACTATGGTGAAATCTATAACCGCAATCTCGGCTCTGAGACGCCCTTGAATCTCCCCCGAAGCGATAATCAACTGTGGACCCAGGGAGGGCTGCTCTACTCCCCCCCCTTCCGCTAGCCGTCGATCTCGAGAACTCCTACCATCCCTGCTTCCGCATGACCAGGAATAGTGCAGCGGAGGCTGTAGCTTCCGACTCTCACCGGTACAAAAACCCACTCTGCTTCGGTATCGGGGCGCAACTCTAGTTCGTGAATCGCCCCCTTAATTTCGACATTTCCGGCATCTACCTTCTGAGACCAGATGGCATCGGCAAAATCCTTGGCGGTGAAGTAGTGTTTTTGAGAACTGTCATTGCTGAGCACGAGCTTGTACCGTTGACCTGACTCAAAATTCAAGTGATCCGGAAAAAATTTGAGGGCGCCATCGGAGTTACCTAAACTCACTTGAATCTCAGCAGTTGGTTGTTTGGCCAAATTTGTAGCCCCAGCCGGAACCGCCCCCATCCCCATCCACCCCATCACCAGCCCCAGTGCCCAAAGCAGCCCTACCCCTAGTACCTTGAACTGCCATCGCTTTTGATATGCCATGATTGCTTCATCCCAACGCCACAGGTGTCTAAACCCCACTTCTTGAGTCTACCAATATGCCGGTTCCCGGTACTATAGACCCATAACTGAACCGATCGCGTGGACAAGTCAGTATGTATATTGTTCAGATTGCCTCCGAATGCGCACCCGTTATTAAAGCCGGTGGGCTAGGCGATGTCGTGTATGGCCTCAGTCGTGAACTTGAAGTTCGGGGGCATTGCGTCGAGCTGATCTTGCCCATGTACGACTGCATGCGCTATGACCACATTTGGGGTCTGCATGATGCTTACCGAGATCTGTGGGTGCCCTGGTATGAGGGAGCGATCCATTGCTCAGTTTTTTGCGGCTGGGTGCATGGGCGATTATGTTTCTTTATCCAGCCCCATTCCAGCGATACCTTTTTTGATCGGGGCTATTACTACGGTGGTTCTGACGACAATATGCGCTTTGCCTTCTTTAGCAAAGCGGCCCTAGAGTTTTTACTGCAAAGCAACAAGCGTCCGGATATTCTCCACTGTCATGACTGGCAAACGGGCTTAGTTCCAGTTTTGCTCTACGAAATGTATCAGTGGCATGGCATGGATCACCAGCGGGTTTGCTATACGATCCATAACTTTAAGCACCAAGGTATTTGCGGCACCGAAATGCTGTGGGCAACTGGACTGAATCGAGAGTCGTATTATTTTGCTTACGATCGCCTACGCGATAACTTTAATCCCTTTGTTTTGAACTTGATGAAGGGGGGAATTGTTTACGCTAACTACGTCAATACGGTTTCGCCCCATCATGCTTGGGAAGCCCGCTTTTCAGGGGTCAGTTATGGCTTGGGTCACACCCTGGAGCTGCATCAGAGCAAGTTTGGGGGTATTCTCAATGGGATTGACTACACGGTCTGGAACCCAGAAGCTGACCCCCATATTCCCTACCCTTACTCCCTCGAAGATTTTGAGACCAAGGCAAATAACAAAAAGGTGCTGCGGGGTCGCTTGCTGCTGCAAGATGTGGATAAGCCTCTGGTGGCCTTTATTGGACGCTTAGATGATCAAAAAGGGGTGCATCTGGTGCACCATGCCATCTACTATGCTCTGAAGCGGGGCGCTCAGTTTGTGCTCCTTGGCTCTGCGACTGAGGCTAGTATTAGCCGTTGGTTTTGGCATGAAAAGGGCTTTCTCAGCAGCAATCTTGATGCCCATCTAGAGCTAGGCTTTAACGAAGAGTTGTCTCATCTGATCTATGCAGGGGCGGATATGATCGTGGTGCCCAGCAACTTTGAACCCTGCGGGCTCACCCAAGTCATCGGTTTACAATACGGGACGGTTCCGATTGTGCGAGGGGTGGGAGGTCTGGTCAATACGGTGTTTGACCGAGATTATGACCCTGATCATCCCCCGGAAGAGCGCAATGGCTATGTGTTTTATCAAACGGATGCTGAGGCACTCGAATCAGCGATGGGGCGGGCTTTTGATCTCTACTCTGAACATCCGGAGGACTTTCGGCAATTGGCCATCCAGGGGATGCGGTATGACTATTCCTGGAATCAACCGGGGGAAGAATATGTCAAGTTGTATGAGTTGATTCATGCTAAATAGACGTGAGTTCGACAGCTCTCGTCTGCCCTCACCCCAACCCCTCTCCCAATCCTGGGAGAGGGGCTAAAACGTTGAATTTCTGCTCTGTTCCCCCTCTCCCAATGTTGGGAGAGGGGGCTAGGGGGTGAGGGCGGATAAGTCGTCGAACTCACGTTAAATAGGGTTGGGGCACCCGCGACCTCAACTCTCTGAAATATTCATCTCAAAACACCTCGGTGTACCAGTAAGTTTAGCGACGTTAGGCGATTGATGTGCGTTGCGCACCATGCTACGATGCGCGCATGATTCAGTCTTTTCGCCACAAGGGTCTGGCTAAATTCTATGAAACGGCCTCGATAACAGGGATTCAGCCGAATCATGCCAAGCGCCTGAGGATGCTAATGGCGGCATTGGATACCGCTGTCACCATTCAGGATATGGATATTCCAGGCTTCCGACTGCACCGGCTCAAGGGCAAGGACTCGGAGCGATGGTCAGTCCGAATCAGTGGGAACTGGCGGTTGACCTTCGAGTTTCATGATGGCCAAGCTCACATTGTTGATTATGAGGATTACCACTGATGACCATGCACAATCCCCCACATCCTGGTGAATTCATCCGTGAGGTATATCTAGAGCCTCATTCAATGACCGGTAGACACCTTGCTTTAAAGTTAGGAGTTTCGCCTTCCACGCTCAACCGCGTTCTTCAAGGGCGGAGTGGTATTAGCCCGGAAATGGCGCTTCGCCTGTCCAAAGCACTCGGGCGTTCTCCTGAGAGCTGGCTAGCGATGCAAGACAATTACGAGCTTTGGCATGCTCGACAGTCAGTTAATCTTGCTTCTGTCGAAAAGGTTGAGTTCCATACGGCCTAAAGGGAGTAGTGCAAGGTCTGTAAAGTTACAAATCATTTAGAATCGCTACGCTATCGGTAAGTCTGCGCCGAAGTCTTGGACTTTGGTGAACTGATAGGGCTCCATGATGGCTCCCCATAGAGATTTGCCGGTTTCGGGGTCGATGCCGCGATCGCAGCTCCAAAATTCCCGTTCACTGACTTCAAATCCCAATACCACTTGTCGTCGTTGACCGGCGTATTGAAAATAGCAGTTGCAGCCCAGTTCGGGGCTGGCGATAAAGCGGCTGGGCTGGGCTTGTACTCGCAGCAGACAACCGGGCAATTTTTGCAGTTGGTCGGGGCTGAGGGTTCCCAGGCGCGCGGGATCTGCCCCTGCCCCTCGAAACTGCTCAGGATGCTGGCAGGCAAAGTATTGCACGGTGATGGTGTCGTTGGTGCCTTGCAGCATCAGCACCCGCTGACGGTAGGGCTGATCGAGCTGGAGGATATTGGCCTGCTCGGCAAAGAGGGCTAGGTTGCCTTCCAACAAAAATGGCAGGGGACGATGCCACCAGCGCAAATGGACATACCAGGTGGGGTCAGCGAGGGCTTGAGCTGGGTTGTGAAATTCACCCGCCAACCATTGGGCTAAGAGTCGTTGCGTCATGGGTGCATGCTTCAGTAGGGGGTGACCCGTTTTTACCCTACCGTGTACACACAAGTCATGAAAAATTCAAAATCTTTGCACTCGCCCCCCTAGCCCCCCAATTCTGGGGGGAACTAGTTCTAACTTTCGGATTTCTCCCCCCAATTTTGGGGGGTTGGGGGGGCTAATGCAGCGTGGAACACGGAGAATTAGAGATGTGTTTACACCGTAGGTCTTTACCAGGTTTGAGCCAGGGTGTCGAGGGCGGTCGTCACCGTTGCCAAGGACTGCTCCGGGGTCGGTGCTGTTGCCGCCAACCGATCAGCATGTAAAAAGGTGAGGTCTTGGATGCCCAGTAGGGTAAAAATGTCTCGCAGGTAGGGTTCTAGAAAGTCGCGGTCTTCTCGACCAGAGCCGGGGCGGTAGTCGAATTTGCGGGTGGTAATCACCAGCAGTTTTTTGCCTTGGAGCTGTCCCTGGGGGCGGCCTTGGGGGTCAAATTTTAAGATGCGATCGCGCCTCACCACCTGGTCAATATAGGCTTTCAGGGTAGCCGGCAGGGTCAAGTTGTACATGGGCACGCCCAAGACATAGCGATCGGCGGCCATCAGTTCGTCGATCAGTTGATCAGAGAGTGCGATCGCAGCTTGCATTTCCGGCGTCCGCGCTTCAGGCTCAGCTTCGTAGGCCGCCACCCAAGTGTCATCCAGATGGGGCACAGGCTGTTGCCCTAGATCTCGATACATCACCTGAGCCTGGGGATGTTGCTGTTGCCACGTCGCCACAAAGGTGGCTGTGAGTTTACGGGACTCAGAGCCGTGAACCCGGGCACTGGCATCCAGGTGGAGGAGAGTTGGGGCAGCCATGCTTACCAGCCCTGCCAGTCGAGATTAAAAATAGACATATCCGGAAAAGCTGTGGGATTCCCTTGGGCATTGAGGCGTTGCTGGAGCTGCTCCAGTTCCGGGCTGTGGCGGGGCAGATTTTCTACCAGTTGGTAGGGCAAAATCCCTGTTTCCAGGGCGTAGACGGCGGTGGTGCCCGCAGCGGCCCCCGCTGACCACTCAAACCCATGGACACGATAGGTGGCGGCACTGATGTGGCTGGTGGCGATGCTCTTGCCCGTGACCAGCAGATTATCAATCCGCTGGGGAATCATCGCCCGTAAGGGAATCTGATAGGGGTAGGTGGTGGTAGCGCCCTGGCGTTCTCCCGGTCGCTCGATATTGCCGGGTTTCTCAGGGGGGTGCTCTAACATGCAGGGATGGAAGTCAATGGGGTAGTGGCCAATGCCAACGCTATCGGGGTAAAGGCGCGATCGCGTCCGCCACTCCAGCTCCGAAACCGGCACCCGTCCCAAAATCACATCCAGGGTGTGCAGCCCCGCCATGGAGGTAGCCAAATCTCGGTAGCCGCGTCCGGGTAGCGCCGACTGATAGTAGGGCTGGCGAAAATCCTGACGCGATACATCTGTCTCCCGAATTTTGAAACTCTCAGGATAGGCATAGCTAGGGCGACCAATCACCCGACGGCTCTCCCGAATATAGGGATACTTTGACAGACCATGTTCAGTACCCATAGGGGAATCTAGCCCCTGCAAGTAACGCACATTGGGCCAGGGCTGCTTGACGTTATCTCCCAGTTTGGAGTCCGTTGTGCCCGCCCGCAGCCAGTAGAAATAACCCTGAGCCAATTCTTCACCACCGCGCAAACTGCTGATCCGCAAGCCCCCCTGCCAGCCCCCTGGCTGTAGTTGACCCGAGGCCGCCAACTGCTCCCGGGTCAAAATAAAATTATCAATGGGCGTGCCGGGGCCGTAGTCGTTGCCGCCTCCCCAGTTCTGCATGGAAATATCCCCCGGATTGACGGTGCGAAAATCCGTGCCCTCTTGGGCGCTGTAGATGCGGCGGTAGGTAAACACCAGCTTGGGTTCCTCGCCATAGCGGGGCAGATCCAGACTATAAAACGGCTCATACTGGGCATAAAAAGCGGGAGGCTCAGCAGGCTGAGGCGTCTCTGTGGCCTCCATGGCAAAGGTATAGGTAAAAGCTTGGGTGCAGTAAGGATAGGGTTCAGCACTAGAAGCAGAGGGGTCGCGGTAGGTGAGCGGATCAATCCCCAGGCGATAGGGTACATCGGCCAAAGCCAGCAGTTCCCCAGTTTCCGTGGCTTCAATCACCAACCAGTTGCCGTCTGCTGGGGGCACAAATTCCAAAATTGTTTTGGTGAACCGCTCTGAGTCCGTTTCGGTATAAACATCTGCGAGGATTTCAGAGAGGGGAAACCGGTTGAGGGGGGGCGCACCCGGCGCAGGCTGGTGCTGAATGGCGCGCACGGCCTGAATTTGCTCGCCATTGCCCACCGGGTTAATTTGTAAGTCTTTGACCACCGTGTTGGGAAACCAGTGTAGTTGGCCTCGCCCTCGCTGCTCAGCCTCTTGAAGCATGGTGGTCAATTTTTCGTGACCCTCTCGGGGCAGAAAGCATACTAAGCTCACCCAGCAGTCTCCAGGGCGCTCACGACCCGTGCGCTGGATCAGGCGCTGGCGCATCTCCAGATAGCCACGTGGAAACCATTGTCGGGTGCGCTGTCCCACGGTTTCATCTAGGGCCGAGGTTCCCTGAGCCGAAATTTGCCCCCCCACCCAGTCGGTCAGCTCCGTCATGCAGACCTCTCGACCCCCCAGCAGGGCTTCGTAGGCGGTAGCAACCCCAGAGATGCCGCTGCCTACCACCAACAGTTCACAGTCAATGGTTTGAGCCACGGCACGCGCCATGGCGTTTTGGGCTGGGGCGATCAGGGTCATACCCGTTCCTAGAGCAAAGGCGACGATGCCAGAAAATGGATGCCAGTTCATGTACAAATTCTTGGATTTCAGTCCCTTAAGATATTAGCCTGCCTCACCCGACTGTCCAGAGGCTTCTCTGTTCTGGCGCGATCGCCCTACCCCCAGCGATACAATTAGCAATAACACGCTGTTCAGGTACCCTATGGTTTCAAGCATAGACTTCACGGCGGCGCATCTCACTTTGAATTTGGGAGACATGCGCTTGAGCGATGAACAATTTCAACAGCTCTGTGTTGCCAATCCAGATCTGCGTTTGGAAACCAGTCCCATGGGAGCACTGATCGTGATGCCACCAATGTTTGGCGATACAAGTGCCCGAAACTCTGAGTTAGTTACGCAACTAGGGATGTGGAATAAAGTCCATCAATTGGGCAAGGTTTTTGACTCATCTGGAGGATATTGTCTGGCCAAGGGCTTTCGCCCCTCTCCCGATGTCTCATGGATTTAAAACAGTCGGTTAAAGGGAATTTCGCTGAACCAATTCTTACCCATTGCTCCTGATTTTGTCATCGAGTTGAGATCTTCAACGGATCGGCTGCTTTCCCTACAGCAAAAAATGCAGGCATATTTGGAAAATGGGGTGCCTTTGGGTTGGCTGATCAATCCTCAAGACCATCAGGTTGAAATCTATTGTCTCCACCAGGAAAAGGTGGTTCTCACGGAACCCACAGCACTCAGGGGCGAAGCAGTGTTGCCGGGCTTTACCCTGGATTTGACCCCTGTGTGGTGAGGTTAGGCACTTCGATGTTGTTAGCTGGCTCCGCTGAAAGTCCTTACACTCATTCTTTGAGGTTGTCTGCAAGTCCAAAATGCCCAGAAAATTGTCTGTAAGGCAATGGTTTCAGTATTGTCTGTGGATGCAAAATTACCCAGAGGTTTGTAAGTGAGGGCAGTGGCAACGGGTGATCTAGTTGGTTTCCGTTCAGAGAGCCTCAAGCTATACTGAAGGCTAAAGGGTAGAAATTATCTTTCCTTCAGGGTTCTGTTCCGAGCAGCTAGCGATCTCGATATTTACAAGAAGGCTGGGTGCAATGGTTCAAAAAATTGCCTTATTCAACCACAAGGGCGGAGTTAGCAAGACTACAACCACCTTCAACTTGGGCTGGATGCTTGCCTCGAAAGGAAAAAGAGTAATTCTTGTGGATAGCGACCCACAATGTAACCTTACGGGCATGGCTTTGGGAGAAGAAACTGAGGATGACGAGGCGCGAATTCAAGAAATTTATAATACGACTTCAAACATAAAGAAAGGTTTAGCTCCGGCATTTGAATCACAACCTAGAGCAATTGAAGCTATCGATTGTATTCCAGTACAAGGTCGGGATGATTTATTTTTATTGCCTGGTCATGTTGGTTTTGCTGAGTATGAAGTAACTCTTGGTATTGCTCAAGAATTAAGTGGTTCAATTCAAGCCCTTAAGAACTTGCCAGGTTCTATCAATGATTTATTTGAGAAAACAGCAGCCAAGTTTAATGCAGACTATCTTTTGATTGATATGAGTCCTAGCTTAGGCTCAATTAATCAAAATCTGTTGATGATTAGTGACTTTTTCTTGGTACCTACGACTGCCGACTTTTTTTCTGTAATGGCAATTGATTCTTTGGCTAAGGTACTGCCAAGATGGTATGCCTGGGCTAAGTCAGCAAGTTCACTTCAAATTTTAAGAGAAGCTAATTATCCTTTTCCTGATGTTAAGTTGCATTTCTTAGGAACGATCGTTCAAAATTATCGAATTATCCGAGGTAAAGAAACAGCCGCGTTTCAAACGTGGATCGAGAAGATTGAGAAAGCTGTCTCTGAAAAGCTAATTCCAACTCTAAGGCAGAGCAATATGATGTTGCCAAATCAGATTTACAGAGATCAAGGAATTGAAGACAACTTCTCTCTTGCAAAGATTTCCAACTTCAATAGCCTCATTGCTCTATCTCAGGAACATCGAACCCCAGTCTATGACTTAACCCCTGAGCAGTTAAGACAAACAGGCATCGTTTTGGAGCAAAATCAGCAGAAACAGGAAGAATTTAGGCAAAACTTTTCAGATTTGGCAGACAAAATCATTGCATTAAGTTTCGACAGCTCCGTCTATGCAGTCAGCGCTTGACCAATTTCGCATTAGCATTGGTCGTGTCCGAGACCTAATTGCACTTCATAATTCTGTCAAAGCCCAAGCTACAGGCGCACTTGATGCGTCAGACATGTTACGTGCTGCGCTGGTTCTCGCTGTGAGCGCATTGGATTATTATGTGCATGAAGTTGTAACGCTAGGAATGCTGGAAATTCATCGAGGACATCGTTCTGAGCCAATACCTTCAGCGAATACAACTCAGTCAGCATTTTCACGCTTTCAAGTATCGTTGGGCGGTGCGCGTCAAGATCGACTGACAGCGATTGATATTGCCTCTTGGCTCGAAGCTGATATTCAACAAACTCAAGGATATGAGTTTCTCCAGCAATCCCAGACGATTTCAGCTTTGATCCCCACAATATCGAGTAGCATTCTAGCTAGACTCAATAATACTTCTTGGTTAGAGAGCGAAATCAGAGAACGTTTGTGATATCAGAGTTTTCAACAAGCAGACAAAATTGCTGATGCAATCAGATACATTTCAGACAAAAAGTTATGGGATGAAGTGGCTATCCAAATGACTAAATCTGCAAAAGATATTAAGCAGCAACTAAATTCAATTGTCGATCGAAGAAATAAAATTGCGCATGAGGCTGACATAGACCCAACTTTTAATATCGGAAGTCGATGGAATATTGATGAGGTACTTGTTGATGATGCAATTGACTTTATTGAGAAGCTTGTTGAGAATATTCATCAAGTGCTGTCGAAATAGCAAAACGGGATAAGCCAGCTAACAACCCGGTTCGAGCGGACTGGCAAAGTTGGACGGTATTGCGTCATAGGATCTTGGCAGCCGCTCAACCGGATCGTTGGGTGTCAGCAATTGCTACACGGTGAGATTTAAGTTGCCCTGGGCAGGAGATGCCAGATCATCTTGCCCTTGCCGGATCATTGGTTTGCCGTAGGTGCCGCTCTGCATGAAAAAGACGGTCACAGTACCCAAAATAGGGTCTACAACCCAAGACTCCGGCACGCCAATTTCCTCATACTGTCGGCGTTTGTCAATATAGTCGTGCTGTCGTTGTAATTCGCCCAGCCTCACGACCTCCACGACTAATTGTGGGGGTGCCATCGAGCATCGGATCGTATTGCGTGGCTTTAGCTGCTGAATATGCTCCGCTCGAAATAATCGTTAAGTCAGGGTAACGGTTTTTGGGTTCGCCTAGCACCTCCAGCTCTAGGCCATGACCTCTAACGCAATCAATGCCCAACAACAAACCGAATTGGAGAAAAAGGCGATTAGCAATCTGCACATTCTCTCCAGATTCTGGCGGCACTTCCATGAGTTCTCCATTGAACAACTCGTAGAGTCGATCACTATCGTCGTCATAGGCAAGATATTCATCAAAGCTCAAGAAGCGCTGCTTAGACTGAATCATGACGTTCCCTGTGGGTTGATTGAAAGGGATTATCAATACTCAAGTTCAAGACGGGTCTCGTCCAAGGCATCCCACCCATTGGATGTTTCCGCCTCGAACGACTCGGGGTCAGCCTCTGGAGTTGGAGCTGACATTGAGAGGGTATACATCGAACCGGGGGTAACAGGTTGGGCGACGATGCTGCCTTTGCGGCCAGCCAGGGGAGGTAAGGACGGAAACGATTCCACGGGAATTTCGGGGGCGATTTGAGCCATAAAGCGTTTCCAGGCAACGGCGGCGGTGCTGCTGCTGCCTTGGGTGGGGGTGTTATTGTCATTGCCCAGCCACACCCCAGCCGCCAACTGAGGCACAAACCCCACAAACCACAGATCCCGAGATTCCTCTGAGGTGCCGGTTTTACCGGCTACGGGGCGACCGAGTTGGGCAGGTTTACCGGTGCCGTCGGCGACGACCTGCTCTAACATCCAGGTCATGATGGCAGATGAGCTGGGGTCAAGGGCTGGTTTTTTTGGAGAGGGAGCCTGGTACAAAACCTCTCCTTCGCGACTGATTACTTTACGAATGCCGTGGGTGGGGGTACGAACTCCCTGAGCGGCCAAGGTGCCGTAAGCACTGGTTAGCTCTAACAGTGTGAGTTCATTGGCACCGAGGGCGGTGGCATAAAAGGGGTCGAGCTTGGACTGAATGCCGAGTTCCCGAGCCAAATTGATGGTTGGCTCAAACCCGACTTCAATCAATGCCCGCACAGCAGGTATGTTGGCGGACTGACTGAGAGCCCGATGCATAGAAATCCAGCCCCGGTATTCCTGGCCGTAGTTGTTGGGCTGGTATCCGTCCACCACGAGAGGGGCATCTAGAAAGGTGTCGTAGGGGGACAGACCCGATGCGATCGCAGCTGCATAGACAAACGCCTTAAAGGTGGAACCGGGCTGGCGCTGGGCTTGGGTAACTCGGTTAAACTGTGACTGGTTAAAGTTGGCACCGCCCACCATCGCCTTGATTTCGCCATTGCGGGGGTCGATGGCGACCAAAGCCGCTTGCTCGAACCCCTGAGCTGAGCCATCGAGGGCTACCGTATCTTGCACCGCTTGGGTGGCAGCGGCTTGCCACTTCAGATTCAGGGTCGTGTAAACAGTGAGGCCACCATCTTGCAAGGCTTCGGGGGGTAACAATTCATCCAGTTGCTTTTGAATATAAGCCTGAAAATAAGGCGCTCGGTTATCCAGGTTGGGTGGGGGCTGAGGATTGACCTGGATGGGTTCTGACTGCGCGGCTACTGATTCCGCAAAGGTAATAAACCCCTCGCGCACCATGCGTTGCAACACTTCACGGCGACGTTGCTCTGCTCGCTCTAGGCTCTCCAAGGGCGAATATAAACTAGGAGCTGCTGGCAACCCAGCCAACAGCGCCGTTTCTGATAGGCTGAGCTGAGCCACTGATTTGCCAAAATAGACCCAGGCGGCATCTGCTACCCCATAGGCTCCTGAGCCGAGATAGACCTGGTTCAAATACCGCTCTAGAATTTCAGCTTTGCTGAGATGTTGCTCAATCCGCAAGGCCAATTGTGCTTCCCGAGCCTTTCGCAGGATGGATTGCTCCTGATCCAGGTAGCTAATGCGAGCCAATTGCTGGGTGAGGGTGCTACCTCCTTCTGTGACCCGCCCCGAAAGGAGGTTACTTGTTATGGCTCTGACCACCCCGACCCCATCGACCCCAGGATGTTGATAGAAGCGCCGATCTTCAGTGGCAATAAATGCCTGCTGCACCCACTGGGGAATGGCTTCAATATCCAGATATTGTCGGGTGGCAGGGCCAGATTGGAACACGACCCCGCCATCGGCAGACTGTACCGTCAGGGTACCTCGACTCACTGTAGTGGACTGGGCAATCTGAGGGGTTTCGGGCAAGGTCTTGGCTACCCACCACCAACTGCCCCCCACCACAGCCGTGGTGCCCAGAACCAGGTAGCTGAGTCGCCGTAGCCGACGGCCTCGGGTTTCTCGACGACGTTTTTGCAGCAGCTTACGGCGTAAACCCTGGGGCGAGTCCGGTACGGGCTCAAGGGTAGAAGTCGTTGTCAGCGGCTCAAGGGAGTCTTGAGTCGCTGAGGTGTCTGCGTGAGTCTTGGTTTCCCTCGGGGATTTGGTCATCCAGGTCGGTTGTGAATCAAGCTTAGACTGAGGCTAGCTCTCCAGCCCCTACGGCAAGGAGGAAAGCCGCTACTATTTTATGGCTTTCAGATCATTTAAATAGTGTAGCGTTCTCGATCTTGAACCCAAAGAGAACTCCTGTCCTAGTGCCCTGTCCTGGATTTCCTGGTGTGATTATGCCTAGCTTACTGTCAACCCTCACCCAAATTTTACGCCAATGGGGAGGTGCGATCGCATTCTATACTTGCATTCCTCTTCCCAGAACCTGGAGCCTGGATCTAGATCGCATTGCGCGCTGGGCACCCTGGGTTGGCTTGGGTCTGGGGGGGCTGTTGGTGGGCATGGATGCGATCGCAGCCACTCTAGGAATGCCACCGCTTACCCGTAGCGCCCTCTTGGTCGCCCTCTGGCTAGGACTCACTGGCGGACTTCACCTAGACGGTGCCATGGATACCGCCGATGGCCTAGCAGTATGGGATCCTCAAAAGCGATTAACCGTCATGGCCGACAGTCGCACCGGAGCCTTTGGGGTGATGGCCGGAGTGCTCGTGCTCTTACTCAAAACTTGCGCCTTAACTGAGCTGACTGACTTTCGGACTCTAGCTTTGCTCAGCGCCATGACCTGGGGGCGCTGGGGACAAATCCTCGCCATTGCCTGTTACCCCTACCTCAAATCCCAGGGAAAGGGGGCCAGCCACAAAACGACCCAGCAATTTCCCTGGGACTTTCTTCCTGGCCTGCTAGCCCTTGTTTTGCTCAGCACAATCTCCCTCATAGGGCCACTCTGGAGCCCTTACAACTGGAAGACTGCCATTGCCGTAATTTTGGGTTGTAGCCTCATCAGTTGGGGCACTGGTGCCTGGTTTAACCGTCAGCTTCAAGGCATGACCGGAGACCCCTATGGCGCAGTGGTGGAATGGACAGAGGCATTCATTCTTTGTGGCTTTACGCTTCTATAATTTTTCGGAGCGCCTAACGGTGAAGCTGTGCGGCGGCAGATAACCTTGAACTCAGCACCAGCAGCTTTCGTCCGTCCGCTGCCACGTAGTGTTAGCTGGCGGGTTAAGGGAATAGCTCAAAGTAATCGCAGTGACTTGGACGAATAATCGAAAAATCTCGACGATCGAGCGTATAAACGCGAGTAATAGCAAGCCTTTCAGCTATGGCAACGATCGCCGCATCTGTAAAATCAAGCTGACTATCAGCATATTGCTCCAAGATCTCATGCGTTCGTGCCAAGTCCTCTGTGGTTACAGACTCAACTTGAACCGCATCAGGTGTCATTTTGGATACAAAACGGCGCATAGCTTGATGCCCCAGCCTTGATGCAATCAGATAGCAGACTTCAGGCAGGACAACGACAGGCAGAACCAATAGCTCATTCAAGCTTTGAGCAACAGCCAGTACCCGTTGATGGTTGCGATCGCCCTGATTCAGTTAAGGCGAACAGAAAACTGGTATCGAGTACCGCTGTCATACTACGTTGCTTGACCTGGAACTCCAGCCATGCACAGAGTCAATTTCATTCCGGAGGATTTCTTCATCCCGCTCTGAAACATCCGGTTGACCAGAATGACCTAAGCCTGCAATTGCAAGTAAAAAATTAGCAGATTGATTGTTGGCTTCCGTGCGTGGGGCTGATTTATAGCGAAGATAGTCGAGAAAACTGGCAAGCTCTGCCAAAGCCTCTTCAGGAAGAGCGCTGACTGTTTCAAGGAGCCGTTGCCGTTCTACAGTACTTTCCATCGCTAAATCTCAGGATTAAATTTGCTCCATTTTAGCTCCTAGACAATAATGTAGTTTTTTACTCCAGAGTACACCACTGGCACATCGTCCACTGTCTCTACAGACTGACGTTTTTTGTAATCGAAGTACCGGCGTTCAACCAGCAAGGTTTGAGGCGGTTGTTCGGTGCTGGGCAAGGTGAGTGGCCTAGGCTCTGGCACAAAGGCTTTGAGCTTGAGTCGCAGATCCTCGGGCAATAAATTTGAGGCTGTATAGGTGCCGGTTGGGTAGAAAAACAGATCGAGCTTGGCGGCAGGCTGCTTGTAACTATACATGGAAGTGCGATCGCGCCATTTGGGCAATGCCCCATACTTGGCTCGGAACTGCTCCGCCTGATGGCGGCCCCCGGTCAGATAAACCGCTTCAGCGACAGCCGCCTGCTGTCGCTGATCTAGTTCTTGCCACAGAGTGTTCAGGCCTGCCCCCAACAGGTAGCTGGCGATTGCGTCAACGAGCTCAACTTTACGGGTCGGCTTCTCTGGAATCGGCAGGAGTTGAAGCATCTTTTTGAGGTCATCTACCGTGCGGAAGTTCAGGCCTTCTGCAACAGTTTTGAGGGAGATGGGGGTGAAGGTTGTCATAGGTCGGTGATGATAAAGACGGTTGCTTCTGGAATGAATCAACAGGGTGAAAGCTATGCGCTTGGTGGTGCTCGACAGGATACTGGGCTAGAAAGCCTTGGCCTTTGGTCTTCTGTCTTCTCCAGGGTCAGTGACGTGATTGCGTATTTCCTTCACCCCGGATCGAAGCATTGGCATCAATTGTCACAAAGTAATTATTTTATAGCGGTTCTTTATTGAAGTGCACCTCAACCTAGGCAACTATGAAAGCAATAGGATTGAGAGACTGGCTCGCACTCCATATTATTTAGATTCAATGAAAAAATAACAATCAAAAATACGTTTCTCTCAATATTCAATTAAATAATAATAAGATAAAGCCTTGTTTTTTAGTAAATCTTTTTCAAAATCTTGTTCCGAATTCTACTCTACATTTCTCCTTGAATTCAAATCCGTAATATCACTGAGGGCACCTCCTTTTTGGGGTGCCACTATGTAAAAAGCAGGACTAAGTTTTTGGCTTAACTTCGGAATGCAGCTCGATACAACTCAGTTTATAGCGGTTTACAGATCAATGGAGTATATGGGGTTCAGGGGCACTGCCCCCTGTGTGGAGGTCCCACCCCCACACCCCGCACCTCACTCAGGTGAGAACCGCTATAAATACAAACTAACCAGTATCGAGATCTAATTGATTGAGTTGTGATGGCATAGTGGCATGAAAAGTTCTCAGGGATTTACGCTTCCTGAAGCGATGGCGGTTATCGCTGTTACCGGGATTCTCGCAGCCTTTGCGATTCCGCAATTCGGCTTTACGAATCGCCCCTTGCAAAACGGTACCTACCAATTAGCTGGGGTGTTTAAGCAAGCTCGGATGCGTGCCATCGCCACCACCTCAGCCACCCGCATCTATGCCGAGTCGCCCACTCAGCTCGTGGTGGAAACCTCCAGAAGTGCAAGCTGTAGTGCCCAGGCAAGACTCACCGAAGCAGCTACCTCCGATACCAAAGAACTAAAAGTAAACACCCTGGCTGGATTTAACGTCGGCCAGAAGCTGCGAGTCGGCACCAGCACCCAAAACAATGGAGTTCTTGGGGTCACCTCAGACCCTCCCACTCTGATCCTGGGTCAACCCCTGGGCTCAAGTCAGCCCCAAGATGCCGTTGTCGAACCCCTCGACGAATGGCGTCCTGAGCGGTCGTTTACAGACAACCTCAACTTTCCAGCCAGCGTGGCACTTGCAGAGACCAACTGGCTTCTGTGTTTTGACAGCCGGGGATTGGCCAACTCCTACAATCTCACCACTCGCGAAACTCTAACGGGCAACCTCAATCTGACCTTAACCGACGCCAAAACCAAGAGCAAAAGTGGTATTGAAGTCTTTCAAGGGGGGGCACTCAAAATTGACTTATAACTCTCGTCAACGCAGACCAATGATCACTGGGAGAGCCATGGCAAGGCCAAGATTTTTGCACAGAAAAAATACGCAGCATGAACAAGGCTTTTCCCTGGCAGAATCCATGGCTGGCCTGGTGATCGCCACAGTGACTCTGACTGCCGCTGCCCCTCTCTTCCTGAGACAGCATATCTCTAACATTAACAGCGAGATCCGCACTGGTGCCACTTCCGTAGCCCAGCAAATCTTAGATGATCTGCGTTTCCAAACTCAAAGTAGAACGCACAGCTCTCCTCCTCCGGGAACCATTCAAATTAAAACTGAGCTGTCATCTATGGCTCCAGCCAATAGTAAAGTCTTGAATGTAAAGTCAACTCAAGGATTCCACGTTGGCCAGCGAATTTTAGTGGGGAGCAGTAAGAATTCTCATACAATTCAAAGCATTGAATCTGGCAAAATTGCACTTACCGAAGCACTGGGATCTGACCAGGTCAAAGATGCCAAAGTTTCCTTAAGTGGTGAACTTGGACATCGCTTTGATGCAACGGTACATATTTGTACTGAACCCCCCAAAGTCAAGCCAGGTTCAGTCGATTGCCCCACCAGCAACGCCAGTAGCACATCTTCCAGATACATTGTGGTTCAAATTGAAAACGATGGCCAACCCATTTACACCGTTGAGACATTTTATACCCCGCTTCGGGAAAACTCCGCAGATTAACACAATCAATGAGATTGCGTTTCAACATCGTAAGCTCAAATTGCGATCTGCCCAAAACAACGAGCGCGGATTAAGCCTTGTTGAGTTATTGGTTGGCTCCGTTGTAGCCTCTGGAGTTTTGGGGATTGCCTTATCGGGTGCCCTCTTTAACCGGCAATTGTTTCTGCAAGACTTAAACCGTACAGAAGTCAATGACCGATTGCGGACAGCCTTAGACTTGGTTGGGTCTGACCTCAAACAAGTTGGCGAAAGTCTAAATCAAAAAGACTCCAAATTTCCAGTCTTTGCAGTTGCATCTGATGACAATGGCAACTCAGTAATCAAGATTCGACGCAATCTAAATTTGCCGATACTGCGTGTGTGCAACCCTAGTGGTATTAATGCTGGTTCTAGTCAGAATTCGATCTTTGTTTATGGGCAAGGAAACTCACAAAATCAAGCTCCGGGCTGTGAGAAACCACCTGGCCTAAATCATAATGAACTGCCACCGGACTTAGCAACCTGGATTAACCACCGTAATAATAGTGGTGGAAAGTTACGAGCCTTTATTTATAACGGCGTTGACGGTGAATTTTTTACCTACGATCGTGAAAATCAATCAAACTTCAGCATCCATAGAGAAGCAGGATCTTGGAAATATGACTATCCTGCTAATGGCATTAGTCGCATCTATCTGCTCGAAGAAAAGAAATATCAATTAGATGAAGATGAAATTTTAAGGATGATTATAGATGATAAAGAATCTGTCAGTTTAGTAGGCGGAATTTCTTCTTTTGAAGCAACCGTGCTCGTCGAGGATCCAGCTTCCAAAAACAACAACCAAAAGCAGGCGGCTATTTTTAAGAACACCTTTAACTTTAGCGATGACTGGACAACGATTAAGTCTGTTGAAGTCACCCTGGAATCGACTAATCCTTCAGACGCAGACTCAGCCATCAATTCTCGAAAATCACCTGATGGCTTGCGCCTGACCCGTCAATTTTTCCCTCGCAATGTTTTGTCAAATTAGCCCTGACCAAGAGCAGCGTCATGAATGCACCTTTCCTTCAGCCCCGCCTCGTAAAACAGATGCTACTGCGATGCCGCCAACTGCGAACCCAGCAGCAGGAGTCTGGCTATATTGTTGTCGTCACAGCTGGGTTGAGTCTGGCCCTTTTGGGCTTGCTGTCTGCCTATGCCCTACTGGCCAAAGTTGAAGACACCAGCGCCCGAGCCTCAACCGACAGCCAAAGCGGGTTCTATGCGGCTGAAGCGGGGTTAAATCGCCGCGCCCAAGAGCTACGGGAGAACTTCCAGTTTGGGAACCGCCCGGTAGGAACCAGTCCTAGTTCCATTGATGCCTGTCTGGGTAGCAATTCACAAGCCCAAGGTTCAGGGGATTTTGGATGCCAGCGCTATGCCTTTACCGGGGCGCGACCGGGGCAAATTCCCCACAGTGCGACGACCTATGTGGTGCCACGCAATAATGGGGAACCCCTTTTGACTGGACGGGTGCCGCCCGGTGAGCAGTTCCAGAACCTGCACATGATTGAGTATGGATACAGTCTTTATTCAGTGGGACAAAAGGATGTTGAGGGGCAGCCCCAGACTGAAGCCGTCCTGGAAATGGATATTCGCAGCCGCGAAATTCCCATGTTTCAGTTTGCGGCCTTTTACCGAGATGACCTGGAGTTATGGCCAGGTCCACCGATGGTGTTGACGGGCCCTGTGCATTCCAATTCCAGTATTTTCTTTGGCGCGAATGAGCGGCTAGACGTCAATAGCCAGATTACTGCTGCTGGGCAATTTTTCTTAAAGCGCAAGTACGACAACAGCACAACGCCTGGGAGTAACCGGGTGAGTGCAGCCAATCCGGTGGGAGCGCTCATCGACCTCTGGCAGGCGATTGGTAACCCCAACACGGCTCCCCTTCAGGAGTCGGTGCTGAAGCAAACCTGGGGTACCCAAATTCAACTTGGCATTGATCCGGTGGAGCTGCCGACTGTGAATGCGCTAGATAAGTCAGGGCAGTACTATAATCTGGCCGATATTCGGGTTGAATATAAACCGGGTCAAACGATTCCCTTTGCTATTTGGTCTAATGATCGCAGCAGCAATAAGGATCTCTCAGACGATGAACTAAAAAGCCTCAGACAGCCGGTATTGATTTCTAAGGCCATGGCAGATGCTGGGCTCTGTGATGCCGCGGTCGGTACTGTTCCAGTGACCTTAGCTGGACTCACTACCCAGCAGCGGACTGCGGTTGTCAATGCGCTGCAAGCAGCGATCTTGCAGGATAGCAACACAATTGCTTTTTCTACATTGGGAACCGCTCTCAATCAGCCTCCCCACAATGCCTCAGGGGGTTTAAGAGCAAGATTTGTGACCAATTTGCAGAGCCAAAGTCTGCTATCAGCAGTATTGACAACACTCTTGACGACGATTTCCAATCAGTCACCCCACAATTTAGCAGCGCTGACGGGGCAGTGCTTTGTAGCGCCACCGGTTCAGAATGTCACCACGTTCTTCAACAATCGCGAAGGCCGACAGATGCAGTTGCTTCAGATGAATATCAAAGGTTTCACCCTTTGGAATCATGATGGTCGATATTTAGACGGTTCAGGGCAACTAGTTTCTGCAAAAGAGCGACTCTTTAAGCAAGCTGCGGCTGACTCCAACGCCCCTACGGGGTCTTTTCAACGGCTAGGTCTCTCAGGAATCGATGGCAAAGATGGCACCAGCCAGGGTGGATTTGTGATGCACGCCCGGGTGGCAGACAACACCGCCAATGCCAACGGTAACCAAAGTCCCTATGGTTTTGTGCTTACGGGTGGCTCTCAACTGTTTGGGTTGGCTCGGTCTACCAATATCTCCGATCCCACCGGGCTGACCGTTGCCTCAGACCAGGCCATCTATGTTCAGGGGAATTACAACAGCGTTAACAAGCAGCCTGCGGCCTTGCTGGGAGACAGCATGAATGTGCTGTCAAATAGCTGCTTAAATAGTGATTTTGTCGTGAACTGTGGGGTGCAAAATTCTAGTCCCAATGCTTCTGATGCAACCACCATTCTCAATGCGGGGCTGTTGGGCGGCACTGATATAACCCGTACTGGGCAGAGTGGTCAGACGGGCTATAACGGTGGGTTAGAAAACTATCCTCGTTTCCATGAGACCTGGGGTAGCAACAGAATACTGCGCTATCGTGGATCTTTTGTCAGCCTGGGGCAACCCAACCGGGTTCGCGGTCGATGGATCGATCAGCGATACGCTGCCCCCCGGCGAGATTGGGAGTATGACACCGACTTTAATGATGCGCGGGATCTGCCGCCTTTGACGCCAAAGTTTGTCTTCCTGCGCCAGGAAACCTTTGTGCGCAAGTTTGATTGATGATAGCTCGGTTCAGAGGGTGAAGCCTTAAAAGACGTCACCCCTGCCAGTTGGTGTGAGCAACTCCGCAGATAGAGGATGTTTTGGCCCTTTAGCTTTCTCGGCGGGAAGCCCCGCACCATACCCGATAGGGTCGGTGTCGGGATGATAGCCAGTCTTCGGCGTATTCCGCACGGTTTGGACTAGCCGACCAATTCTTGCTATCTTAATTTGAAGTGGGGTTGGGCGTCGCCTCACTATAAAACGCGAAGTCCTGAATAGGGATGGAGAAGCCCACATCCTATGCTTGCATCGGTGTTGGGAGTACGTCACAAACTTCGTCGGGAAAACCCCGTCCCCTGGTTGACTGACCTTTGTGCTTGGCGGTTGAAACCGGAACGACAAGAACGAAATCCGCCTACGCGGATTGCCGGAAGCTTTGATACATTTAGTCTGCGTAGGCAGACTTTGTTTTTGTGGACGGGAATTTATTCGCTGGTCTCAACGACCAATTCATAGGGGTTTCAGGAGTTTTGTCAGTCAACCAGCCCCATCCCCTTGTGGGTGGGGATGAGAGGCGAGTCGTTGGTGTAGCCTGCACGGAGCGCATAAACGAAGTGCCCCCTTGAGCAATATTGACTTTTAGCCGATGAGTGATTAGGGTCGCTGGGGAATCGACAAACTCCCAATACTGTTCGGATAAGAGGAATAGACGTTGCATTCGCCCCCTAAATCCCCCATTCTGGGGGACTTTGAGTTCAGAACCCCCCAATTTGGGGGGGCTGGGGGGCGAGTGCAAGGATGCTGAGACTTAACCGAACAGTATTGGATAAACTCCTATCGAGCAACGGTTAGATGTTTGGTACAATTACACTATGGTTATACTGCCTCAAGTCTTTGGTAAGGACACCCCAAAAACTTATGTGTCAGTAAAGTGGCTTGGCAATGGGAAAAGTAAGAAAATAGGGTAGAGCATCAAGATGTTTCGATGCCTAGAAAGATTCGAGAATTGAAAACTCAAATAACCCGTGAGGGATTTGTTTACTTACCCAAGCGTGGCAAGGGTAGCCATGAGCGTTGGCGACATCCTTTGATCGGAAAAACACTGACAATTCCAGGCAAGGATGGAGATGATGTGCCGCTCTACCTAGAAAAACAACTAGCAAAACTACTGACTGAACTGGAAGAGTTGAGGGAGGATGAGGATTCATGAATCAATACAGCATGATTGTTCAATGGTCTGATGAAGATCAACTTTTCTTGGTCACGATCCCAGAGTTTTCTGAGCTTGTTGTGATGCCCTGTACTCATGGAAAAACTCGTGAAGAAGCTATTCGCAATGGTGAAGAAGTGATTGAAATGTACCTGGAAGCGTGGCAGTCAGAAGGTGAAGTCATTCCTGAACCCAGAACACTTCAGGTTGCTTAATATTCTCGGTGAGTCCGACGGCATGACAATACCCGTACACCTGGGATGAGTGGAGATGGCACAATGAAGGTGACCCTGGGGTCTAAAGTAGGGTGAAGCTAATGACGACGTTGCGGATTCAAGCAAAGAGTGTGCCATTAGCCATTCACGTTCCGGCAATGGTGCAAACGAGTGAAGCAGAGTTTTACGAATTTTGCCAGGCAAACCAAAATCTTCGTATCGAGCGCACGGCCACCGGAGATGTGATCATTGTGCCCCCTACGTCGTCAGAGACGGGCAATCGCAACAGCAAAATTTGCCAACAATTATCAAACTGGGCAGATCGAGATGGAACGGGTGAAGTCTTTGACTCTAGTACGGGCTTTACCCTCCCCAATGGGGCAATTCGCTCGCCCGATGCGTCCTGGATCCGACGCGATCGCTGGGATGGATTGACCGCACCAGAACAAGCCTCTTTTGCCCCCATTTGCCCTGATTTTGTGATTGAACTGCGCTCTGCTAGTGATGCACTCCCGGACTTGCAAGCCAAGATGCAGGAATATATCGGCAATGGTGCCTCGCTGGGTTGGCTGATCGATCGCATTCATCAAACCGTGCATATTTATCGTCCCCATCAAATGCCTCAAGTTCTTAACCATCCGGATATGATCAGTGCTGACCCAGATTTGCCGGGATTTACCCTGCCCTTGGCAAAGATTTGGTAGGGCTTCGTTGCGGGCAGGTCGTTCACAATAGAGAAGTAGACCCGAGTCAAAATCTCAGTAACTTTCCATGCAGTATCGACGATTTGGCCGCACTGGACTCTCAATGCCTGTATTTTCCTGTGGGGGGATGCGCTATCAGTTCAAGTGGCAGGATATGCCTTTTGACGCGATTCCTTCAGACAGTCAGCGCAATTTAGAGACTACGATTCGTCGATCTGTTGAGGTGGGGATCTGCCATATTGAAACTGCTCGGGGCTATGGTAGCTCTGAAGTGCAACTGGGGCAGATTTTGCCGCAGCTTCCCCGTGAGCAGTTGATTGTACAGACTAAGGTCTCACCCAAACCTGATGCGCAGCAATTCCAGGATGCTGTGGAGCAGTCGCTGCGAAATTTGCGCCTGGACTTTATAGATTTGCTCGGGCTGCACGGGATTAACACTGCTGAAATTCTGGCGGATGCTTTGCGTCCTGGGGGTTGTCTAGAGGTGGCGCAGAAATTGCAGGCTCAGGGGAAGGTACGGTTTATTGGTTTTTCGACCCATGCTCCCACTGATGTGATTATCCAAACCATTCAGACGGGGCAGTTCGACTACGTTAATTTGCATTGGTACTACATCAAGCAAGAAAATTGGGCTGCGATCGCAGCCGCCACCACTGAAGACATGGGGGTTTTCATCATCAGCCCCTCAGATAAGGGGGGAAAGCTCTATGACCCACCCCAAAAGCTAGTGGATCTCTGTGCGCCCCTGAGTCCCATGGCCTTTAACGATTTGTTTTGTCTCAGTCACTCTCAGGTACACACCCTCAGCATTGGGGCTGCCCGTCCTTCAGACTTTGATGAACATCTCAAGGCACTAGAGTGGCTGGATCGCGCTGATGAAGTGTTGCCGTCTATCTTGCAGCGATTAGAAGCATCTGCGATCGCAGCCCTGGGGGAAGACTGGTACAAAACCTGGTCAGTCGGACTGCCTAGCTATGCACAAACCCCTGGCCAGGTCAATATTCCTGCCATTCTCTGGCTGTGGAACCTGGCCACTGCCTACGACATGGTTGAATTTGCCCAGGCTCGTTACAACCTGCTGGGCAGCGGTGGCCACTGGTTTCCAGGGCAATCTGCCGCAGGAGTTGACCCTGGCGCTTTAGAGCCTTATCTGGTTCATAGTCCGCACCGCATGGTGATTCCTGCACGGCTTCAAGAGGCTCACCAATGGCTAGGTGGGCAATCGGTGCAGCGTCTTTCCCAGTCTTCTTAGTGGCCTGTCTAGCCCCCGATGTGAACTAGGCGGCAGACACCACCTCTTTGAGAGGGCACCAGCTAAATTGACGATCGCCACCAAGTTCAATGACCACCTTGAGTTGGGGTTGGTTGGCAGTCAATTCACAGAGGTAAGCCAGTTCTTGGCGAGATAGGCGTTTGCCATCGTAGAACCAGAGAGCCAGTCCCTTCACATCCGAAGGTAGCTTTTCTAGGGGGTAGTCTAGAGCCGGGGGCAAAAAGAAGGTGCGAATGTCGTTTTTGCCCACATGGGCGGGGCGCACGCCATGAACGGTGGTCAGGTAGGCGGCCAAATCTCCCATGCCAGGTGCAGATATAAATTGGGTATACCAGCCTGCGGCTCGCAGTCGCCGCTTATATCGGCCTTCAAAGCCACCTTCTGGCGGCACGTAGACGGCAACGGCTCCCAGATTTTCGACATCGCGGATGAACGTTTTTCCTGTGGTCAGGAGAGACATAAAAGAAAGTGCCATGAGCGGATGTTGCCCTTGTGAGTTCCTCCACTTATTTTGCCGAATTTTTGAGCGATGGCATCAGTAATTTCCAGTCCACCTCCAAATCAGGTAGAGTCAAAACGGAAATCCATTTGGGTCAATGGGCAGTGACGCAGACTTTTCAAGCCAAAATTTATGTAACCCTGCGGCCTTCGGTGCTAGATCCGGCTGGCACGGCGGTGCAGTCTGGACTCAGCCACCTCGGTCATGGGAATGTAGGCTCGGTGCGCATTGGCAAATATATTGAACTGACCGTGACTGCTACCGATGCTGATGCGGCGGCGACCCAAGTGGATCGCATGTGCGATCAACTCCTGGCCAATCCGGTGATTGAAATCTATCGGTTCGAGGTGCAGGCCGTCACCCCTTCAGGAGCACCGACATGAAGTTTGGCATTGTGGTGTTTCCGGGGTCAAACTGCGATCGCGATGTGGCCATGGTGACCCGAGATGTGCTGGGTCAACCCACCCGGATGATCTGGCACGAAGACACTGACCTCAGCGACATTGATGTGGTGGTGATTCCGGGGGGCTTTAGCTATGGCGACTATCTGCGCTGTGGGGCCATTGCCCGCTTCTCGCCAGTGATGCAAGCGACGGTGACCCATGCCCAAGCAGGCAAACCCGTCTTGGGGATTTGCAATGGCTTTCAAGTGCTGACCGAGGTGGGGCTGTTGCCCGGTGCCCTGGTGCGGAATCGGGGGCTGCATTTTATTTGCGATCGCGTCCCCCTCAAAATTGAGCGCACCGACCGACCCTGGACCCAAGGCTATCCCCGCTCAGAGGTGATTACGCTCCCCATTGCCCACGGCGAAGGTTGCTACTACGCCGATGCTGAGACCCTGCAAGCGTTGGCAGACCATAACCAAATTTTATTCCGCTATTGCCACCCCGACGGCACCGTTGCCGACACCGCCAATCCTAACGGCTCCCTGGCCAATATTGCCGGAATTTGCAATCGCCAAGGCAACGTCTTGGGCCTGATGCCCCATCCCGAACGCGCCGCAGATCCAGTGCTGGGCAGTACCGATGGACTGGCTCTATTTAAGGGGTTGTTAGGTCTTAACTTCCCATAGCCAGACCGGAAGAGCCAGAAAGTTCAATCAATTCTGGTTAAAAATATTTTGAATACGGGCTTGAATGTCTGTAGCGGCCTTATAAGGATCGGCTGCCTGTTTAATGGGTCTTCCTACGACAATATAATCTGCCCCTTTCTGAAAGGCTTCTTCTACATCAACGGTGCGCTTTTGGTCGTCCACATTGGCCAGGGGACGAATGCCAGGGGTGATGATTAAAAACTGATCGCCAAGATGTGCTCTCAGGGGTTCCGCTTCCAGGCCAGAGGAGATCACTCCATCACACCCCAGTTCAATGGCTCGCCTAGCCCGTGACAAGACCAATTGCTGCACATCACACTGAAAGCCTAAGTCGTTTAAGTCTTGCTGATCGAGGCTGGTCAGGGCTGTCACTGCCAGAATTTTCAGATTCCCTTTCTCTGCCACTGCTGCCTTCAGAATGGCATCATTGCCGTGCACCGTGGCAAAAGTCACGCCCTTGTGCTGGAGTTGGCGCACCGCAGACCCTACGGTTTGGGGCACATCAAAAAACTTTAGGTCCACAAAGACTTGCTTCCCTTGCTCTAGTAGCCAGTTCACCAGCTCAAAATAGCTCCCGGCCATGAACAGCTCTAGGCCCACCTTATAAAAGCTGACGGCATCACCCAACTGTTGCACCATCGCCTTGGCTTTTTCTGGACTTTCAAAGTCAAGGGCAAAGATGAGCCGAGTACGTACATCTATATTTTGGGTCGTTCGAGGCAAGGATGCAAACATGGGCAATATGGGGCGATGCGCCACTCTAAACGCTACAAAACACTATGCTCAAGCTTAGCGTAGTAAAACCTTGGGACGAGTTGCGACCTGGGCATAGAACTTTTCTAGGCTGTCAATGTTGCGATCGAGGCTATAGCGCTCGATCACCCGCGATCGCGCCTTTCGACCTAGAGCATCAATCATTTCCGGTTGCTGAGCGAGTACAGGCAGCAGCGTTTGGATCTCACTTTTGGCTCGCTGCGGATTCAGGACAATGCCAGCCCCCCCTTCCAAAACCTCGCCATCGGCTCCCGCATCTGTTGCCAGACAGGCAAGACCACACCCCATAGCCTCCAATAACGAGAGTGACAACCCCTCTACAAAAGAGGGCAACACAAACACATCCGCTCCCCGCAGGATCTCAATCCGGCGCTGCTCATCTGCGATCGCACCCATCCAGAGAATATTATGTTCAGGGCCATAGGCAGGCATCAACGACGTAATCAAAGCACCATCACCGACAATCACCAACTTACAATCATTCGGTAAATTCGCCAGTCGCCAAGCCTTCAGTAACGACTCCACATTTTTCTCAATGGAGATGCGGCCCTGGTAGACAAAAATCTGCTGGGCTTTGAGTTCATGTTTGAAACTAGAGATTCCCGGCGAATACTTCTGGGTATCTACCCCATTGGGAATCACCACCAATTGGGTGTCAGGCACCCCTAAGCGCGATAACAACTCTTTCTGAACCTGAGAAAAGACGATGACCGCATCATAATTGGCCAGAAAAGGCGCATAAAGCTGATACATAAAATGCTGCGTCCCCGAAGTCAGATTGCGGTGCTTATGACTGAAAGGGGGATGGAACGTCGCCACCAAGGGAACTGCCAAGGCCTCACAGATCTCGGGCAACACAAAATCTAACGGAGACAGGGTTAAAGACGCATGCACCAAGTCTGGCTTGAGGGATCCGAGTGCCGCCGCCAAAACCTTACTAGAGCGCGGAGATGGAATGGTATAAACCTGTGACTTATAGAGAAACGGCAGAGAAACTTCCTGTAGGTCTGTGATCTGGGCTCCATCACCCGGTTCATCTTGAGCAAAATGCAAAAAACTAACTCGATAGCCGCCCTCTAACAGGGCATTGGTAATTTCACGACTGTAAGTCACATTTCCGCAAGGCGGCGATTTTTTCCCAATCCAGGCAATGTGCATCTAGTCTCTGCCCAATAACTTACTCAAGGCTGCAATGAGCCGCTTGAACCTCTATCCCACCCAAAATCATGCTGCTCAGTCTAAACCCCATGGGACAGCTCTTCATAGGCTGGATGAATTATGACATCTCTTGAGGGGGAAAAATGGGGAACCTCAGAGATCCTCACAAATATCCAAAACCCCTGATTGACTGACAAAAGTTGTACGCCCTCACCCCCAACCCCTCTCCCAAGGGGCTTCGGTGTAAACACAAGTCTGAGAAAAACGATTTCACCCTGCATTCGCCCCCTACATCCCCCATTCTGGGGGACTGTGAGATAGTCAGAACCCCCCAAATTGAAGTTTTGTCAGTCAACCAGCCAAAACCCTGGGGCATTGCTTAGATTTAACCGACCCTAATGGGAGTCTACATCTGCTGTAAACCAGGACAGGACTCCGCCCAATATAACGAGAATAGCTAAGGACAAAAAGACGGTCTGAAGCCCCAGCCAAGTTTCGGCTAATCCTGCCAGGGCTAAGGGCAAGCTCAGGGCAATATTGACCGCATTATTTTGGAGTCCAAAGACCTTACCCCGCATTTCTTCAGGGGTCTTTTCTTGAATCGTCGTTTGCATGGGTACCCCAGCCAACGAGGCAAAGAATCCCAGACCCACTAACAAGATCAGAGCCGTTACCAAATGATGGGTGGCGCAGGAGATTCCCCCCAACATCACTGCCATGCCAATGGAGCCATAAAGGCTGAGGCGACGGCGGACAAACTGCTGACCGATCTGCCCCAAAAAGGCCACACCAATGGCCATACCCACACCACCCGCAGCCAGCAAAAATCCAAATTGGGATGCTTTCAGCGTAGGCAACACTTCAGCGAGGCGCACCACTAACACGGCCAAAGCCGCGATGATTGAAAATAAAATCACCAACTGAATCAGGGCACCGCGCACCTGGGGCTGCTGCTTGAGATAGCTCACCCCTTCGCGAATATCGCGCCAAACATGTTGGGTACTGGGGGTATGGTGCTTTTGAGATTCCCCGGTCACGATTAAACACAACAGTCCCCCTGCGATCGCATAGCTGCCGCCCACAGCCACCGCCTGACCCCACTCAGGATGTTGACTCCAGTGAGCCATCATCTGATTGGCCACCGATAGCAGCGGTTCCCCAGCCGCAAAGCCGAGAATAACCGCCAACATCATCGTCAAGGTATAGAGTGAATTGGCACTGAGTAAATGCTGCCGCTCCACAATCAGGGGAATCACCGATTGCTCAGCCGGGGCAAAAAATTGAGTCAGAGTTGAAACCCCAAAAGTGACCCCCAGCAGCATCCAAAACCCTAGAGGAATCTGTAAAAATGTGCCCCATCCCTGAGCCAACCACAGCAGCAGGGGTACAGCCATCACCAGCCCCCCCCGCAGAAAATTGGTCAAGACCAAAAGCTGTTTCTTCGACCTGCGATCGACAAAGACCCCCGCCACAGACCCAAATAACACAGCCGGAACCGTAAATGCGATCATCACCGAAGAGACCCACCCGCTCACCGTCTGCCCAACCGTTTGAAACTCACTGGTAATCAGGGCAATCATCAGCACCAGATAAATTTTGTCGGCCACCTGAGAAAATAACTGCCCCAACCACAGCAGCAGAAAGTTCCGGTTTCGCAGCACCGGGCCAAACCCTGTTTCTGGGGTACTCTCTGGGGTACTCTCTGGGTCAGCTTCAGCAATGGCCTCTGACGCTGATGGCAAGGGCTCTGGTGGCAGATCTGCCGTCCTTAACTCCGCCGTCTGCGGAGAAACCGCCGCCCCATTGTCTGGAGCGAGGGACGACCCCATGGGCCAAGCGTCTCTGGGGGTGGTGTGAGATCGGGGGGAGGAACCTACTCGCGGCTTGGGGGCAGGGGTCTCGGAGTTGGGTTCAGCCCTATCGTGCAGTCGAGTCATGGGTTTACAGAGATAACAGCAGCGTCGGTTGGAAAACAAGTTTCAATTAAGGCTGCAGAGCGGATGGGACGCTCCAGGTAATATTCCAAATATTGCCGTAAGGCTCGCTCTACGCTAAGCCACACGGTCAAGGGAACGGTCTGCAACATCTTCTCAAACAGGAGCGCATCTTCCAGAAGCACGAAGGCATCCTCGGTGGCCACGGCTGCTGCAAACGCTTGTAAAAGATGTAACCCTGCCTCCCCTAGAACTACCCCATCCCGGTGGCGACGGGGCAGGCCAGCAAAAGGGGCTGAGGGCTCGGCCAGCCGGAACGGTCTACCCACACAGCCCACTAGCGGCTCTAGCAGGACTGTGCCACCTGCTCGGGGACTCAGAGCCACCGGGGAATAGGAACCTGGCTCCGTGGGTAGAGGCACTTGTGTATCGCAGCAGGCTTGCACTTGGGGGGCAATGCCTGCCCAAGTCAGCAGGTGCAGCAGGCTATGGATGAGCAGTGCTGGCACGGCTTGAAGGCTCACCTGCTCTAGTTGCGCCAACTGCTGACAGAGCAGTTCAAAGAGATCGCCTTGGGGTTGATCTCCTAGGGCTTGATAGAGGACTACTTCGGCGAGATATTGTCCAACCGTGAGTTTAGCTAGGGTTTGGCTCAGCTTGGGATAGGAAGTCAGGGTTTCTGCCTGGGTGATGCGATCTAGGGATCGGCCTTTGGCCAGCACCAGCTCGTTGACCACAAATAAAGCGGTGCGTCCCCCCAATTTTGACTTGGGTTTGCGCGCACCGGGGGCAACCACACGAATCAGGCCCCTCTCTGGGGTTAATAGGGTAATGAGCCGATCAGTTTCACCAAGCGGCATACTTTTGAGATTAATGCCAGTTGCTTTGTAGTTTCGACTCATGCTAATTGGGAGGGAGCATCCACAAAGGGGGCAGAAGCAATAGGCTGCTCTTTCAGCCTATCGCGCTGGTGCAGCAACTGAACACCATAGGAAGTTCCCAGTCGCGTGGCTCCAGCGGCAATTAAGGCTAGGGCTTGCTCTGGTGTCCGAATTCCCCCAGAGGCTTTGACGCCGATGCGATCGCGCCCCACCTGGCACAGCAGTTTGACATCGGCAACGGTAGCTCCCCCATGCCAGCCGGTGCTGGTTTTGAGATACTGAACACCAGCATCCAAGCAAATTTCTGCGGCCAGTTTCTTTTCAGCATCTGTCAGCAAACTGGTCTCTAAAATCGCTTTCACCGTCTGCCCTGTAGCCGCACAAATATCGGCAATTTCGCGATGAACCGCTTCGGTTTGACCCGCTTTGAGCCAACCCAGGTTAATCACGACATCCAGTTCTGCCGCCCCAGCCTCTACGGCGTCTTCCGCTTCAAAGCGTTTGACGGCTGATGTGGTTGCCCCCGTGGGAAACCCAATTACGGTACACACTTTGGGGTCTTTGTGATGTAATAAGCCCACAGCCTGACGCACATGGGTCGGGTATACACATACCACTGGAAACCGGAGTCGATCGGCCTGGTCACACAGTTGCTCAATGGCCTCTGGGGAAGCCAAAGGGTTCAGCAGCGTGTGTTCAATATATTCAGCTAAGTTGATCTCTGCGTAGGCATCCACACGAAACCCTCAAAAGGCTAGCGCAACTCACGGGAGCAGCATGCAGCTAAGTTGCTTTGCCACTGAAGGTCAATTTTGAACCGACGATGGCTGCGAATTTAGGGGCACTCAAGTCTAGGAACATTGCTCATGACCACCGCACTAAGACTCTCTTGCTTTACTGTACCAGGTGTGACCTCCTTGGCGATGCTGACTCAGCAGTTGAGGGGTGCCCGTTGGAGAGTCCGCTATCCCTGTCGGAAGTAGCACGACAGGTGGGGGGGAGCGATCGCACCTTTCAGCGGAGGTTTAAAGTGCTTTTCAACGCATCGGTTATGGGGTATTGAACTGAGTAGCGGTTAGTTTGCTGTGGCGTTTAAGCAGCGGTTGGGCATTGCACCGAGCCAGTGTTGAGCGGGCATAGAATAGTGAAATGACACAGCTCGCTGTTGTTTTAGGAGGTCGGAATGGTTCTGACGGTGAAAGATCTAGAGCAGGTGCAGGCTAAACTGGGCGACGACTACCGGGTTGAACTGGTCGATGGTGAGATTGTTGTCATGAGTCCGTCAGGCTATGAATCAGATGAAGTCGCGTTTGAGTTTGGTGCTCAACTTCGCAATTGGGCTAAACCTCGCCAGCTTGGACGGGTGACGGGTGCAGGGGCAGGGTTTATTTTGCCCAACTCCGATACTCGTGCGCCAGATGTGTCGTTTGTGCAGGCAGAGCGACTGCGGCGTAGCCCTCAGGGCTTTGCTGAGCTAGCACCGGATCTGATCGTAGAGGTAAAGTCGCCATCAGATAGCTTAGTTGGGCTGCGAACTAAGATCGAGCGGTTTTTGGAGCAGGGGACACAAATTGGGATTTTAATTCACCCGGAGCAGCGCTGGCTGGAAGTACGGAGATTAAACCAGGAGCCAATTCTGCTCAAGGATGGGGATAGATTGACACTACCAGACTTGTTGCCAGGGTGGGAGTTGCTAGTGTCTGAGCTGTGGCCGCCCGTATTTGAGCCATAAATGGTGGACTTTAGGCAGCCCCTTGATGGGGTGTCAGAGCTTGTTTGAGAAGTTGCTTAGACCTTGCACTTGGCTCCCTATCCCCCCTCGCGCAGCGTGCCCGCAGGGCGTAATTCTGGGGGGAAATGATCAGAGTTTTTGGCTTTCTCCCCCCAATTTTGGGGGGTCGGGGGGGCTAATGCAGGGATGAATGAGGCTTTTCAGATGGCCTCTCAAGGTTTTTGGGCTGATCGGGGACGGTTTTCAGATCACTGTGCCCATGGACTGGCACAGTAAGTTGCTCGGTTGCACCAGCTTAAAAATGCTACTCTATAGCGGGAACTGCGCAATTTTACAGACGTCTTTCATCTTGAAGGATCAAATCATCGCTAAATTTCCGTAAATTCCCGAGCGTGATTTCTGAACCCAAGTGTCAATATTAAAAGTGTCAACCCTCACAGACCTAAATTTACCCACTGGGTTGATCTAGGTGTTCCCCCTAGCTATCCCAGGGGACATGGAGTACAGATTCATGTTTGAAGCTTTTGCTATTCAGGTTCTTAGTTTTTGGCTAGCCTCTTGTGTCTTAGGCTGCTTTTTTGCTTTAGAAATGCAGCAAGAAGATCAAGACTTCTAAGTCTCCTCAAAAACTCTGAGTTCTACTATCTAATCATAAAGTGCTGACATTGATCCCTGACAAAAAAGACAGGCGTTGGCATTGTTCCCAAGGCATATTTCGCCAAATCTTAAAATTTTTCTCTACTTATATTTGAGCAATCATAGTTTCTGGCCAGGGTTTACCCTGACCCCAGGTGATTGCTGTTGTCATGACCCGAGAGGAACCGTGATGCATGTTCTCAAATCGCAAACCCACACACTCCTCCAGCGGCTTTTTGCTCACATTCGCATTGAAACCCCGGAGGCGGCTCACCGAATTTGCCGCTTGATCCCGGCGCAGTGTCCGTTTGAGCGAGATATTGTGGTCTTTGGTCAAACGGTTGCTCATATCCCCCCCCTCTGCAAGCTGAACCCGATCTACGAAGAACTGATGACCCTGCGCTTTCGAGCCCTTTGTTTCCTGGCAGATTGCTGCGGTGAAGACATCAGTCCTTACTGTCGCTGAGTTGCTGAAGACACAAGGGCGCTAATGCAAGGCTCCCCCTAGAAGCAGTAGACCCACAAAGGAGCCTGCATTCCACAGGCTGTGGAGAATGATCACGGCAATCAAGCTGCGCGATCGCAGGTAAACCAGTCCCAAGATGATCCCCAGCACTGTTAAAGGTAGGACATCGGATAAATTAAGGTGTGCGATCGCAAACATGACCGCACTGACCCCAACTGCCTTCCAAACTGGCAGATATCGCGTCAGCGAGGTCAGCAAAAAGCCCCGAAACAAGATTTCTTCAAAGAAGGGAGCCAACCCCGCCACCATCAAAAACAGCACCCCAATCGTCAAACCCCCCTGATTCTGCAAAATAATTTCCAGCAGTGGGTTACCCCCCCCTTGGTTTTGCAGCAATCGCTGGTTCAACAGCGACACCAAGGTCACCAAGGGAAGTGCCACCCAATAGCTCCCCAACCCCCAAAGCACAGACTTCACCGAAACCCGAAACGGCAGCCATCCCAGCGGCTGGGCAACAAAAGCGCGCAACACCAGATAGAGAATGGCAAAGCCCACCCCCATCAGCGTCAGATAACTCCAGAGCGCTGTATAGGCTTGCATTTGGGCATCAAAGGTACGGGGATTGAGTCCCAATCCTTGAATGACCAGGGGAACCCCCAAAAAGCTCACGCCAAAAAAGCCCGTAAACCAAAGCACCATCACCTGCCAAATCGTCTCCGGGGGCCAGAGCACTGAATTTACCAAGCTAGAGGTCTCGATCCCCAGAACAGGCTGCACCGCTCGACTCAGCCCCCCGCTCTCCTGTCCCTTCGCCGCATCCGAGAGCCTTAAGACATCCTCATCACTAGCCCTTCGATATCGCTGCCAGAAAAATCGCCCGATCCCAATCACGAGCAGGACAATGCCCACCCCCAGACCCACGACATTCAAAGCACTGACCAGCAGTAAGCGAATAAATGCCTGCCGTGCTCTGATTTGCTCCGTAGCATGTAGACGCACCCATTCACTTTGGCGTTGTTGAAGATCATAGAGCTGCTGTAAAGCTCGGTATCTAAACCAACCGGAGAGGTGGGTCTGTAACTGCTGTTGAGCATCCGGCAACAACCGGGGGGGATCACTCCAAAGACCCACCAAAACCCGAGCCGTAACTTCAGATTGATTTTCCGTCTCAGTTGCCAAGGATGGGATCACCTGGTTCCAGGTTTGGAGCGCCTGACTGGGTTGCTGGTTTGCTGCATATAACAGTCCGAGCCGCAAATCCAACTCATTCACCAAGGGAGAAGGCATTCCTGCCAGGTCTGATCCAGAGCTTTGGGGAACCGACGAAACAGCATCCTGCTGTCGTTCCCAATCTCGCTGTGCCGCCTTGCGAACCTGGCGATAATTCTGAATCGCATTGTCAAAGGGATCTCCATCGATCAACGCCTGCCGCCAGGGATTAGGGTCATCCCCCACTCCATCTCCTTGCCATTCAGCCGCGTAGAGCAGTAAATCAGTTTGGTATAAACTTAACTGGCTTTGGGTTTGGGGTTTATTCCAACTGGCCAATAAGGTGCTGGTCATCACAATGACCACCCACACCGTGAGGATGCCTAAAATAAGTCGCTTGAGGGTCATGCACCGAGTCCTAAGGAACAGCATCTTGATCCCCGAGGGTAAGGCCACACTCAGCCTGGGGATGCAGTCAAATCTATCCCTCAAGATAAGCTGAGTCGTCCCCTGAAGCGCATCTTCATGACGATTTTCTCCGAAGCGCTCAGTAATCTGTCAACTTTGTCTTGAAGGATGGCTTAGTATTCAGAAGTTGATGGGGGTTAAATTTTGAGGGTCTGCGACCCCACAAAATTTTTCTGGCGGAACATTAAGGCGCTTCAGCCTCTGATGTATCCTCGGCTGAATTCAACCCCTGATCTTTGGGCGCTACCAGAGCATCGGGATCAGTCGTGAGACTGACTGGCTTTGACTCTTGAGACTCTGACTCTTGAGACTTTGACTCCTCAGCCTCCGACTCCTCAGACACGGGCACAGGGGATGAGGCTAAAGGTGGCGCAGAAGACGACGTTGACTTAGGCATCGTTTCTAAAGTTGATGCCAAGGTAGGGCGTGACCCAGTGTTGGCTAACCCCAACTGCGCTCTAGCTTGCCAGAGCGCCAGTAAACCCGCCGTTTTGCCGATCGCAATTAAGGTGCGCCCAGCCTCAGGTAACAGGTGACTCGATTTAGGGTCTTCCAGTTGATCAACCCAGGCTCGAACACTACGCCCTAAACGGATGGAGCCGTTCCAAAAGCCCGTAAAGACCACCAATCCCAAACATAGGACTAGCCACAGCAATTTCGCGGTTTCCTGAAGAATCTGCCAAGTCCGATCTAAAGTTTTTTGGTAGGTTCCCAGGGTCTCACTACTGGTAATGAGCCGCCACCAAGCTGCTGTTTGGGTCTGCAATTGACCATTCATGTCAGATCTCCGTCGTCCCTGTTTTTACCGATTTGTGCTTTCTCATTCTCGGATGTTAGCAACCCTGGTGCCGATTGTTACTTGACTTAAGATAACTCCCCTTCCATCGCCGCGATCACGGCCTTGCCCGCTTGCTCTCGAAACTCGACCACATCCACCCGGCGCAGCAGGATTGTGGCCAGGGAAATGACAATTGCTTCTAGCCAAAACACAAAACCGTAGGCAAACAGGGGTGCTGTAAACACCTGTCGTCCGACATCAAGTAGCACACCCCCCACAAAGGAAGACGCCGCCTGAGAGAAGGCTTGGGCTAAACCCCACAGTCCGGTGAAGGTGCCTGCCGTTTCTGCGGTGGTCAAGTCTAGCATCAGGCTAACCGAGCTACCAGTCGCCACCCCCAGGGACAGCCCAAAGAGTACTAACCCCACCTGGAGTAAGAGCGGTTGACCCAACAGACCCGTAATCGGGAGCAGAATAAAACACACGGCCATACAGTAGCACCCCAGCTTGGCTGTGGGTTTTTTGCCCAAGCGTGGCACCAGCCAAAACCCTGTCACACTCAGACTCACCAGGCTACCCAGACTCCAAAAGATGTTGAGGGCTGTACTTTGGGCAATGGTCATGCCAAAGACTTCCCCCGCAAAGGGTTCTAAAATGGGCTGCTGGATGAACATCCCCAAAATCAACATCACCAGGTAGGTAAAGAAAAAACCCGTCTGGCGGCTGGCAGTGAGAATGGCAATCCCTTCTTTGAGGTTCAATCGCTTATTGTCACGGCCTTGGCGACGGTAGGACAAACGCGAATATTTTTTCTCGATGCCCCAGGTGGCCACCACCACCATCCCAAACACAATTAGCGGTACGATCAGAAAGAGCTGATTGATGCGAAGCTGGAGCGTTTCTGCTGTCAGCCCTCGCAATAGCCCCGCACTTACTCCAGCCCCAGCGCCAATGCCGAGGGTCAGCATAGACCAGACAATCCCCACCAGCTTGCCCCGGTTGTCTTCGTCCGAAACATCTACCATCAGGGCAAAAAACGGCGTGGAGGTGGCACTGATGCAGAGTCCATAGATGGAAAAGGCGAAGGCCAACACGCCTACCCAGCCATAGGACATCGCACCCCAGCCGCTACTTTGCACACTCTGGTTGAGAAACCACACCACTTGCACGGCCACAAAGGCCATAACTGCAAACAGAGCCGACCCAATCCAGACGTAGCTGGTGCGGTGATAGCCCAAGAGCTTCCGGGAGTCGGTCATCTGGCCAAACAAGATCCGCGCCGGTGCCACCACCTGATACATGGCAATACTGCCGCCGACGATGGTGGCTGGGATGGTGAGCTCCTGGATCATGACGCGGTTGAGAACCCCCAACATTAAAATAGCCATGATCCCCAAGCCCATTTGCACCAGGCCCAACCGAAACATGGTGAAGAGATTGATGCGAGGCAGGGGCAAAACAGAGGCTTCAGAGGCGTTGTGATGGGTCATAGAGTGCGTTGGGGGGGGTGACTTTCAACTACGACGGATGCTCAACTTCTTACACCATACGAGAAATTGATGGTTGTGTTGCAGATCTTCTTGAGCAGGCCGAATCAACACAGATGGCGATCGCTCTGCTGTTGCCGCGACGATACGCCTCACTGTCGCTGTAAACGCGATCGCGCTCATAGGCTTCAGCGGTAAAGCTCTTGATGGTGGCCATGCCAGAGAGGTTGTTCGAGAGGCGATCGCTGATCAGTCCGGCTTGGTCGCGCACGGCATCGTAGCGAGGTGCAAGGCGCGACTGAAACGCAAAGGTGCCCCACAAAATGAACCTAGCCCACAAAGGATTGGAGAGGACGATGACTCCGAAAGAAGCATTGATTCAAACGATCGAGCAATCTCCCGACGACTTGGTTCAAGCACTGCTGGCGTTGCTCAAGGTGTTGCAGCGGCAGCAATCCATTGAAGTGTTGCCGTCTCATTTATCCGAAACAGGTTTGAAGAAACCAGACTATGATTTTTCTAATTTGGCAGGGCGACTAACCTGGACGGGAGATGCCGTTGGGATGCAAAGGACGCTACGAGATGAATGGTAATCGTTACATACTCGACACCAATGCGATTGTGGCGCTTTTGCAGGGTAATGCTCAACTGCTTCAACTGCTTCAATTGCTTCAAAAGGCAGATTGGATTGGGATTTCTATTATTAGTCGAATTGAGTTTCTGGTATTCGCTGGGCTGACAGAAAGCGATCGCCAACTTTTCGGGAATTTCTCCAACGTGTAGAAGTTATAGACTTGACAACGACAAATTCAACTTTGATTCATAAGATTATTAGAATTCGTCAACAGTACTGTTTAAAGTTGCCAGATACAATCATTGCTGCGATGACAATTCATTGTTCAGCAAGTTTGATCACGGCTGATCAAGAGTTTTCTAAAGTGAATGTTTTAACTGTTGTTAATTGGTAGAATCCTCCTCAGTTGCCCCAATATTTGTTAGGTGCAATTGCCCCTTCCTCCCGGTGCTTCACTGAACCCTAGCGATCGCCCCTTCTCTAACCGATCGCCCCACTCACCCTTTCACCTATTTGACCGCACTGTTTAGCTAAGCGATCGCTCGGTGCTGAGTGATGGTAGCAACATGGGTTATGTAGTTGAGCTGCGGATTGGTCGGGTTTTGGTTTTCGTTGGTATGTGGCTCATGGGGTTTACTCAGTTGGTGGAGGATTGCTGAGAAGGGTGATTTTACCGGTTGAGGTTGGACGTGAGTTTTAGATGATGGGTTACGCTGCGCTAGTGTGGTCTGCGAGAGGGGCGATACTCCTTCGGAGTCGCTGCGCGATCGCACTATACAATGGTAAGATCACCCAGCTTGATAGTGTCAGTGTTGGAGGGGCGAACCGATGATAACGAATATTGAAATTGATCCGACGTTGATCCAAGAAGCGTTGACTCTAGGCGAACATCAAACAGAGAAGATAGTGATTGAAGCAGCTTTGCAGGAATATATTCAGCGGCGTAAACAATTGAAAGTTTTGGAACTTTTTGGCACGATCGACTACGAGCCAGACTATGACTATAAGCAACAACGGCGGCAAGCATGAAGGTTGTTGTTGATACTTCTGTCTGGTCACTGGCTCTGCGACGAAATCGAATCCTGGAGGAGTCACGCCAAATTCTGAGGTTGCGTGAGTTGATTGCCGATGACAGAGTTGCTCTGTTGGGCGTGATTCGGCAAGAGGTACTGTCAGGAATTCGAGAGGTCGAACAGTTTGTTCGTTTGAGAGAGTATTTACGGGCATTTTCCAACCTTGAACTGGCGATCGAAGATTATGAGTTGGCTGCTGAGTTTTACAACACTTGCCGCCGCAATGGGATTCAGGGAAGCAACACAGACTTTTTGATCTGTGCAGTTGCTCACCGTCGTGATTACAGCATTTTGACGACAGATGGTGACTTTGTGCTGTTTGGTGAATATGTTCCGATTACTTTGTGGCAATAATTTTTGCATTATTAGCATAGACTCGATCTCCCCACTCACCCATTTGATCGCACTATTTAGCCAAGCGATCGCTCGGTGCTGAGTGATGGTAGCAACATGGGTTATGCAGTTGGGCTGCGGATTGGTCGGGTTTTGGCTTTTGTTGGTATGTGGCTCATGGGGTTTACTTAGCTGGTGGGGGGTTGCGGGGAAGGGTGATTTTACCTGTTGAGGTTGGACGTGAGTTTCAGGTGATGCGTTACGCTGCGCTAACGTATCCTATGAGAGCTGGAATCTCACTAGTCTAGGGGTAGGCGTTAATAACCTAATCTTTTGATATAGCGGTTCTCACCTGAGTGAGGTACGGGGTGTGGGGGTTCCACCCCCACGCAGGGGGCAGTGCCCCCTGCACCCCATGTACTCCATTGATCTGTAAACTGCTATAAACTGATGTCATAGCAAATTGTTCGGCAGTACTTTTGCTCTAGCTTTAGAACATAGTTAGCTTTCTTTAAAGTCAACCCTATGGTCATTCGCGAAGCCCTCAAACAAAAACTTGACACATTCACCGACGATCAACTTCGTCAAATTGCCGATTTTATAGAGTTTCTGGAATTTCGCATCCAAAAGACAAATACCCTAAATTCGCTTGACGACACCCCTAAAGAACAGGTTCTGTCCGATTTTCGGCAAGCATGGCATGAGGCAATGACGGATCAGGGAATGCCAGTTGCTCAACTTTGGGAAGAGCTGAGAAATGAGTGATTCAAGTATCACAATCATCGCCTTACCTGCCCTCACTCGCAATATTCGAACGCTTAAAAAGAAATACCGAAGCATTCTTGAAGACATTCAGCCGGTCATCAATCAACTAGAAAACGGAGAAACACCTGGCGATCAAGTTTCTGGTATTGGTTACCCAGTGTTCAAAGTCCGCATTAAGAATACTGATGTTCAGAAAGGAAAAAGTGGCGGTTACAGACTTATCTACTATCTCAAAACTACAACCTCGATTTTGCTCCTAACGCTCTATACAAAGTCAGATCAAGATGATGTTTCTGCCGAAGATCTACGAAGCATTATTGAAGACTATGATCAACCCTAAACCTCACAAAAAGTACTGAGTCATATTCTTGTGTGGGTTTGTAGAGAGCAGATGTGCCGAGGTTGCCCTAATACCCGAAGCCCGGCACCTGAAACCTTCAATCTTATGGTGCAGTTGGGCTGCGGATTGGTCGGGTTCTGGTTTTTGTTAGTATGTGGCTTATGGGGTTTACTTAGCTGGTGGGGATTGCGGGGAAGGGTAATTTTACCGGTTGAGGTTGGACATGAGTTTTAGGTGATGGGTTACGCTGCGCTAGTGCAGTCTACGGGAGGGACGATTGCACTCGATCATCCGTGTACCAGCGCAATAACATCGTCGAGGTGCAAGACCTGCTGTGGGACTACTATCAGCAGCTCAAGCACTATCAGCTTGAACCGAGCAGCCTTGATAAAACCATCCTAGAGCAGGCGTTTGAACAACTCTTTGGGCGTTGCTATTTGCATCATGGCACGTTGAACACTGTGCTCAAAGGGTTTAGAGAACACAAAGCCCAATTGCTATTGGTCTTGGAGTATCCTCAGTTGCCATTACATAACAATGACGCAGAAACCGATATTCGGGGTGCTGCGGCGTAAAATCAGTGGGGGCACAAGGTCTCAGGCCGGTCAACGGGCCAAGGATACCTTGATTGGACTGAAAAAGACTTGTCGGAAGTTAGGGATATCCTTTTGGCAATTCTTGCTGTCTCGATTACGCCAAGACGAAGAAGTTCCGCCTCTACCTGATATTCTCTGCGATAAGGCCAAGTCTGTTGTACCAGTCTCTGTTGCTGCTGTGACCTAGGGCATCCCGTATGGGGTGACTCTACCAGCGGTTATTGAGATGTTGCGGCGAATCCATTGTCTGAAATTCCTGAAACGGGCTTTTACCGAAGGACTACGGCCCCGACCACTAAGGAGTGAACTCCTTGGCTCATGGATAAAGTCGGGGCGGCAGGTATCCATTAAGTCTGATTTTCCAGCACCAGTTCCATGCGATCGCCCCGAAACCTGGTGACACCGTACTCAATTACTACGCCATTTTGATCGACATTAATCGACTCTGATAGCAAAATTGGCCCATTAGCAGGCATTTTCAGCAGTCGTGCATCATTAGCCTGGGCTAGGCGAGCCGAGAGGCGCGTGCTGCGGCGAATGCGATCGCAGTCATATTCCTGCTGCAGCATCTTAGAAATAGAGCGATAAGTCTCACAATGCTCTACTAATTCTGGAAAGTGGTGGCCTGGAAAGTGGCTGCTGGCAATACTGATGGGTATATCATCAATGGAACTCAGGCGCTCAAACAATATGACTGCCACTCCGACCACAATCTCCAACCGTTTTGACAGCTTGGCATCGGCATTGATCTCGACAATACGTAGCACCTGCCACAAAGGTTGCAGAGATTGAGCCTTGAGGGATTCATTAAATCGCACCCGCTTGCCAATCGGAACGGCAATCGGATCTGCCATAACGAAAGTGCCTCGACCCCGCTCTACGCCAACGATTCCTTCTTGCCGCAAAACCTCTATCGCCCGTCGCAGGGTGTGACGGTTTACCCCAAATCGCTCGCTGAGCTCGGTTTCCGTAGGTAAACGATCGCCGACTTTAAACACAGGTTCTTGAATGTTGCGACGCAGCTGACCGGCAATTTGCAAATACAGAGGCAGGGCTTCTTGATGCATGTTGATTAGGTGAGGCTCAGACAGAAGCAATAAAAGAAGTATAATCGCCTCCCAACGGCAGGGAATCACAAGACTGCTTTAGAATAATCAACCCCCAGTAGATCTAGCACGATACTCTAACTCAACAGAATAGGGATTGCGTTCTATGGGAATATGTCCCATGATTTATCTAGACATCTATACAAATTTAAGTTGCTGTTAATCTTTGGTTAAGTGATGGTAGACACAGCCCCAGCCCAGTCAAGATCGAGATGGATGTCGGCCTTGGCTAAGGCACCTCTGGCGCTTTTAGAAGAGCGAGTCGCCACATTAGGGGTGCTGCCCGAGTACCGCTTTTTGCGATCGCCTGAAATTGGTTTAGCCATGGTGCGTGGACGCACAGAAGGTATGGGTCAGCCCTTCAACCTGGGAGAAATGACCCTAACTCGCTGTGTTATTCAGTTGTCACTGGTAGTCAAGGATCAGAACGGAGACGACTCCGTCTCAGGCTTTGGTTATGTAGCGGGACGGTCGCAGCGCCATGCCGAATTGGCCGCCGTTTGCGATGCTCTGCTGCGACACCAAGGCTGGCAATCTAAGGTTCAAACACAAGTAATTGAGCCGCTTCAGATTGCTACCGATGAGAAGCGGGCATTTGAAACGGCTGAGGTAGAATCTACCCGCGTTAATTTCTTCTCCCTGCTGCGAGGAGAAGCTTGAAATATAGCTTTGGCCAGTTTACTTAGAGGCAGCATTAGGGCAACGCTAATCCACTCCATCTGGGTTGCTGTTTTATTTTGACCGAGGCTCTCAATAGGCCAGTGAAGATTACCAGGTTGTACTTTGGGGCGACGACCGTTCGATTTCGCCAGCCCGCCACCATACTGATTCGTTGGGTGCGGTGATCCAATTTAAGAGCCTGGAATCGCTCCGTGTGATGACAGTAGGCATAGGGATAGTCCTTATTAGTATCTTTAACACCGGCTTCATCGAGGTAGACGACCTGATTAGCCTCATACGACGTGATCTGACTTAGGCAGGCTTGGCGTTTGATCCCGTTGCGTTCTCGGTAAGTAGGTAAGCTGGATTAAACGTAAGATGGGTTGGTGCAGCGTAACCCATGCCGGACAGGGGTTTTGCGCTTTGTGAAGAGCCTACGGCGTTTTACAATTAATTGAGCCCTCCTACTTAGCCATAGGTCTTTTTGGTGTACCTGCTACTGGCGGACATTGCGCGAAAGTGCTTCTTGTTATAACAGCAGGGGATTGAAGTTCAAATTACTAGGTGCAAGATCTGAGTAGACCTACTGATTTACAGAACTGGCCGCCAGGGCTTGCACCATTGGCGGTACCCGCTCAGCCCGAATCAGTGACAGGTTTGCCTTCAGGCTGGTGGCCTCTCCGGCGCGGATCGCAAAGAACTCGCCCCAGCTTGCTGGTAACGTCTGTTTTGGCTTCGCTGAGCATAGGCTTCAGCTTGTTGAGGGCGGTGTTTTCCTTCACCTTGCCGACAAACCAGGACGAGATTTGATCTCGACACCGGTAATCCAGATCGCTGGGGCTCTGAGTAGCGAGCAAAATACCCAGCCCGGCGGAGTGGGCTCGCTTCAGCAGGCTTTCCATCGGCGCTTTAGTGGAGCGTTTGCCCTGGGTGGGCAGGTACAGATCGGCCTCATCAAACAACACCACCGCCTGGATCTGGCTCGAGGGATGCCGCTGGGCATAGCGGTTGAGGTTGAGCAAAAACTGCGATACCCAAAACAGAATGCTGGCGTTATCGCCCAGGCTGCCCAGGTTGATCACCGATAGCCGGGTCTTCTGGGGGTGAGACGAGGCTAACAGCTGCTCGGTGGAGAGTTGTTCGCACTGGGGATTGAAGAGGTGCCCAGCTATCAGACTGAGGGTCTGGAGGTCTTCCGCCAGCTTTTTGCAGTGCTTCGGGTCTAACACCCCGATCGCATTCACCAACAGCGGATCCTGCTCGGCAATAAATGAAATCAGCCGGTTGATGCTTAGGGGGTTATCGGTCTGAAGGGTGCTGAGTACGGCGATCGCCTGCCCCAGAACCGCCATCCGGTTTTTTATCCAACACCGCTGACATATAGCCCATGATGCCCCCCAGGGGGGCGGCACAGTAGTTGGCCATTTGCTGCCGCTCAGCGCCAGGTAGTTGCCCCAGACCCGGCGGGGTGATGGCAATGCTCAGTGGTCGCCCGGCGTCGACTAGGGTGCCAGGGGTGTAGACCGCGACATCGATGTGGTCGTGCAGCAACTGCCGGTAGGCCATCAGCCGAGGATCGTCGGTGGGCATTTCCCAAGCCTCGGAGTTGGCGTAGCTGCACAAATCGCCTTTGCGATCAAGCAAAATGGCGGGCACGCCCCGCAGCAGCAGTTGTTCGATCAGGGGCAGGGTGGTTTTGCCGCTGCCAGATCCACCGAGAAATGCGGTGTGGCGCACCAGCGTTTCCCGAGGCAGATCCACCGGAGTCGGCACTGTGGTGCGAGTTTGGCCCAGGGAAATGGCTGATGCTGGTATGGGTAGAGTCGGCACAGGTTCAGTGCCGAAAGTTGGTTTTGATATTTTGTAAGGAGGTTTCTCCAAAAGCTTCGTAGCTAGTGGCTGAGCAGACGATTGGGGCGTGGCAATCTTCAGGTTGGTCAAATCCAAAATTCGCTGGAGCGAGGGCAGCTAAGACAGGGGCTGTTCGACCTCTAGCAGCATTGGCCATGGTGAAAGCCCTACAGAGATTGGATCGAATGGATCAAGAAATCTTTCCATCCATTTTCGATCCAAATTTTAACCAAAATGGCCAAAAGTGGCATAACAGTGTCTAGCCCCAGGAACTCAGCAAGGCTCTAAATATTGATGGGCGATACAGCCCTTGATCTGTATGGGTTTGAGAGAATGGAGAATAGGAGATTCGTTAGCGCAGCTCCTCCGGAGGAGGCACTCCTGACCTCTGCGGTGCGAGTTGCTTTCAGCAAGGCTGCGCCAACGCAGCGCTCTACCCGCGCTGGAGCGCACCAAAGACAATGGAGAATAGGAGATTCGAACTCCTGACCTCTGCGGTGCGATCGCAGCGCTCTACCAACTGAGCTAATTCCCCGACAGGCTACAGATGCCCTATCTGCGCCAAATTATTGTAGTGACTGACTCTATTCCCTGTCAATTCAATACCCTACCCCATCAAAACTTAACCTCTTGCGCTTCGATCCCAAGTTGAGTATGATGTCAAAGGCTAAATTGCGGTGCCCTAGCCGGGATAGCTCAGTTGGTAGAGCAGAGGACTGAAAATCCTCGTGTCGGCGGTTCAAGCCCGCCTCCTGGCATTTCATACTTAAACCCCGACTTTGATGAATGGGTTGTCTCGCTTGAATCGGAGCTTCGCCCTTGGGTTTACCTTTGTAGAGCTGATGGTGGCTTTGTCGATGACTGGGGTTGTAGTCACCCTGGCGTTTACGGCATTGCAATATACCCTTCAGCGAGACAAGGCTGGCACACAGTTAGAGTCTCGTCAGGCCGAACTCAGTCGCGCCCTAGATTTTATTGCCGATGATTTGCGCGAGGCGACTCAAGTCTCTGGCCTCAAAACCCCTCCAGAGTTGGTGATGCGAATTCATCGAGCTGATGGGTCTTGGGTGGACTATTTTTTGGTAGATCAGGTGGATCAACGCTGGCGGGGGCCAACCATCATCTATCGTCGCACCAGTGATCAAACCAGCAGTCAGGCACTAGTAGATGCGATCGCAGCCGAAGATGTAACCTGCCCTGGTGAAGGAGATCTGCTTGAGCGCAGAGGAAAAAGCAGCTCCTCTCATCGAGCCGGAGGCTTTCGAGTTCGGGTGCAAGCCCCATCCAGAATTAAGGTTTGTTTATGGGGGCACCTGCCTGAAACCAACGAACGCGTCCTGGCCACAACCCAAGTATTTACCCGAGGTGACGCTAGTCCACAGCCTTAGACTGCTCCGATGGGGCCAGTAAACCAGGCAATGGCAATGCCCAAGGCCGAGCCCACCAAAACCTGGACGGGGGTGTGCCCCAATAACTCTTTGAGCCGGTCTTCATTAAAGGAAGAGTGCTCTTGAAACATCTCGTCTATAATTTGGTTGAGAATTCGCGCCTGCTTGCCTGCGGCTTGGCGAACCCCCGCCGCGTCGTACATGACCACAATGGCAAAGACAACTGCGATCGCAAACTCAGTACTAGCCCATCCCTTCGTTTGACCCACCCCCGTTGCCAAAGCAGCCACAAGCGCCGCATGAGAACTGGGCATTCCCCCCGTTTCCACCAATACCCGAAAATTGATCTTGCCGTGACGGAGGTAATCAATCAAAAGCTTAATAGTTTGAGCAATGATGCTAGAAGCAAACGAGACAATCAATATGCGGTTGTAGATAATATCACCAAAATTGTGCATCTTGTCTGCGTCCTAAGGAATTGCGATTGCCCCTAAGGGCCAGGTTGTAACCATCGCAACATACGGGTTGATCACCTGAGCGTCCTTTAAGATTTTCGAGCCGTAATAAAGTCAGCAATTCCCAGCAACGGCAATGCCTTGGCACCATAGGGCACCAAAACTTCCTTAGCTTCATCAATGAGAGCCTGAGCTTGCCTTTGAGACTCCTCAATGCCCCAAAGGCTTGGATAAGTCGCCTTTTGCGACTGAATGTCTTTCCCTGCTGTTTTGCCCAGTTCTTCGTAAGTGGCTGTAACATCCAAGACATCATCAATAATTTGGAACGCCAACCCAATATTGCCCGCGTAAGTAGACAGGCGTTGTAATACCGAAGTGTCTGCTCCTGCCAATTCCGCCCCAGACAGAACCGAAGCCTCCAAAAGTGCACCAGTCTTGTGGGCATGAATAAAGTTCAGGGTCTTTAACGTAATGTTATCAGCCCCTTCCGATTCCAAATCCACCACTTGTCCGCCCACCAGCCCAGTCGCCGCCACCGCGTGCCCCAATCGAGCCACCACCTTTAGCAACCGCTCCGCAGGCACACCTTTGGTTTGAATCGCCAGAAACTCAAAGGCATAGGCTAGCAACCCATCCCCCGCCAAAATCGCAATATCCTCACCAAAAACCTTGTGATTGGTTAACTTGCCCCGCCGATAGTCATCATTGTCCATGGCTGGGAGGTCATCATGAATCAGCGACATCGTGTGAATCATCTCCAGGGCACAGGCCGTAGGCATCGCCATCTCAGGTGTACCCCCAGCCAAATCACAGGTGGCAAGACACAAAATAGGGCGCAGCCGCTTACCCCCCGCCATCAGCGAGTAGCGCATAGCCTCATAGATCTTCTCAGGATACGTGACCGGAATAGACGCATCCAGAGACTCCTCCACCCAAGCTCGCCGCACAGCCAAAAACTCCTTCAGGTCAAAGGAGGTGCCATCCACCGCCATTTTGGCTTTGACAGAAGACGTGAAGTGAGGATTGTCAGCAGAAATCATGGAGATTATCCTTTGTGACAGGACAAATATCAGTGACCCAAGCAACAACATCATCCCGCGGGCTAACAAGATTCAGCCCAGTGTCTCACAGACTCAGGCTCAACCATTGTAAGATGCTTTGGACTGCTCACTGTAGGTCAAAACGGTATTGTAAAGCAGCATCGTTACGGTCATGGGTCCCACACCGCCAGGGACAGGGGTAATCCAGTCACACCGAGATCTCACCCCTTCAAAATCTACATCTCCGACCACGCTAGCTTTTCCCCCAGCATCCTCAACCCGGTTAATTCCCACATCAATCACAACGGCACCGGGCTTGACCATCTCTGCCGTAATCAATCCCGGTTGACCCACCGCCGCCACTAAAACATCGGCTTGACGGGTCAGGGCGGCCAAATCCTGAGAACGAGAGTGGGCAATCACAGGGGTAGCATTAGCTTCCAGAAGCATCAGAGCCAAGGGCTTCCCCACAAGAATACTACGACCAACAACGACAGCCTGTAAGCCCGCTAGCGGGATATTATAGGCCGACAGCAGTTCCATAATCCCAGCCGGGGTACAACTCCGTAAACCGGGTTCCCCTCGCACCAGCCGCCCAAGATTTTCAGGGTGCAGTCCATCGGCATCTTTGCGGGGGGTAATTGCATACAGAACCGCAGTCGCATCCAGATGAGAGGGCAGAGGTAACTGCACCAAAATGCCATCAACCCGAGGGTCTGCATTGAGCTGATGAATCGCGGCAATCAACTCTGCCTGGGAAACCGATTCCGGAAAATGCTGTCCAAAGGAAGCAATGCCCACCCGCTCGCAAGCCCGCTCTTTATTGCGGACATAGGCCGCACTGGCCGGATTATTGCCCACCATCAAAACAGCGAGCCCTGGGGGGCGTCCTTGTTGGGGTTGCTGCTGCTGAATTTGCTGTGCCAAGACCTGCTGCATCTTCAGAGCGAGGGCTTTACCATCTAGAAGCTGAGCGGAGGGCGTGGGCATAAAAATTCTCAAAGCCAACGATTGCAGCCGCCAGAAAATCTTAGTTGATCTTGAGGGCGCTGGCGGGCACCTCTTCCCAAGACGATACTGTGCGCAACTGCGCCGTCCAACCTGCTGCCTTCTGCTCTAAGGTGAGGTTGGTAATAAAAGACTGATGACAATCTTGGGCTTGCTGCTCATCACAGCAGGCAATGCAGGCATAGAGCAACCCCATTGGATCGCGTTGTTCATTTACCCAAATGGTGGCAGAGGGTTCCATAGGCCAATTTTCGTGGGATTATAGGGTCGGACAGAATTGCCCCTAAACATAACAAAAAGAGGAAGCAGTTGCTCCCCCTTCCCGTCAAACCACACGGCCAAAACCCACTCTAGATCAAGAAAGGATTGTAAGCGGTTTAGTAGGCTAGCCCCATGCTGCGTGTGGTTTCTGCACCCAAATAGACCCGAATGCTGAGGAAATCTGTTGGGCAGGCTGTTTCACAACGCTTGCAGCCAACGCAATCTTCAGTCCGGGGCGATGATGCGATTTGACCTGCCTTGCAGCCGTCCCAGGGAACCATTTCTAGAACGTCTGTAGGGCATGCCCGAACGCATTGAGTACATCCGATGCAGGTGTCGTAGATTTTGACGGTGTGTGCCATTGAATAAAAGCTCCAAATTTTAGATGATTCTAACGGCGAATGATGACCGTTGGATGCTTTTCAAAGGTGGCCTGAGGCCACGGAATCCTATATCGAGTCTTAGTTTACATTAGGGGTTTTCACCGTTCGTCAGAATTGCGACGAAACTTCAAACAACGTAACTTTCTGGAGAAGAGCTTGACAATATCGCCCAGATCGCGTTTGAGCGCCCGATGCAGATGAAGGGGATACATCCCACTTGCATAGCCCTCATCCTCAATCCCTCTCCCGCTCTGGGCTACGGTGTACACACATCTCTGGATAAACCCATTCCACACTGCATTAGCCCCCCCGACCCCCCAAGTTTGGGGGGAGATCAACAATAACTGGACTATTTCCCCCCAGAATTGGGGGGCTAGGGGGGCGAGCGCAAAGATTTTGAATCTTGCAAGACTTATGTATACACCGTAGCCCGCTCTGGGAGAAGGACTTTGAATTCGGCCACCCTTCTCCTTTTTGGGCTGGGGGATGAGGGGTAACTTGCAAAACTGGGATGCACCCCAAACCAAGGGTGAGGGCACGATGCAGAGCTGAATCTAAAAAGCACAAGAAACAGAAATTATGCCTTTAGTCTATATTGGGTTGAGCACCGCGCAGAGGTCGGCTAAATAGCACTGAAATACATCCAAAACTATTGCCAATAAGGGAGTTGAGCCAATTGAGTCAAAAAATTAACAGTTGACTTTAGGTTTTCTAGTATGCTTATTAACACTTGCATTTTATGGTTTATACTTTTGTGACGTAGCCTCAATTAAGACAGAGGTTGGAGTGATGTCATTTCCAGATCAAGCTGCCATACTATGCTCTGATGGCCTAAGATTTCAAAACCCGCCCAGGGCGATTGCTTTGGTTTCCGTTCACGGTGATCCGGCAATCGATGTGGGGGGAGAAGAAGCGGGGGGGCAAAATGTCTATGTTCGCCAGGTGGGGGAGACACTTGCCCAAATTGGGTGGCAGGTCGATATGTTTACCCGCAAAGTTCATGGTGAGCAGCCTGAGATTGTGCAGCACCATCCCCGCTGCCGAACGGTTCGGCTAGTTGCGGGCTCCCAGGATTTTGTCCCTCGGGATCAAATTTTTGACGATCTTCCTGAGTTTGTGGCACAGGTTCTAGATTTCCAGCGCCAGCAGCCCTATGACTATGCCCTTGTCCATAGTAACTATTGGTTGTCGGGCTGGGTGGGCTTGCAGCTCAAGCAAAAGCTGGGGATTCCGCAAGTGCATACCTACCACTCCCTAGGGGCAATTAAATATCGTAATGTCGAGAATATTCCCTTGATTGCCACCACGCGCTTGGCGGTTGAGAAAGCCTGTCTAGACATCGCTGATCGCGTGGTGGCCACTAGCCCCCAAGAGAAAAACGACATGAAGAGATTGGTCTCCGAGCAGGGCAGGATTGAGATTATTCCTTGTGGCACCGATGTAGAGCGGTTTGGACAATTTTCCAGGGCGGCGGCACGCGCCCATCTTGGAATCGATCCGCAACGCCAGGTCATTTTTTATGTGGGTCGTTTTGATCCCCGCAAGGGGATTGAGATCTTGGTGCGGGCAGTGGCCCATGCCCAAGCCCGAAAAACTGGCAATTTAATTTTAGTGATTGGGGGGGGTAGCCGCCCCGGACGCACTGATGGGTTAGAGCGGGAGCGCATTGAGTCTCTCGTAAACGACTTGGGTTTGGCGGATCTAACCCAATTTCCGGGTCGAATTTCTGAGGCGGATTTGCCGGCTTACTACGCGGCAGCGGATGTGAGTGTGGTGCCGAGCTACTACGAACCTTTTGGCCTAGTGGCCATTGAAGCGATGGCCAGCGGTACGCCCGTGATTGCCAGTGATGTGGGGGGGCTGCAATATACGGTAATTCCCGAGCAGACTGGGTTGCTGGTGCCCCCCCGAGCAGTGGAGTCTCTGGCCGCTGCCATCGATCGGGTATTGACCGATGAAGGCTGGCGCTTACAGCTCGGCCAAGCGGCTCAAGCGCGGGTCAGAACTTACTTTAGCTGGCAGGGGGTGGCACAACAGCTCAGTGGCCTTTATGCCCGACTGTTGGCGTTAGATTCACAGGATATGCCAGCTCATTCAACTGAAGCTGATGTCAAGCTTTATTAGAGGCCATGACTTTTGCCAATCACCCAATGGCGGCGAAAGAATCGTGCTAGTTGATGCTCTTCTAAAGTGAAGTAAATTGGACGACCATGGGGGCAGGTACGAGGATGATTCGTGGCCTGCCATTGGTCGAGCAGTGCTTGCATTTCGGGTAGGGAAAGGGGGGTGCCATTGCGCAGAGCGCTGCGGCAAGCGGTGGCCACTAGGGCGGGTTGTAGGCCATTCCCTCGGCTGAGTTCTAGTAGGGCGGCGACACAGTCTTCGCGGTTGCTCAAGAGGGCGGGGGCAGAGCGGGCAATCCAGTCTTGGGTACCGAAGGGTTCAAGGGTCAGCCCCAGATGTTGAAGCTGCTTGACCTGTGCTTCGGTGAGGGTGGGCAGAAGGATTGGGGTCTCCAGGGTTTGGATCTCCCAGTCTAGGCATAGTTTTTCGTAGAGGACGCGCTCATGGGCAATATGTTGCTCTACTAGCCACAGGCCAGTGGGGTGCTCCGCCAGAATATAGGTCTGGTGGAGTTGGGCAATCGCCCGTAGGGGGAGCTTGGGGCTGGAGGACTCAGGAGTGGGTAGGGGGTCAGATAGGGGGTCAGATAGGGGAGATGCGATCGCATCTCCCCTACCCAGCCCATAAATACCCGCTTGTTCTGTCGCCTTTACCCACCGAGCCAAGTGCTGGGCATGGGTGCGATCCCCGACTTCGGGTTGCACCTGAAGTAGGGTCCGAATGGCCGCCGCCAAGGCGTCCTGCCATGGAGCCAGGTGGTTGAGATAGATGCTGGTTTTGGCTGGGTGTCGATTCCAGTCCACCTGGGACGGCTCCGCATGGATGTGAACAAAACACAGGGGGTATCGATGGCGAGGGAGGGTCTGTCGAAAGGCAGTGATAATGGTTTGCTCGAAAGGGCGCAGTTGCCCATTGCGGCTGGGATCGGCACCACTGACCTGCACACAGCGACCGTTGACTGCCACTCGTAACCAGTCAGGCCGACCTCGATGACAGCGATCGGGTAACCCGATGACGACTTCTATGGTGCCTGGAAGCAACGGCCTCAAGTCTTGGTGGATATGGCGCAGATCACCTGGCTGCACTGTGGCCAAAAGCTGAGGGAAAATGGTCAATGCAGTGCGCCCAGGGCTGATGCTAAACCACAACCTGTCCTGACGCTGTACCCGCCAGGTCACCTCTGGGTGGCAGAGTGCCTGGTCGTGAATAATCCCCTGAATCGCCCGCATCTGCTGCGTCAAAGAGGGCATCATCTGGCGACGCTGAGGATACCTGGCAAACACCTGATCAACGGTCACCACCGTGCCGGGAGCAATGGCGATGGGAGTGATGGCCTGCACCTGGCCATCGGACTGATACGTGGCCTGCCAGCCAGAGTTCTCCTCTGGGCAGCGACTGCAAATGCTCAGGGTGCCCAGTTGAGCTAGGCTATGCAGGGCTTCACCACGAAATCCTAGGGTTGTGATCCGCTGCAAAGCCATCGTTGACGAAAGTTTGCTGGTACTGTGCGCCATGGCCGCTTGCTGCAAATTGAGACCGCTCAACCCGTGTCCATTGTCTGAAACCTGCACCCGCCACTGATCTGGCCAAAGTCCTAGAGTCACTCGGGTGGCCTGGGCATCCAGGGCATTATCGACCAGCTCTCGCACCACAGCGGCCAGGGAGTCAATAACTTCCCCAGCCGCAATGTGATGCACTAAATCACGCCCTATCGGATGAATTTGGCGGCTCATACTAACCAGTCTAACCATCTGACCCACCTTCAACGAAGTCCGTGGTGGGCGGGTTTCTGCGCGCTTACCCAGATCATAGTCTCCGAGCGGGATGGCTCTAGGCTCAAAGCCCAAAAATTCAATGTCCAAAAACTCAAAGCCCTCGTCTTTCTTCAGCCATCTTGCGCTGTAATTCTCTAGACTGGGAACAGATCCCTCTTGTCGTCAGTTCAACTCCTCTAGAACTTCTCTCTCAAGGTGTGACGTCCGAGGTGTGACCTCAGGATTTATCCCATGAAGCCACTGTCTTATTCCCTCCAAACAGGCAGCCGCATTCCCATTCAGGCCGTCAGAAGCACGATGAGCAAAGTCTTTCAAGGTTTGGGTAGCCTGCTACCCGTGTTGATGTTGGCTTCGGTGGCTGTCGCCACTGCTCCCTGTAATCCCTATCGAACAGACTACGAAAGTGCCATTGCCCAGGGGTTGTTAAAGCGCCCATCTTTGGTGAGTGGGTCGGCGGAATCTTGGGCGTTATTTGAAGCTGCGATCGCACAGGGCGATCGCATTGAAGTCGCAGCCCGTGCCGCCCAGTACTTAGTCATTGTCTCAGAAGGCCCCGGTATTGCCCACGCCGATCAGATGCGTCGCCAACTTGAAGACAAAATCATTACTCACTACCAACAACCCGTGGAAGTTGCCGTCCCCATGTTGGGCGTGATCTTGTCCTATGCCCAGCAATGCCCCATCAGTCCAGTTCCGCCCGAGTCATTGCAGACTGCTCCTGCAGGGGTGTCACAGGGAAGGCTGCTGGGGCAACCTGGGCTGGTGCATCCTGCCATCGTCGCACCCAAGTTTCGGGTGCCAGTTGACTTAACTGTTTCTGGAGCACAGTGCTAACTCCAAAAGGCCCCCAAGTGCTGCCAGCCAAGAGGTACTGGCGTGCCACCTGTCCCACCCGATACGCCCCGTAGGCAGCCAATCCCCCCTGAATCATCGCACTCCCCACCCCAGAGAACTGTCCCAGGGGGCTCCCCCAACTCACCACCTCCAGACCCGAGAACAGGGAACCCGCCATTTCTCCCAGACAGAGCATAACCGCACTCCACAGCAACACCGATCCCAGCTTACCAATCCCAGCTTGAGTCATCGGCAGGTCAAACTGCCGCGCGAGGGTGCGTATCCCCACCAAATCCAACAGCACTCCGAGGCTCAAGTCCAGTCCCCACCAAGGACTGAAGACAACACTCAACACCTTGACCTGAACCACTCGTTGATAGGCTTCGGTGGCCGTCGATGCCTGGGTTGCCATGATCTCAGCAGCAATGCCTTGTCCAACCCCTTGAGCCTGCAATAATCCATTGATGGTCAGCAAAGCTGAGCCTTCCTGAGTCAAAATCTGGGTCAACCGGTCTTGCAAGGCTCCTATCTGGGGTGGTGGCGATTCCCAGGTTTCGGTACGACGACCATCTGGCCAGTCCTCCCACACCTTAACAGGAGAGGGTGCCGCAGCAGTTGGCACCAAGTCTGCAACCGTTAGCCCCCCTTGCCGAATGTTGGGGGGCAGCTTTTGATAGATCTCACTGAGATCTAGATCAGGATGTAAGTCTATCTTGTTGACAATCAGCAACAGGGGTCTTCGAGCCTGCTGCAAATCAACAAAGGTTTCTAGCTCTGCCGAGGTGGGCACCCCTGATACCACAAAAAGAATCAAGTCTGCCTGCTGCGCAATGTCTAAGGCCATTTGGGTGCGACTTTGACCCTCCACCTCATCCAGGCCGGGGGTGTCTACCAACTCCACTTGCAGCGGCATTACCATCCTGTCGGGGTTAGACCCAAGGGGCATCGTCCATCGGACTGCCCGGGGCCATTGAGTAACCCCATGGAGTGGCCCCACAGGAAACACCGGTTGCCCCAACAACCCATTCAGAATTGCCGATTTACCTCGCCCAACCCAGCCAAAGACCGCAATTTGCAGCAGAGACTGGCGCAGTTTATAGTCCACCCCTGCCAGGATACTGAGCTGAGATTGAACACGAGTTTGGAACGCAACAGGCAGTTGGCCATACTGCTGCTGCAGGCGCTCAACAGCAGCCAAAGCCTCCGCTCTCAGGGTGGCTGGCTCCCCAAAAAAAGGCGAAGCGGGCAGGTTGTGTGGTTCTTTGGCCGTGGTCATGAGCGTCCAGTCCCCCAACTTAGCGCCAGTAGCGCCGACCCCGACTAAAGACCCCAATGAGTGTTCCCACTACAATGCCTTGATCTGGCCCAATTTGCCAAACACCCGGGGGAGAAATAACGCCCATCAGTAGCAAGCTCAACAGTAAACAGCCCATTAAAGCCCAAAGGGTGGCTCCTGAAATGATCACTCGCCTAAACGTTTCCAGCCCGATCACCGAAATAGCACCGATGCCCAGGCCAATCCCGACCTGAATCAACAGTAGACCCGGGAATTGTCGCCAGGGCGTAACCATCTGGAACAAGATCGGTGACCGCTGCACCCCGAGAAACAGCAGTAGATCCAAACCAGCCACCGCAGCCACAGTCACTTGACTCACCGTAAACAAATACCACCAGGGAAAGGATTTGAGTTGATGCACGATCTTGCGGAAGCAATTGAAACACCCTATCTGCCTGTCATCCTACACTTGATCTGGCTTTGGGTTTTGGTCTCTGAGGCGATAGGATAAAATCTGTTTTTGGGAGTTCTAATCTATGGCACCACCCCCCATTCATTCTCCAGGGTCTTGGGGAACACCCTTGTCAATGGGGAGCCAAAAGCTTATGCTCTTGGGCTCGGGAGAACTCGGGCGGGAGGTGGCTCTAGAAGCCATGCGTTTAGGCATTGAGGTCATTGCCGTTGATGCCTATGCCCATGCCCCAGCCATGCAAGTGGCACACCGCTCCCATGTCATTCAGATGCTAGAGGGAGGGCAACTCCGAGCCGTCATTGAGGCTGAGCAACCCCATGTGATTGTGCCGGAAATTGAGGCCATTGCCACGGATACTCTTCTGGAACTGGAGGCTGAAGGTTGGCAAGTTGTCCCGACAGCCCAGGCCACTCGCCTCACGATGAACCGAGAAGGGATTCGTCGTCTGGCGGCTGAGACCCTGGGTTTGCCAACCTCTGCCTATCGGTTTGCAGACAATGAGGCTGATTATCAGGCGGCAGTCGAAGCTCTGGGACTGCCCTGTGTGGTTAAGCCTTTGATGAGTTCTTCGGGCAAGGGTCAGAGTGTCATTCGCACCCATGATCAAATTAAAACGGCCTGGACCTATGCTCAGGCAGGAGGGCGGGCTCAGGGAACCCAGGTGATTGTGGAAGGGTTTATCCCCTTTGACACCGAAATTACGTTGCTGACGGTGCGGGCTGTAGATGGCACCTTTTTTTGCCCGCCCATTGGCCACCGTCAGGTCAACGGAGACTATCGAGAGTCTTGGCAGCCCTGCCCCTTAGCACCTCAAACCTGGGAACAGTGCCAAACCATTGCCGAAACTATCACAACAGCCTTGGGCGGCTGGGGAGTATTTGGGGTGGAGCTCTTTATCCAAGGCGAACCAGACTGGCCACAGAGGGTGTACTTTAGCGAGGTCAGTCCCCGCCCCCACGATACGGGCATGGTTACTCTAATCAGTCAGTCTATGTCCGAATTTGAGCTGCATGTACGTGCCATTTTGGGGCTGCCCATTGGTTCGATCGACTTGGTGCAGCCGGGGGCGTCCGCAGTCATTTTGGCCTCGGAGGGCGGAGAAAATCCCCAGTTTGCAGGCATGGATGTGGCCTTGAAGGTGCCCACCAGCAAGCTGCGACTTTTTGGGAAACCCACCTGTCGCCCCCAGCGGCGTATGGGGGTGGCGCTGGCCTTGGGAAAAACCATCGCAGAGGCTCGGGCTCGGGCAACGGCTTGCGCGCAACAGGTGCGGGTTAAAGTCTCCCCCCAGACTTAGCAGAAACGAATCTGCAAGTTCGCAAGTTCCAAAAAACTTGGAGATTCGCAAGGCTCTAGAGTATGATGAGATCTTGCGGCTTTTTTGTGAGTATCCTATGAGTGCCCAAGACATTATCCGCTCCATTGAGGCGGAATATTACAAAAAAGAGACTCCAGAGATCTACGTCGGGGACACAGTTCGCGTCGGGGTGATCATTCAGGAAGGAAATAAAGAGCGAACCCAGCCTTACGAAGGTACTGTCATTGCTAAGCGCAATGGGGGGATCAGTGCCACCATTACGGTGCGCCGGATTTTTCAGGGGATCGGTGTAGAGCGGGTTTTTTTGGTGCACTCTCCTCGGATTGAGAGTATCAAGGTCATCCGTCGCGGTCGAGTGCGTCGGGCTAAGCTCTATTACCTGCGCGATCGCGTCGGTAAGGCGACCCGGGTGAAGCAGCGCTTTGATCGCAAGCTCTAGGCTGTTGTTTCCAAAGCTTGGGGGTATCTGGCTCACTCCCCTAACTTTCATGAGATGCGATCGCACGTTATGATGGTGTTTGGATGACCTCCAGTAGCGCCACAGCCGACCCGATTCAGGCCATTGCGTGCGTCCTTAGTTCAGTTGGTAGAACGCAGGTCTCCAAAACCTGATGTCGGGGGTTCGAGCCCTCCAGGACGCGCTCTACTTTTTCCTTCAACGCGGGACAGTTTGGGGGGTACTAACGGTGTGCACTATAAAAAACATACCTGCACCCCAGTAGATTCGTCCTCTTTGCATGGCCTGCGATCGAATTTCGATCGGATATAGGTTCCAGTCCCCTGATTAACTTAGGGGCAATGCACCTTGGAACAAGACAACAGGTGAGTACCGTGACCAAAAAAGAAGTCAGTGAGAAAAGTGTGACCGGTGGGTTAAATCCCAGCGACTTTCTCAAAGAAACAAAAGAAGAACTCGATAAAGTAGTCTGGCCTGATCGCCAGCAGCTCATCAGTGAATCTGCTGCCGTGGTCTTGATGGTTTCTGTGTCTGCGGCGCTGATTTCCTTAATTGACCGATTATTTCGGTGGATTTCACAGTTGATTTTTTGAGTCCGGTTATGTCTGAAGTATCCATGAACGACCTGTCCCATTCTGAAGCCTCTGAATCTGTTCCAGAGGCGAGATCGTGGTATGCCGTGCAGGTCGCCTCTGGGTGTGAAAACAAAGTTAAGCAGACCCTAGAGCAGCGTCTCCAGACCCTAGATGTTGCCGATCGCATCATGCAGATTGAGATCCCGCAAACGCCGATTGTCAAACTGCGAAAAGATGGCTCGCGGCAACAGAGTGAAGAAAAAGTGTTTCCAGGATATGTACTCGTCCGCATGGTGATGGACGATGAAACCTGGCAGGTGATCAAAAATACCCCCAACGTAATCAACTTCGTCGGTGCAGAGCAACAGCACCGCTATGGGAGAGGGCGAGGGCACGTTAAACCGCTACCCTTGAGTTCCTCAGAAGTAGAACGAATTTTCCGACAGTCTCAGGAACAGGAGACTGTTATTAAAGTGAGCATGGCAATTGGCGATAAGATTCAAGTCCTCAATGGCCCCTTCAAAGACTTTGAAGGAGAAGTCATTGAGGTCAACGCCGAGCGCAGCAAACTCAAAGCATTACTCTCAATCTTTGGCCGGGATACCCCGGTAGAGTTGGAGTTCAATCAAGTTCGCAAAGAGAATTAATCATCAGATGGCCAAAAAAGTAGTCTCAATCATCAAACTGGCAATTCCTGCTGGCAAAGCTAATCCTGCCCCTCCCATTGGGCCAGCCCTTGGGCAACATGGTGTCAACATCATGATGTTCTGTAAAGAATACAACGCCCGTACCGCTGACCAAGTTGGTCTAGTGGTGCCCGTTGAGATCTCAGTGTTTGAAGATCGAAGCTTTACCTTCATTCTGAAAACACCACCTGCCTCTGTGTTGATTAAAAAAGCCGCAGGCATTGAAACTGGCTCTGGTGAACCCAACCGCAAAAAAGTTGGACAAATTACCACCGCCCAACTGCGCGAAATTGCCCAAACCAAGCTTCCCGACCTCAACGCTAACGATGTTGAAGCCGCAATGCGAATTGTGGCCGGAACCGCTCGCAATATGGGCGTCACCGTCGCGGACTAACCCTTAGAGACTGTTTTACAAGTCTTCCCATGCTCTACATTCGCCCCCCAACCCCCCATTCTGTGGGGCTTTGATCACTCTTAAGTCCCCCAGAATGGGGGGTTTAGGGGGCGGGTGCAAGGCGCTAGAATCTTTTCAAACCGGTTCTAAGTTTTGCGTCAAGATCCAAAGGATCCAACCATACCCAGCTCATCTGTATCTATTAACTATTTGGGGGAGAGGCGTTTGCTTCGTAAGCACCCCAGGAGGAAAACATGGCCAAAAAAATATCTCGTCGTCTCAAAGCGCTTCAGCAATTGGTTGAAGATCGTCCCTATGCACCTTTAGAAGCCCTAGAGTTGCTCCAAAAAACAGCTACCGCTAAGTTCCCAGAATCAGCCGAGGCTCATATTCGCTTAGGCATCGATCCCAAATACACCGACCAGCAATTGCGTACCACCGTTGCCCTTCCCAAAGGAACGGGGCAAGAAGTGCGAGTTGCGGTCGTTGCCCGTGGCGAAAAAATCTCTGAAGCCAATGAAGCCGGTGCTGATGTTGTCGGCTCTGAAGAGCTGATCACTGAAATTCAGCAGGGACGTATGGACTTCGACCTGCTCATTGCCACCCCAGACATGATGCCTCAGGTGGCCAAAGTCGGTCGCATTTTGGGGCCTCGGGGCTTAATGCCATCGCCCAAAGCCGGAACCGTCACCTTTGACCTGATCCAAGCGATCGCAGACTTCAAAGCTGGTAAATTAGAGTTCCGGGCTGACCGAACCGGGATTGTTCATGTTATGTTTGGCAAGGCAGCATTTCCAGCCGAGCACCTACTAATCAACCTGAAAGCACTGCAAGAAACGATTGATCGCAATCGCCCGTCTGGTGCCAAAGGTCGATATTGGCGTAGCCTATTTGTGGCTTCGACCATGGGGCCAGCCATTGAAATCGATATTTCGACCTTGCGGGATCTGAAGCTCTCAGAAGTGTCCTAGGGAGCCTCTCTGCCACCAATTAGAAACAAGTTTACTGAGGATTTGCCATTCAACACCCCCCTCACTGAAAGTGACCCAAATTCCATAAGAGACACCAAAGATGGTGGGTGCGTCATGCTTAATACCCTGCCGAGGTGGATCATTCCTGGATTCCTGGCCTTGCTTAACTGGTCATGAATGGCACTCCTGGATTGAACCCCTCGGCATCCTACCGAGGGGTTTGATGTGAAGGCCAAAAATCCAGAACGAGCTTAGCAATCTACAAATGAGCAAGGAGGTGAAATTAGAATGGGTAGAACGCTAGAAAACAAACAGAAAATTGTAGCTGAGCTGAAGGAAATCCTCAGCGAGAACCAAATGGCACTGGTCATTAATTACCAAGGACTCAGTGTCGCTGAACTCACGGACTTGCGCAATCGGATTCGACCGAATGGTGCTACTTGCAAAGTGACTAAAAACACTTTGATGCAAATAGCAATTAATGAGGATGAAGCTTGGAAACCCCTGTCCGAGTTTTTGTCGGGTTCCTCTGCCTTTGTGCTAATCAAAGAAGACTTTGGCGGTGCCATCAAGGCCTACCAAGACTTTGAAAAAGCAACCAAAAAAACAGAACTGCGTGGGGGTGTCCTGGAAGGGCGTGCCCTTTCTACAGCAGAAGTCAAGGCCATTGGTGACCTCCCGTCCAAGGAGGTGCTTATGGCACAAGTTGCGGGAGCACTCAATGCTCTGGCCACCCAGATTGCCGTGGGTATCAAAGAAGTTCCAACTTCTATTGCTCGGGGCATCCAAGCTATGTCTGAAAAAGACGCCGCCTAGAAATTTTCTTGAAGTTTGGGCTAGACTCGAACTTCTTTTGCGAACTAATCATCTAAAACTGGAGTATTGTTTAATGTCTGCTGCAACCGATCAAATTCTCGACCAATTGAAAACCCTGTCTTTGCTTGAGGCGGCTGAACTGGTCAAGCAAATTGAAGAGGCTTTTGGTGTTAGTGCTGCTGCTCCTGCAGGTGGCATGATGATGATGGCACCGGGTGCGGCTGCAGCTGCGGCTGAGCCCGAAGAAGAAAAGACTGAGTTTGACGTGGTGCTTGAAGAAGTGCCCGCAGACAAGAAAATCGCTGTGCTGAAAGTGGTGCGAACCCTAACGGGCCTGGGTCTGAAAGAAGCCAAGGAAATGGTTGAATCGGCACCCAAAGCCATCAAGGAAGGTGCTTCTAAGGACGATGCCGAAGCAGCCAAGAAGGATCTTGAAGAAGCAGGAGCCAAGGTCGCCATTAAGTAGTCCTGTCCTGACCCTTTGGGATCAATCTCAGAGGCGGTTTGAAAAGCTCCTAACGCCTTGCACTCGCCCCCTAAATTCCCCATTCTGGGGGACTTAAGAGTGATCAAAGCCCCCCAGAATGAGCCGGTGCGAGGCAAATGTAGACTATGGGAAGACTTTAAAGACAGCCTCTCAGCAAATTGGGTCAGCCTAGGATTTCTGGCGGCGGCTTGAACGTCAACCTTTTTACTGGGAGACTTCAAGTAGCCGCTTCTCGTGGCAATCCTAAATCAGTTGTGGATAATGACATCCTGCATAACTTCCGGGCTGTTGCCGTTCCCCACGCTTTGCGGCGTGGCGCTAGAGCCCAAGGAAACAGGGGGAAGTGCAGGGTCTATAAATTTACAAATCATTTAGGATCGCTATATCTCTTTTTTGTCACTTTAGAGCTTGTTTGAGAAGTTGCTTAGACCTTGCACTTGCCCCCCTAGCCCCCTCGCGCAGCGTGCCCGCAGAGCCCAATTCTGGGGGGTCGGGGGGCTAATGCAGAGATGAATGAGGCTTTTCAGACTGCCTCTTAGGAGTTTTGAACGTATTTGCGTCGTTTCAGCGAACGAAAAGTCAACGTTTGACCCCAGTTTGACAAAAGAGGGATATAACCTCATGACTTTGTTACCAATATAGTCAGGGAAGCACCAGGATCCTCAGAGATCTTAATCTCTTAACCGATTGCCTCTTGTCAACGGTTCCTTGCAGGCAGACACTAGAGGATAGAGGTGATTGGCAGTTACGAGGTCTGTTCATGAAAAATGTATTAGCCATTATTTTGGGGGGTGGAGCCGGGACACGGCTTTATCCCTTGACCAAGCAACGTGCAAAGCCAGCGGTGCCTCTAGCCGGGAAATATCGCTTGATTGATATTCCAATTAGCAACTGCATCAATTCGGAGATTACCAAGATCTATGTGTTGACGCAGTTTAACTCAGCGTCCTTGAACCGACACATTAGTCGAACCTATAACTTCGCAGGGTTTGATGAGGGGTTTGTTGAAATTTTGGCCGCCCAGCAAACACCTGAGAATCCTAACTGGTTTCAGGGTACCGCAGATGCGGTACGTCAGTATCTATGGATGTTCCAAGAGTGGGCTGGGATTGAAGAGTTTTTGATTCTGTCTGGCGATCACCTCTATCGCATGGACTATTTTGATTTTGTTCAGCGACATCGAGACATGAATGCGGATATTACGCTCTCGGTGATCCCGATTGATCTCGCCCGTGCTTCTAGCTTTGGCCTGATGAAAATTGATGCTGGCGGTCGCGTGGTGGACTTTTGCGAGAAGCCCCAAGGGGCTGAGCTAGACCGGATGCAGGTTGATACCTCTTCTCTGGGGTTGAATGCTGAGGAGGCCAAACAGAAGCCTTTCATTGCTTCAATGGGCATCTATGTGTTCAAGAAAGAGGTGCTGTTTGATTTGTTGCGGAATTCGCCAGATTCGACAGACTTTGGCAAGGAGATTATCCCGGCTTCGTCTGGGGATTACAATGTTCGTGCTTACCTCTTTGATGATTACTGGGAAGATATTGGCACCATTGAGTCCTTTTTTGAAGCCAATTTGGCGCTGACCCAACAGCCTAAGCCACCCTTTAGCTTTTACCAAGAAGAAGCTCCAATCTACACCCGATCTCGCTATCTGCCCCCCAGTAAAATTCTCGATTGCCGAATTACAGAGTCTATGATCAGTGAAGGCTGCATTCTCAAGGAGTGTCAAATTCACCATTCGGTGTTGGGGGTGCGATCGCGAGTCGAAACAGGCTGTGTCGTCGAAAATACATTGTTGATGGGAGCAGACTACTACCAACCCTTTGCGGAGCAGACAGCCCAAGACTCAGCGCCTAAAGTTCCCGTGGGTATTGGTCGAGATACGCACATCCGTCGGGCGATCATCGATAAAAATGCTTGTATTGGCCGGGATGTCAAAATCTTGAATAAAGACAATGTGGAAGAAGCTGATCGTGAAGATCAAGGCTTTTATATCCGTAGTGGAATTGTAGTGATTCTCAAAAATGCGGTAATTGCGGATGGAACTATTATTTAGTCTCAGAGGCAGTTTGAAAAGTTTCTAACACCTTGCACCCGCCCCCTACATCCCCCATTCTGGGGAACTTAAGAGTATCAAAGCCCCCGTTAGAGGGCGAATGTAGAGCAAGACTTTAACGACAGCCACTCAAAGACCCTGAACCGATAAACGGCTTCAGGGTCTTTGAGTGAAGGACGCAGGACTCTTTAGCGTGCCTTAATATTCTGGAACCGTGGGGTCAATCTCACGACTCCAAGCTTGAATTCCCCCCTTCACATTGGTGCCAGTGATCCCTGCTGCTTGCAGGAAGCCCAATGCTTTGGCTGAGCGCCCACCCATCTTGCAGTGGGCAATCAAGCGATGGCCATTGACTAGTTCCTTGACCTTAGCAATCCCCGCTCCGTTCTCAATATCTGGGAGGGGCACTAAAACAGAGCCAGGAATACGGGCAATTTCGTACTCGTTAGGGTTGCGGACATCCACCAACACAAAATCATCTGCACCGCTGTCTAGGAGTGCTTTGAGTTCTTGAACCGTCATTTCTTCCATTTCAGCCTGCCGTTTTGCTTCCTCTGCTTTGGCTTGGGGAATGCCACAAAATTCTTGGTAATCTACCAATTTTTCAATCACGGGCCGCACGGGGTTGGGGCGCAGCTTCAGTTCTCGGAATTTCATGTCTAGGGCGTTGAACAGCAGCAGCCGACCACTGAGGGTCGTGCCTTGACCCAGGATAATTTTGATGGCTTCGGTGGCCTGAATCACCCCAATAATGCCCGGCAGAATGCCTAGCACACCGCCTTCGGCGCAGGAGGGCACTAGTCCAGGGGGTGGGGGTTCGGGGTAAAGATCGCGGTAGTTGGGGCCACCCTCGTAGTTAAAGACGGTGGCTTGACCTTCAAACCGGAAAATAGAGCCGTAGACGTTGGGTTTATTGAGCAACACACAGGTGTCGTTGACCAGGTATCGGGTGGGAAAGTTATCGGTGCCGTCAATGAGAATATCGTAGGGTTCAGCAATCTGAAGGGCATTTTCGGAACTGAGCTGAGTTTGGTAGAGATCCACCTGGCAGTAGGGGTTGATTTCCAGGATGCGGTGCTTGGCAGATTCAATTTTGGGCTTGCCCACCCAGGAGGTGCCATGAATGACTTGCCGTTGGAGGTTTGAGTGATCCACCAGGTCAAAATCGACAATGCCGATACGTCCAACCCCGGCAGCAGCTAGATAGAGTAAGAGCGGTGACCCCAGCCCCCCGGTGCCGATGCAAAGAACACTGGCGGCCTTGAGGCGTTTTTGCCCCTCAAGGCCGACTTCGGGCAGGATCAAATGGCGGGAATAGCGTTCATATTCGGCTTTATCTAACTGGATCTGCTCCAGGTTGGGATTAAGCATGGGCGGAATCCTTGCAAACAGGCTGTGCGTAAGGTGGAAGAGGGTCGCTAGGGCTGAGTGACGCCCTAGCGGGCGGTTATGACTTCGGGCTGAAAGCGATGTTGATCATCCAAAACCCAACTTTGGACATCATGGGCAGCGCCTGAGTTGACCGAGACGATGACATAGGAATAGTGAGGCCAGGCCCACTGGCGATCGCATTCCGAGGGAACTGCAACATGGTCAGGATGAGAATGATAGATCCCTATAATATCCCAACCCTTGGCTCGGGCATATTTTTGTGCAGCCATCACCTCATTGGGGTCAATCCAGTAGCGGTCTTCACAGGTCTGGGTGGCTTCGACTGCCGAGATGTCTTTTCTATGGTCATTCCAGACATTTTGGGTGCCCCGCACTTCACGCACCTGCTTGGGCTGGGTGTCGGTTGCCAAAGATCCTAACAAAAGGCCACAACATTCGTGGGGGTAGGCGCGTTCGGAATGGCCTTGGATTTGAGCGAGGAAGGTGCGATCGCAAATAAGCACAGGTGTTATCCCAGAAACCAGGCTTCTAAATCAGTCATCTCCTCAAACTCTAGCAATGCCTCTCCCAAGTTTTCTAGCTGTTCTAGGGACAAGGTATGAATGCGGGCTCTTGTTTGCTCTGGCAATATTCCCAATCGTCGGGTGAGTAACCGCAAAATCAGCGATTGCCCTTCCGCCTGGCGACCTTCCTGGCGACCTTCCTGGCGACCTTCCTGGCGACCTTCCTGGCGACCTTCTTCCAAAATATCTTGGTAAATCACGGATTCTCGCATGATGCCCTCCCGAAAGATCTGCTGAATCAAATCCTTATCAAATTTTAGCCCAGCCAGAATCTGAGTATATCCAGACACTTCTTGGCGTTGACGGATATCCAGTTGGCTGACTTGCTGCGCCACCTTTTGTAACAAGGCTTTCGGCTGAGTTGTTGCTGTCAGAGGTGCCAGGGGTAGCAATGCCGTATCTTTTAGAAAGGTTTCTGGATCCTCTAGCCACAGCCGAATGACCCGATAAGCATGGCGTGTATTCTCCACTTCAAATACGCTTTCAATCTCAGCTTCTGACTTCGGTGGTAGCAGCAATACCATTATCTGGGTTATTGGCAGGTGATGGCGGCGATACAGGCGTACCCAATAATCGAGCATCCGCAGGGGTAGTGGGGGATTCGACTCTAGCCTGAGCTGAAACTCCAGGTGGAGAATCCGTTCCTGAAGCTGCAACAAGGTTACAGAGTCGGCGCGAATTGGCTCAATGCCTAACTCGGTTTTGAGGATTTTCACAGCGGTTTGTGGTTCACCCAGAACCCAACGAGCAAAGCGCTCTGGATATTTTTCAGCTAGGAGCTTACAAACGTTATCAAACGACATGCGACAAGGTTAAGGTAGGATTACTTCGCCATGCGGTACTAGTGGTCTGTCAAGAATTATTTTGCGGGTTGAAAACCCCAAAATAATAACCCCTTCTCTACCCCAGACTCATAAATTCAAGACTGACAAAGCACTAGTTTGCCAATCCTTGGGTAAATTTTTGATGCTCGGGGGAGGCTAGACCCTGTTGCAGAACTACCATCACCTGGGCTATGTTCCCTGCGAGTAATGCTTCTACTGCCAACCACAACCCTGGGTATTGGCGACTGCGAATAATTCCATCTACATCAGGGCGTAAATTCACATAGTCGTCGTTTTGTAGTACGAACCAATCCAGATGGTTATCAAGCATTTGCCAGACGATATACTCTTTGACGCCATTGCGGCGATAGGCTTTTTTCTTATCCCCCAAGTCATAGGAAGCACTGCTTGCAGCCACTTCGGCAATCAGCTCAGGTGCCCCTTCGATGTAATCATCCTTAGAAATCCGAACCTGACCCCCCAAAGCCGGATCGATAAATAGTGCCACATCGGGTTGAGGTTCGTTGTCGAGATCGAGGCGCACGGTCGCGTTATCTGACAGCTCCAATCCAGGTGTTGCTATTTGATAGTTAAATAGCCAGCCTAGCAACTGGGCATGAGGTTGACCATGACTTCTAAACCGGAGCGCTGCGGCCATGTAAACGATTCCTTCAATGAGTTCCGCTTTTTTGATTTGAGGCATTGCTCTATAACGCCGTTCAAATTCAAGCCGGGTGAGGCGATCGCCATTTTCTAATGGTGGAATATGCTGAGCGTCTGAATGGGTTTGATGGGTTGAATAAGTCGTCATGGCAGTGGTCTCAATCGTCGCGGTGGCTCTAAAGTGATCCCACAATGTCATCCCGATGCTTGCGGTCTCGGGGGTTAATCGAGGGGTAGGGTCTGATTAAACTGATGAATTTTCCACAGGACGGGGTTATGTAAGTTGAGGCTCGCCTGGAACCATCGGCTTAAATCTAGCTCAAATTCAAACCGGGCTGTGGGTGCGATCGCAAGCCCCCAGGTGCGATCGCACCCCAACAGCTCTGCAATCAAATATTGCAAAAATCCCCCATGGCTAATCACCCAAATGCGATCAGTGTTTTGGTGAGTTGCCAACAAGGTCTTAAGGAAACGGTGGGCGCGATCGCGGCAGTCTTGAGGAGATTCACCCCCTGGAATGGGGATCCAATCTACAGAATCGGTGAGCTGGGCACACAGGTCGGGATATTGGATTTGCGCTTCTGCCCAGGTCAAACCTTGGAAAATGCCGTGATCGATTTCCTGGAGGTCAGCAGCCACAATGGGCTGGAGGTCAGGGGTGGGCAAGGCTTGTCTCAGCAAGTGAGCCGTATGGTGCGATCGCACCAACGGGCTGCAATAGAGATGGGTAGGGTGCCAGGATTGCCTGGACAGAAACCGACCCAACTGCTGAGCCTGTGCTTTCCCCTTGGCAGTCAAGGCATCATCGACCTGTGCTTGAATTTGCGCTGCACAGTTGCCGATTGACTCAGCATGACGAATCAAAAGTAGATGCATGGTGACAGTTCAAAAAAACTTATATCAAAAATTCTTTTGAAGTAAAAATAAGTGATTAGAAAATCATATATTAGCAATAATAATATGAGGTCGAAGTGCTGGGGTTGTCAACCGCAGTCCTCAAAAAGTATAGAGCAAAATAGAAAGCCTGTAATTCTCTTCACGCAAGGATTCCAGCTAGAAAAACTTCCAGTTTTTAAGACTAGATTCCTGTGTATTTCACTCCAATGTCATTCTCACAGTTTTCTTGGGCATCCTGAAATGCAGCATCAGTTCGCCCGCAAAATTTGACCCTTTTGGGGTTGTCTGCTAGCCTATGAAACTGTGCTGAGTCGTTTTCGGTAAGTATTTATGCTCAAGAAATTAATTTTGCCCATGGCGATCGCAGCTGCGACTTTGGCCCCCTCTGCCGCAATGGCACAGATGGCCACCTACTACAGCGATTACTACCAAGGTCACAGAACCGCCTCTGGGGAAGTTTTTGATACCTGGTCTTACACGGCGGCACATCCTAGTCTGCCCTTCGGGAGTGTGGTACGGGTTACCAACCTCAACAATGGCCGCACCGTTGATGTGCGGATTAATGATCGCTGCAATTGCGGCATTGACCTCAGTCGGGCTGCGGCTCAAACCATTGGCTCTATCTCAGCCGGTGTGGTTCCTGTATCCTTGCAGGTGATTCGCTAGTTCCTGCCCCAGCCACGAATGCCTGGGTCGCCAATGGCTAACCCAGGCATTGGCGAGGTTCAGAGAGTCCCCTGTGGGGGGCTTAGGTTGTTCTCGATTGGGCAATAGGTAGCTCAATTTTGGTTAAAGCAGAGCCAGAAATGGCATAGAGCGAGGGCACTTTATCTGCCCTCACCCCCTCACGTTAAGGACGGAAACTGTCCCGTCAAGCCCGCCATAAACTTCAGTACCAGAACCTTCAGTGGCCGCACGCCACTGATTACGCGGAGCCCAAACCGTCTTGTCCAGACGATGGGCAACCAACCCGTCGAGAAGGTTCGATTCAAAATATCCGTAAAGCTCAAGGATAAAAAGTTTTGTCTGCGTCGCCAGCGCTGGTAACGCTTCATGACTTTGAGGCTGCCAATATCTTCCCCTTGGGCTTGAGCCGTTATCAAAATCTCAGCCAGAGTCGCCGCATCTCGAATCCCCAAGTTCATTCCTTGCCCCCCAACAGGATGACAGGAGTGAGCAGCATCGCCAACCAAGGCTAGACGGGGGCGAACGTAGCAAGTGGCATGTTGCAATTTTGCGGGAAAGGTAAATCGCGGTCCAACTACCCGCAGTGAGCCCATGTCAGAGCCATAGCGTTTGCTCAGTGCTTGGGCAAAGGCTTCATCATCCAATGCTAGAAGTGCCTGGGCTTCCGCATGGGGAGCAGTCCAGACAATCCGACAGTGTGCCTTAGAAACTGGCAAAATGGCGAAGGGACCACTGGGCCAAAACCGCTCATAGGCCGTATGGTTGTGAAATTTTTCCGGTTCAATGGTGGCCACAATACAAGACTGCCAGTAAGGCCAGCCTCGGGTGCGAATACCGGCCTGCTCTCGAATCTGCGATCGCGCCCCATCTGCCCCCACCACCAACCGCACTCTTAGCGCCTGAGGAGTTTCAGCCTGACCCAAAGTATCCAGATGTATTGTGACCCCATGGGTATCAGTCTGGGTGCATGTCACCCGGGTTGGGCACATCCAGTCCACCGCATCACAAAACGCCAGAGAATCGAGCAAAGCTTTGAGCAACACCTGATGAGTGGCCACATGACCCAGGACTGGTGCTTGTAAATCTTGGGGGTGAAACTCTACCACATGGGGACAGTTCGCATCTGAAAGGCGCACCTGCCGGAAATATTCCACATCGGGCACAATCTGATCCCAAATGCCAAGGTCTGCAAAAATCCGACTAGAAGACAAGTGGAGCACGTAGGCTTGCCCCTTCTCAATTGCCTGGGACTGAGATTCAGCCTCAATCACCACAATCTTGAGCCCTGAATCTCGCAGGGCTACCGCCAGGGTTGCCCCAACGACTCCCCCCCCCACAATTGCCAGGTCATAGTCGTAGGTCAAAGCCATCGCATCTTGAGAACTAGAGCACTCTGACGCAGAGGGAAACACCATAAAAAGAATCCAATCCGAGTGACAAAGGGGGATTTATTCTCATCATAAGAAATGTAAAGAAAAATGTCTCGACAGCGAACCCCTGCCGCCTTTAAGAAAGACAAAGAAAAGTGATAGGGTGTCAGAGTGACCCCTTTGCAACGCAAGCTGGCTCTGAAATTCTATGACTCACTCTGCGAACCCCCAACAGGCCACGGAAAAAAGCCTAGAAGCCATGCGTAAGTTTTCCGAAACCTATGCTAAGCGAACTGACACTTATTTTTGCTCAGATCTGGGCACCACAGCCGTGGTGATTGAGGGGCTAGCCAAACACAAAGACGACTATGGGTCGCCGCTATGCCCCTGTCGCTACTACGAAGATAAAGAAGCAGAAGTTGCTGCGGCTTATTGGAACTGTCCCTGCGTGCCGATGCGTGAGCGCAAAGAATGTCATTGCATGTTATTTTTGACCCCTGACAATCCCTTTGCTGGAGATCAACAGGAAATCAGCGTTGAGCAAATTCGCACGGAAACCAATCAGTATTAACCCCAGTCTTGCCCCCACTCAACCGCCAGTCTTGATGGAGCATCTGCCTGAGCAGTTCTGGGAGGGAGTGCAGCAGTTTAATCAAGGGCAGTTTTATGCGTGCCATGACACCCTTGAAGCGCTGTGGATGGAAGCCTCCGAGCCGTCCAAAAGTTTCTACCAGGGAATTTTGCAGCTTGCGGTTGCTTGCTACCACTTAGAAAATGAAAACTGGCGTGGAACCGTCATTCTGCTCGGAGAAGGCTTAGCCAAACTTAGGAACTATCAACCAGACTATGGCAGTGTAGATGTTGCTCAATTGATCTGCAGCAGTTTCGAGTTGCTGAGTGCATTGCAACAGGCCGGTCCAGAAGCCGTTGGTGATTTTTCACAGCAGTTGCGAGCCGCCCAACCCTCTAGGACACTCCAAGTGCAGCGACTGGCTTAGGGTTTCCCCATGGTTTATCTAGGTCGCCATGACTGGGGTTCACGGTAGAATAAGCCCATCAATCCAGGGCATTCCATGGTCAAGATCCGGCAGGGATGGATGGTTTTAGGGGTGGTGCTAGTCTTGTTGGGGGGGATGAATCGGTGGGTTCAGCAGACTCCGGCCATGGCTCAGCGTCAGAATCAGCCGTTTACCCTCCGGGCTGATGTGCAACAGGCCAATCTTAAAACTGGCGTGGTGACGGCTCAAGGGAATGTGCAGCTCAGTTATCCCACCTGGGACATGCAGGCGACTGCTGATCAGGCGCAATACTTTAGCCAAGAGCGTCGCATTATCCTGAGTGGCAATGTCACTGTTCTCCAGAGCGGTAATCGCCTTCAGGCAGAAGTGATTACCTATTTCTTTGATGAGGGGCGCTTCGTCGCACAGCCCCAAGAGCAGCAGCAGGTGGAGGCCATTTTTTATTAACTCTTACACTCGTCGCTTATCGTGAGTCTCTTCCTGCAAAAAGTTAGCAAGGTCTATGGTCGCCGAACCGTTGTTAAGGAGGTGACGCTCTCTGTACAGTCGGGAGAAATTGTTGGGCTATTGGGGCCTAATGGTGCTGGCAAAACTACTACCTTTTATCTGGCCGCAGGACTTGAGCAGCCAAATACGGGTCGAGTGTGGTTCCAAAGCCAGGATGTGACGCGATTGCCGCTACATCGGCGGGCGCGCCTGGGGATTAGCTACCTGACCCAGGAGACTAGTATTTTTCGGCATTTAAGTGTTCAGGATAACCTCTTGCTGGTCATGGAGCAGTCGGGGGTTCCTGCTCACCTGCGATCGCAGCATTTGTACTCCTTGTTATCAGACTTTCAGCTTCATACTGTCGCCGACTTGTTGGGCGTACAGATTTCCGGTGGAGAACGCCGCCGGACTGAAATTGCCCGAGCGTTGGCGGTAGGCTCCCTAGGGCCTCGATTCCTGCTGCTCGATGAACCCTTTGCTGGCATCGATCCAATGGCGGTGGCTGATATTCAGAGAATCTTGACCCAGTTGCGCGATCGCAACCTAGGTATTTTAATCACTGACCATAATGTTCGTGAGACCCTAGCGATCACCAATCGCGCCTACATTCTTCGAGAGGGAGAAATGCTGGCCTCAGGTTCCCCTGAAGCGCTTTACCAGAATAATTTAGTCCAAGAATACTATTTGGGGTCAAGATTTCAGCGATAATTAATGCCCTATTTGTGAGTGCATTTCCTAGCGTGCAATTCCTAGGGTGCAATCCCCGTGGCGCTTCGCATTTATCAGCTTTTCTCTCCTCTATGCCCAGCCGCAATGGTGCCCCAACTTTCTCGACTCGATCGCTATTTAATTCAAGAATTATCCCAACCCTTTTGGGTTGGCGTTGGCCTCTTCTCCGCCCTAGGGGTTTCAGTCGGAGCACTGTTTGAGCTGCTTCAACCCACCACAGAAGTCTCCATTCCTCTGTCTATTTTGCTCCAGCTTCTGGCCTTACAAACCCCCTACTTTGTCTGCCTATCTCTTCCCATCGCCATGTTGTGGGCTAGTTTGCTCACTTTTTCTCAACTATCGACTGATGGCGAGCTGACCGCACTTCGAGCCTGCGGCATTAGCCTCGGTCGCCTGATGGTAACGACAACACTATTGAGCTGCTTAGTCGCCAGCAGCATGTGGCTGCTCAACGAAAGCCTTGTACCCATGACCCAACACCGGGCACAACAGCTATTTCAAGCCTCACTTGAGGGCGGTATTCCTCAATTTCTGCCCCAGCAACAGGTTCTTTACCCAGAAAAGAGCCTAGACGGCCAGGTCAATCGCTGGTTCTACGCCCGTGAACGTCAGGGACAATCTCTACTTGACCTAACTCTGCTAGACCTAACCCATCCTGATCTCTTGCAGATCATCTCAGCAGACTCAGCAACCTGGGATGCCCAAACCCATACCTGGATTATTCATCAAGGCATCCTCTACGGAATCCCCTCCCAAGGCCATGCCCCCAGCCTGCTCACCTTTCAAGAACAGCACCTACCCCAGTACTCGTACCTAAGCCCAATCACGCCTGTGCCTGAGTCGCTTTCTACCCCTCAGATGCACCAATACATTACGCACCTAGAGCAGCAAAATGAACTCCAACAAGTCCAAACCTTCAAAACTCGACTACAGCAGAGATATGCGCTTCTATTAACGCCCATGCTGATGACACTGCTCGGGACTTTTCTGGGCGCTTCACATCAAAACCTATCCACCACTAGTGTCTTTGGCCTCAGTGCGGGCATTGTCTTGCTCTACTATCTACTGCTGTTCCTCGGCGAGATCTTAGGTCACATCGGGCTACTTTCACCAATGGGCTCAGCTTGGCTAGGCAATGGAATTTTAGGGTCGATAGGAATAGGGAGTTGGCTGAAGACGGGTCTTCAAACCTGGGCACGATCTGTCAAAATTTCGTAGCCTGTTTTGGTGACCAACACGGTATGTTCAAATTGAGCCGACAGGGCATTATCCACCGTCACCGCCGTCCAGCGATCGCGCAGAATTCGAGTGTGTCGTGACCCCGCGTTCACGATGGGCTCAATGGCAAGGGTCATCCCCTCTCGGAGCCGTACGTTTCGCATTTCTCGGGTGCGCACATTAAACACAGAGGGCTCTTCATGAAGATTACGCCCAACCCCATGACCAGTAAAGTCTTCAACCACCACAAATCCGTTGTTTTCCACATGGTCTTGGATCGCACCGGCAATATCCATCAGACAGTTGCCATCTTTGACTTGCTCAATGCCCTTATAGAGCGCCGCCTCGGCCACTTGGATCAGCTTGTCCGCCTCAGGTGTCACCGTGCCAACGCCAAGGGTGATGCAAGAATCTCCATGAAATCCGTTGAAATACGCCCCAGTATCGACCTTAAGGACATCGCCCTCTCGAATCACTTTTTTGCGATTGGGAATACCATGCACCACTTCGTTGTTAATGCAGGCGCAAATCGAGGCCGGAAAGCCCTGATATCCCTTAAAGCTAGGGGTTGCCCCCATTTCCCGAATACGCTGCTCTGCGTAAGCATCTAGGTCTGCCGTTGTCATGCCGGGCTCGGCTCTAGCTGAAATCTCTTTCAAAACCGTTGCCACAATTTTGGCGGCCTGCCGCATAATTTCAATCTCACGCTGAGACTTGATTTCGATCCCACGGCGCTGCTGAGTGCGGGGAGCGGGTTGAGATGGTGTCGTGAGCAGGTTGGTGAGAATGTTCATGAGCAAAGGCAACTGTGAAAAAGGATTTCCTTTCCATTATGGTAGTTTCCTGCACCCACAACCACAGACGACGCTAAACCCCTCGCTAAACCCATCAATCTAGACTGCGTGAACTGGCGATCGCACCTAATCAGAATTAGAACCAAAAAGTACGCCAATTAAACCTGCACTGGTACAGATGAAAATAGCGTTATAATTCATGAAGAAATGTAAAGTTTTCTCATGATGTCGTCTCATCTCCGCTTCAGCCCTAGACCTCATCCAGCTCACATTGCCGTCGTGGGAGCTGGCATTGGCGGGCTAACCACTGCAGCCCTATTAGCCCATCGTGGCCATCCCGTGACTGTATTCGAGCAAGCCGCCGTACCGGGAGGCTGCGCCTCAACCTTTCAGCGGCGAGGGTTCACCTTTGATGTGGGGGCTACCCAGGTGGCGGGGCTAGAGCCAGGAGGCATTCACCACCGCATCTTTTCAGAGTTGGGAATCCCTTTGCCCGAAGCAACCCCCTGCGATCCGGCTTGCGTGGTTTATCTACCGGGAGAAAGTACCCCCATTTCGGTGTGGCGCGATCCAAGCCGCTGGCAAGCTGAACGCCAGCGACAATTTCCGGGCAGCGAACCTTTTTGGCAGCAGCTTGCCCAACTGTTTAAAGTGAGTTGGGCGTTTCAAGGGCGTGACCCGGTGATTCCCCCCCGCAATCTTTGGGATATGGGGCAATTACTACAGGCAGTGCGGCCTGCAACGTTACAAACCCTGCCCCATCTATTCTCGACGGTGACTGATTTGCTAAGAGCCTATGGTTTAACTGAAAACCAGCGGCTCAAGACCTTTTTAGACTTGCAGCTCAAACTCTATTCCCAAGTTGAAGCAGATGAAACCGCTCTTCTTTATGCCGCCACTGCTTTAGGGGTCTCGCAATCTCCCCAAGGACTTTCCCATCTCCACGGTAGTATGCAGGTCTTGAGCGATCGTTTGGTGCAAAGCCTACAGAGAGATGGTGGCACCCTGTATCTACGGCATGGGGTTACTCAGATTCATGTGCACAACCAGCAAGTCGCTGGAGTAACCATCCAGGATTGCCGTACCCAACAAAGCAGCTATATCCCCGCCGATCACGTCATTGCCAATGTCCCCGTCCAAAACCTCATCGACCTGCTGGGGAACGCAACCCCAGCTCCCTATCGTCAGCGCATTGACAAGCTGCCCCTCAGTTCGGGAGCCTTTGTGTTGTACCTAGGCGTTGACCAGCAAGCCTTACCGACCGATTGCCCCCCCCATCTGCAATTTCTGTACACCTACAATAGTCCAATTGCCGAAAATAACTCCCTGTTTGTCTCCGTGAGCCGCCCCGGAGATGGTCGGGCACCTGTAGGTCAGGCGACCATTACCGCCTCTTCCTTTACGGATCCAAATCTGTGGCAACACACCTCAGACTATCGCACCCTGAAGCAGCAGTATACTCAAACCGCACTGGCTCGATTGAGCCGTTATTTTCAGCTCAATGCGCAGACCTTATTCCACTGTGAAGCCGCAACGCCGCGCACCTTTGCCCGGTTTACAGCTCGCACAAGGGGCATCGTCGGTGGCATTGGCCAGCGTCCGGCCACTTTTGGCCCCTTTGGCATCGCTAACCGTACCCCCATTGCCGGACTTTGGCTGGTAGGCGACTCTACCCATCCAGGGGAAGGCACCGCTGGAGTTAGCTACTCAGCCTATACGGTAGCTCGTCAAATCGTGGCCAAGCTGGCATGACATCCTAGCCATTGCCTCTCACCTGAATTCTCCTTAGGCATCGTCGGGAACTGAACCTTTCCCCTTGCAGGTTGCAGAGGGAAGCTCTACTTTAATGACAGCCTTGCAATGGCAGCCTACATTTAACCTGCGCTTGACATGCTTCCTTTGATCGATATGGCCTCAGATTCCCAGGTGGACTCAATCTTAGATCGGCGCAGGCAACTCAAACGCCAACGCCGAAATCGTGCCCTCCAATCAACCTGGCGCACTTTTTTCGCCCTAGCTTCGCTCACAGGGCTTCTCTGGACATTTTCTCAAGCCCAGTGGCAGATTCAAGACAGCAGCAATCTAACGATTACCGGGACAGAACCACTAGCACCCGACATCTTAGTCCCCTTTCTCCCGAAACAATTCCCGGTATCGCTGCTGCGGTTTCAGTTGGCCGAGGTGACCACCACTGTGACTGAAAACACCCATGTGGCCAGACTAGAGATCTCCCGACACCTGTTTCCAGCCCGAGCCACCATTCGCGTCGCTCAAGTTCGCCCTGCCGTGGCTAGCACCACCTGCAATCAATGCGTCCTTGTGGTTCGAGATGCCCAGCAAAATTTGATCACCCTGGGTCCCTCAAATGTTTGGCTGCTTGATGAACTTGGCATTCCACTCCCCCTAGCTGCTTATCCTCAAGCGCAGCAGGCTGGGCAGTTTCCTGCCCTAACGGTGAACCAGTACCTAGTGCCTGTAGAGCGTGAAACTGACCCAGATGCCAGCGCTGATATAGTCGTTCAACCGGATCCAGAGAAACAAACCTGGTGGCGGAGCCTGTATCCCCTTCTGAGTCGAGAACGAAGCATTCAGGTCACTGCCCTGGATCTGCAAGACCGCAATAACCTGCAACTCAAGACAGATTTAGGTTTAGTTTATTTGGGCCCCTATAGCGCTAAACTGACCGAACAACTGCAAGTGCTAGAGAAAATGCGAGGTCTGCCAGAAATAGTAGACCCCCAGAAAATCAGCTATATCGACCTGCGCAATCCTCAGCAGCCTACCCTAGAGCGCCGAGATGCGATTCCTTTACCAACTGCTCCACCAAGCCCATAGTGGTCTTTTGCTTTGCCAAGGACATTTTGACCCTATTTTGGGTTAATTGGGGTGATTTTAGAGATGTGATCATTCCATTGGTTTTTCTGGTAAGTTGCCCTATAGTTGATCTAAAATAAGCCCACCTTGTGCAGTTTAAGACGATCTGCCCAATGACTTTTGAAGACTCTAAGGCTGATGTTTCCAATATTTCCCCTGGGACACTCCATTTTGGAGGCGTTATGGATCATGCATCAGTAGAGTCTGAGCCAGAATCTTCAAATGCGTTTGATAGCTTTGAAAGCTATTTCACCCAACATGCAGAACCTGACCCCCTTAATCCCACACCGGCAACTGACGTGAATATCGATAACATTGTGATCCATGGTGCTGCCAAAATTAAAGTGATTGGCGTGGGCGGTGCCGGAGGCAATGCGGTCAACCGGATGATTCAGGGGAATGTTTCTGGGGTGGAATTTTGGTCGGTCAATACTGACGCTCAATCCTTAACCCATGCAGCCTCTGAGCAACGATTGCAAGTGGGACAAAAGCTGACCCGAGGTTTAGGGGCGGGCGGAAACCCTGCCATTGGCCAGAAGGCGGCGGAGGAATCCCGTGACGAAATTGCGGCGGCATTAGCTGGGGCAGATCTCGTCTTCATTACCTGCGGCATGGGGGGAGGCACGGGCACTGGAGCCGCTCCAATTGTGGCAGAAATTGCCAAGGAAATGGGAGCCCTGACGGTGGGAGTGGTGACGCGTCCGTTTAAGTTTGAGGGGCGACGACGCATTCATCAGGCTGAAGAAGGGATTGCCGCCCTTCAAAGTCGTGTTGACACGTTGATTGTGATTCCCAACGACAAAATCCTGTCGGCGATTTCAGAGCAAACCCCTGTTCAGGAAGCCTTTCGAGTGGCAGATGATATTCTGCGCCAAGGGGTGCAGGGGATTTCTGACATCATCAATGTGCCTGGCTTGGTCAATGTAGACTTTGCAGATGTGCGAGCTGTGATGGCTGATGCTGGGTCAGCCATGATGGGGCTGGGTAAAGCCTCGGGGAAATCGCGGGCAAAAGAAGCGGCGATGACAGCCATTGATTCACCCTTACTGGATTCTTCTATTCGGGGAGCCAAGGGGGTGGTTTTCAACATCACCGGGGGGGGAGATCTCACCCTTCACGAAGTCAGCACGGCAGCGGAAGCCATTTATGATGTCGTCGATCCCAGTGCCAATATTATTTTTGGTGCAGTCATCGATGAAAAATTGCAGGGTGAGATTCAGATTACGGTCATTGCCACTGGCTTTACTGGCGAAGCTGTAACGGCTTCTAAGCCACGGGGCGTTGCCCTACCCAAGCAAGAGGGACAAGAACCCACCACCCTGCCCAGCGGCAAAATCAATCCGATGGCGATTAAGCCTCCCAAAACGGCGGCCTCTGGTTTAGACATTCCTGAATTTCTCCAGCGAAAACGCCGTCCAGACGCCTAAGCAAGGATCAGACTTGGCGATTTATCATGGAATTGAGCCGAGCCCAAAAAAACTGTATGGAAGGGTGTATGACTGAATGAGAATGTTAAGATTGCGGAGACAGCGCTTTGGAAAGCAGCCGTGATTCATACCGCAACTTTGCCCCTGCAATCCTCTCTTCCTCTGCTTTCAGAGAATAACCGACTAAAACTGTTTGCTGGCTCTGCTAATCTTCCCTTGGCTCAGGAAGTTGCTCGATACCTTGGGGCTGACCTTGGCCCCATGGTGCGAAAGCGATTTGCTGATGGTGAAATCTATGTCCAAATTCAAGAGTCTATTCGGGGCTGTGATGTTTATCTGATCCAGCCTACCTGCAATCCTGTCAATGATCATTTGATGGAATTGATGATCATGGTGGACGCTTGTCGTCGTGCCTCTGCCCGCCAAATTACGGCTGTCATCCCCTACTATGGTTACGCTCGGGCTGATCGCAAAACAGCAGGCCGCGAATCGATTACAGCTAAGCTGGTGGCGAATTTGATTACCAAAGCAGGTGCCAGTCGTATTCTGGCGATGGATCTGCATTCGGCTCAGATTCAGGGCTACTTTGATATTCCGGTAGATCATGTCTATGGTTCACCAGTACTGCTAGATTATTTATCTCATAAGCAGCTCCCAGACTTAGTGGTTGTGTCTCCAGATGTGGGGGGAGTGGCTCGGGCTAGAGCCTTTGCCAAGAAGCTGAATGATTCTCCTCTGGCTATCATTGATAAGCGTCGTCAGGCTCATAATGTGGCTGAGGTGATGAATGTAGTTGGGGATGTGGCTGGAAAAACAGCGGTTTTGGTGGATGACATGATTGATACTGGCGGCACGATCTCGGAAGCGGCACGTTTGCTGCGCGAAGAAGGGGCTCGTCAAGTCTATGCCTGTGCGACCCATGCGGTTTTTTCACCTCCAGCGATTGAGCGCCTGTCCAGCGGCGTCTTTGAAGAGGTCATTGTGACCAATACGCTGCCCATACCAGAGGAGCACCACTTCTCCCAGTTGCGGGTGTTGTCCGTAGCGAGCATCTTAGGCGAAACCATCTGGCGTGTCCATGAAGATAGTTCGGTGAGCAGTCTGTTTCGCTAGTTTATCCCTCTTTGTAACTACTCAGGCTGAGGCAGAGGAGATTGAGGATTGCTGGCAAATAGGTTAACAGAGCATCCAAGACATTGAGTCCCTGCTTACGCACAGTTGCCAGGTAGCCCCGAATGCGACAGAACTGTCTAGCCCCATCCTCAGAACGAAAGCCACCCGAAATTTTCTGCTTCAGCTTCATCATGCGCAGATCCCGTTCGGCTTGATTATTGTCAAAGGGGAGGCTGAAATCCTGCATGAAGCTGAGCACCGACCCCTGATGCTTCTGGAGACGCTCCAGCAGGTTACGCGGGGGGGAGCGTTTGGGTCGTCCGCGTTTTCGAACTCTGGTCTTAACAGGCTCAGGAAGCGGATTTGCAGCGAATCCCTCGTTTAAGATGGCCTGATAACGAGCCTCAAAGGCAGCCAATTCCGCAGGGGGTAGCGCGCTTTTGCCCTCGGCTTTGAGGCTCTCAACCCAGTGGTAAATAGTCACCAACAGCAGACTCATCTGAAAGGCCCACTCTTGGTCATAGTGTTCTAGGATGTACTGCAACTCTCTGAGGTGATGGGCATTACATAGGACATGCTCACACTCATAGCCCTGGTAGCTTTTCCAGCCATCATGGACAGCATGGCCACCAAACTAGGCGCAAAATCCCCATCTCATTCATTGCGTCTTGTCCCCGTTTGGGGTGCACAAAGTAGTAGGTCAACCCATCGGTTGCTGCCACATGTAGCCACCACAGATGCTGATTCACCCGCAGGCCGGTTTCATCGAAGTGAACCACTCCCGAGACCTGTATGGCTCGCTGAATCTCTGACTCTATTGAGGCGAGTTCCTTAAAACACTGGTCTCGAGTGGTGTAGAGGGTACCTTCTGAAACGTGAGTTCGACGACTTATCCGCCCTCACCCCCTAGCCCCCTCTCCCAACATTGGGAGAGGGGGAACAGAGCAGAAATTCAACGTTTTAGCCCCTCTCCCAGGATTGGGAGAGGGGTTGGGGTGAGGGCAGACGAGAGCTGTCGAACTCACGTTACTGAAACGCTCACCCCCACCAGGTCTGTGAGTACCTCACAAACCTGGTTCGAGGGCAACAGCTGCCCTTCCATCAGATACACCGTCATTCCCTTGAGGCGGGAGCCGTACTGCACTACTGTGCTGGCCTCGGACGGAAAACTCCCCTGGTTCTTCTGGCCACAATGGGGACAGCTTTTCACTTCGGCTTGATGCTCGCTTACCTTTAGCTCTATAGGGGGTAGGTCAAACACTTGACGCGCTAAAACCTTTTCCACCGGTACCCTTCCTAAGGAGGCTCCACACCCACAACAGGATTCGACGTGATGCCGCTCTATGACATCTGGTTGGCTCCGCCATTCGAGGGTTTGTCCCTGATGACCGGCTTGGCCTCCTGATGACTTTTCACTTTTGCGCCGTAAGCTTTTGGTGCGTTTGCCAAACCCATCGCTTGAGGGCGGTTTACTGCTGTTGCGACTGTCTTTGCTTAATTGCCCTTACAGGTCTTTGACTTCGGTTTCCAAGCTGTAGAGGCGTTCCAATAATTCGCTAAACACCACCTCGCCGCATTGCCACCGTCCTTCCCCGCTGCTTTTGAGGGGGCTGCTCTAAGTGATATAGCGGCTTACAGATCAATGGAGTACATGGGGTGCAGGGGGCAGTGCCCCCTGCGTGGGGGTGGAACCCCCACACCCCGTACCTCACTCAGGTGAGAACCGCTATAGCCAGATCAGCTGTCAGTAGGTCGATCGGTTGATCGCATGATCCAGACTGAAGCAGAATCATCGCATCGGCTCGAATTAGATCGAGGGAAAGTTCAGAAGGTTGGATTTCTGTCAGGGTGACAGATTCACCTAACAGCTAACTAGCAAAGTCAGCTAGAATTGTTCGGCAATAAATCGGCAGGTATCATCATACATAGATTGTAGGTTCCGTCTATGATAGAGGAGAGTTATTTTCTGGGGGACAGGCTAGTGTCTGCTGCTCTCACCTGCGCTTATCTTTGGGATATGCTTTATTAACCATGGCAACAAAAAAGCAATTTAACTCTTTTGAAGATATGCTTTCTGCGGCTGAACATCCTGTATTGGTTGACTTTTATGCGAGTTGGTGTGGGCCTTGTCGGATGATTGTGCCCATCCTCAATCAAGTGCAGGCGTTACTGAAAGGAAAGCTTCAGGTGGTCAAAATTGATACTGATGCCTACCCGCAATTGGCTAGTCAGTATGATATTCATGCCCTACCGACGCTGGTGCTGTTTAAACAGGGTGAGCCCGTCAATCGCATTGAGGGGGTTCTCCCTGCAGAAAGTATCATTGACCACCTCAGGCCATTTCTCTAGATTGTTTAGATGGGCAGATTTGAGTTGGTATTTTGAGGACGCGTAGATTCAGTTGGCTCAAACATGCTGTAAATGCGTTCAAGCTCTAGATCATCAAGATAATCGACGGCCCAATTAGCCCATCGCTGCATCATGTGAAAGGGATAGGTATGGGCTACCCCAACGACAGGAACTTGGGCACGTTTTGCGGCTTCAATTCCAGCACGACTGTCTTCGATGGCAAGACAATTCCCTGGTGTTAACTGGAGGTCTGGAAAGGTTTGGTTGAATCGATCGATGGCTAGTGTATACGCCTCTGGATCTGGTTTGCTATGCTGAATGTCGTCGGCAGAGACGAGAATGTCAAAGGAATCTCGAAGCTGAGCCTGGGTCAAGACCCAGGTGATTTCAGTTTGGCGGGCACCACTAACAATAGCCAATTTCATGGGGGAGCGTCCTTCGATTGGGGTGCGTAGTGTTTGAATTAGGGTGCAGACATCTGTGAAAAGGGGCAATTGGGGCAGGGCGGCTAGCCGTTTTTGATAGGCGGTTGATTTTTGCCGCATCAAGGATTCAAGGTACTCGGGCTCCACGAGGCGGCCACGACGGGTGAGTAGGTCTTGGAGACAGGCGCGATCGCTGCGTCCTAGGCAGATAGATTTCAGCTCTGCTGTAGTTGTGGATAGGTTTTCCTGGAGTAGGAGCTCAACCAGCAATTCTTGGTGTAGGGGTTCGTCGTCAATAAGGACCCCATTGAAATCAAATAAAATTGCCTTAAGTGTCATACCTCTGCCACGGTTGAGATGGATTGCCTTATTCTATGGGTCTAATCGTTAGGCTAACGGATCACGACTATCTCTGGATGCCTTACCAATCATCCCTCGGGTCTGGTAAAAACAGAACTGGCCTTGTTAGGCGCTGACAATGCCTGACCATTGCACTTGCTTGAGGTGGTCGCGGCGGTATGAGAAAAACTGCTGGGGCTGTTGATAGGTGCAGTAGGGCGCGATCGCAACTTGCTCGGGCTGCAAGCCTAACTGCTCTAACTGCAACATATTCACCCGGCGCACGTCTAAGCGCGCACATCCGGGCTGCTGATCGTAGAGAATGGCGGGCTGCGCTCCCTGTGTCAGCAACTCCGGCAAGTGCTGAAGACCGGCATCTGAGGGTAAATTTTCTGAAGACCAAGCTTCACAGACTGTGGCCCCAACCTGAGCCGCCACCTCAACAGACACTTGGTAAACGACACCTGCGATCGCAGGCCCCATAGCCACCCGCAAATCCGAGACTTGACTCCCTTGATCCTGGAGTAGTCGTGCCACAGCCATGGGCACAATTTTAGCGGCTGTGCCTCGCCAACCAGCATGTACAGCCGCCACATGCCCCGTGCGCTGATCGGCAATCAAAATAGGGGTACAGTCTGCTGTGCAGACCCAAACCGCCTGCTGTGAGTGACTACTGAACAGGCCATCTGCCTCAGGCCAAGCAGGCGGGGCTAACTCCGCAGCGGGCTTTTGCCAGAGATGGGTTTGTACCTCTGCCGCACTGAGAACTTGATTGCCGTGCACCTGCCGCACTCGATAAGGAAACGCCTCGGCATGAATCACCGGCACCAACTCCGCAGGGGTATCGGGCCAAAATTGGCGGGTAAAGAAACCATGTTGCCAGGGTTCTAACAAACTGCAAGTGAGATAGGCACGGCCTTCATCGGCGCGCCAATGCCAGGTGTGCATAAATCTCCTTTCAATAGGCCAAATGGATCGCTAAACCTCTTTTGCCTTTCTCTGGGACTGGAGGACTGGAGGGCGAATGCAGGCTTGCATGAGACTTTTTCCAGCCTCTCTTATCCTAATCATTTCCTCACATTCTCAGCTAAAAATGGTGCCCTTATCTGTAATATCCTCTAGGCAGGCGTTGAGCCATGAGCTGTAGGGAAACGCATGAAATTGCCAAATGGAGCATACGCGATCATCTCAATGGAGAAACTCACAGGCTACTGCCTCAATCCAAATCACGCATCAGGTAAGCATAAGGCCAGAGTATTTGCCTCAGTGCTTGGTATTACGGCTGAGAATGCCGAAGATTTGCGACAATTGATCGCACAAGCTGCCACTGAAGGTGAAGTGATCCAGCAGGATGCAACAACATTTGGTCATCTGTACAAGGTTGATTGGAGGATAGATGACCAAGACTCTGTTATCCTGCGAACACTTTGGGAAATTCGTGGCAATCAACCTAAGCCCCGTCTAGTTTCAGCATTTATCAGGTAGGTTCTATGACAGCCTTACAAAGACTAGATACGGTTACTAATTTGCAGCCGATCGCCCGTGATCGCCTCACTTTAGTTGAGCCTGAGTATCAGTTGATTCAGTCGCTACCGGCTGGACAAGTGGGTACAGTGCTAGAAGTTTACCCAGGTGAGCAGCCATCCTACCTAGTTGAATTTGCTGATTTGGAAGGGCGCGAATACGCAATGGCAAACCTAAAGCCTGATGAGATGCTAACCCTGCATTATGAACTACTGCACGCTAGCTAAGTATGCATAGAAGGCCAAATCGGCAGATCGTTGACCGGCTCAAGCAGTTTTTCCGGGTAGGTTTGCTCCCATTGAGGACACCCTGACCAAAATAGCCGCGATCGCGGTTATGGCAGTTCTCAGTTGAGTGTAGTACAGCCGGTTAGGCGGGGTGTGGGGTGTGGGGTGTGGGGTGTACGGAATGCAAGTGAAAACCGCTGTATCGTCTGAGCAACCATTCCCGAGCCACCATGCTGGAAACAACACCTTGTCCGTGAAGGGCTCGCCACCGACAGAACCAATCAGAGAAGTTGCTGTAGCCCCAGGGCGACGAGGGCCAAGATGCCGACCACCGCATAAAAGCGTCCTACAACCTTGACTTCGGGCCAGCCCGAGAGTTCAAAGTGATTGTGGAGGGGAGACATTTTGAAGAGCCGTTTGCCAATGCCATCGGGGCCTTTGGTGGCTTTGTAGTAGGCGACTTGGGCGATGACGGATAAAGATTCCACCAGAAAGAGGCCGCTCAGGATCAATAAGGCCCAGAGGCTATTGCTGACGAGTCCTAGGGCGGCTAGCATCCCGCCTAGAGCCAGTGAGCCGGTATCGCCCATGAAGACCCGGGCGGGGTTGTAATTGTGGCCGAGGAAGCCCATGCACCCTCCACTCATGCAGGCGGCGAGCACCATTAAACTTGGATCTTGGGGGGCAACAATCACGGCCATGCTCAGCAGGGCGATCGCACAGGCACCCGCCGCTAGACCGTCCATGCCATCGGTGAGGTTGACAGCGTTGCTCTCAGCAGCAACGACAAAGGCCGCTAACCCACAAAAACCTAGACCAATGGATAGGCTCAACCCCAAAGGAAACTGGAGGGTACCCAAGCTCGGATCTTGAATCAGCCACCAAAGGCCAAATCCTAATCCGCAGGCTAGTTCAATGCCCAGGCGCAGTCGGGCAGAAATGCCCTTATTGGACTGTCGCCGTAAGACTTGCCAATCGTCTAACCAGCCGACACTTCCTAAGATCAAGGTGAGTAGGAGGGTGGCGATCGCAGCCCCAGAAATCTGTCCTAGCCCAACCTGAGCAAACAGCACCCCCAGACCCAGAGCCACGGGCACAAAAAAAACACCCCCCATGGTGGGTGTGCCAGCTTTCTTGAGATGGGTTTGGGGGCCATCTTCACGGATAATCTGAGCCGCTTTAAGACGGCGTAATAGGGGCACTCCCTGATGCCCAACCGCCAAAACCACCAGCGCACTGACCCCGAAAGGGATCAAAACCGAGACCCAGGGCGTTGTCAGTCGTTGGGCTGACCAGTCCAGGATGAGTGCAGCACAACCTAGACTGATGAACAATAGATGAAACAGTTTTTTGCCCGAGAATCGGGGCGTTGCCGCGGCCACTTTGCTGAGTAACACCAGATGCTTTCCTTTGGGATGAGATCCACTTTCCGGCATCAATCGTAGCCGCAGTTGCCCAAAATTTCTATCCTGACTTTTTGGCGTTTGAGTTAGTCGTCGTCATCGCCCCCCAAATCATCCTCCTCAAAGTCAGCATCATCGCCAGACATAAGGGCATTGATTTCTTCCATATCATCGGAATCGCTGAGGAGGGCACGGTCAGCTCCCTCTCGTTCCATCAGTCGGCCAGTTCCTTCCAACCAATTCAGAATCGAGGCATCCCGACGATGGGGAATGATCGGAGCCAAGTCTGTGATGCGCGCTTCTCGGAGTGAGGGGTTTTGGGGAGCCATGGTCTATTTAGTGAACAGCAGGTCAATCTAGCGTCCTCTATCTTAACTTAATGGCACAGAGGCTCGGTGGCTTGCAGCAATATCTGACTCAACTCAGCCGAGGAATGTTGGAGCAGGTTGGTTGATATGCGGGGCTTTCAGGTGTTGAAGTGGCGAGCCGTAGTCACTGCTCTGAAAGTGCCTCTCGCTCGTTATAGGGGGGCAGTAGTTGTGTACTGGCCACTTCGGTGAGATCGGCTAGGCGAATGCAGCGCTGTTGATCGAGTCGCTGGAGATGGCGTTTTTCTTCGTAGTAGAGTCGCCGCAATTCCTCCAGTTCTTGGAGACATTGGGTTTCTTCAGCTAGCAGGGCGGGAGCTACATCACCTTCTTGGGCTAGGGTTTGGGCGAGATAAGCTCGGAAGACCACGGTGCGGCTAGGATGTTGGGCAGCAGTCGCTATGGCAGATTCGAGCAGGTTGAGGAAATGACGACAGCGCTTCTCGCACAAAATTCGCTCGATACAAGTGGCAGCGGTTTGAATAGAGAGGCGAGGTCGCAAAATATCTAGGGCTGTTTTTTCGTCTAGCTGTAGCAGTGAAGCAATCCGCTGAAACTCCTGAGAATACTCTGTGCAGAGATCTTGTAGCGCCGTAATCAGGTCTAGATTGGTGGGGCGCTCCTCCAGTTCAGGGTGAGGCAAATCAGCTTGAGGTTGGGCTGCTGCTTCTTCAAGGGTAAGGATGTGGTGCCACAGGAAGCGATGGTGCTCAAAGCTAAATTCGAGGTTGTCGCGATCGCGCAGCGCCTCTCTAACCAGTTGGCGAGCGCTGGGACAATGCAGATAGATCCGTAATAATTGGGCTTCGGCGGTCTCTTGGAGCGTATAGTCGGCTGGATGTTGCCACTTTTTGGAGCGCCCATGCCAGCGCTGGCCGCGAACTTGTTGCCGCAGTGCTTCTTCGAGTTGCAGTGAGAGGCGTCCATCCCCTTGAGCCAGGAGCCCAGCACAGTGATGAATGTAGTGAGTTCTGAGCGTGGCATCCGGCAGTTTGCCTAGCAGCGCCACGATGGCCTGGGTGACCTGCTGAAATTGATCGGCCTGCTGGAGATCACGACCAGCCAGAGCCCGCTGAATTTGCCAGTCGAGCCATAGGGGTGCCTCAGCCAGCAGTTGTCGATAGCTGGCGGCGGTGGCCTCCTGCAAAAACTCATCGGCATCTTTACCGTTGGGCAGATTGAGCACCCGTAGTTGCACATCCCCTTGGTAGGCTAGTGCTTCAACTTCGGTAATGGCGCGCTCAGCCGCTCGCCCACCCGCTAGGTCGGCGTCAAAATTGAGGATGACTTGCTTTGAGTCGGTGTAGCGCAAGAGTTGCTTCACTTGCTCCACGTTGAGGGCGGTGCCCATGGCCGCAACGGCATGGGTGATACCCGCAGCATGAAGGGCAATGACATCAAAGTAGCCCTCAACCACCACTGCTTGATCTTCACGAACAATGGCCTGACGAGCCTTGTCTAGACCAAAGAGCAGTTTGCCTTTATTAAAAATCTCGGTTTCTGGGGAATTCAGATACTTGGGTTCTTCGTGGGTGAGGGTGCGGCTGCCAAACCCAACCACTCGCCCTTGCAAGTCATGAATCGGAATCATGAGGCGATCGCGGAAGCGGTCGTAGTAGCCCTCACTAGATTGGCGCGGCATGATTAGCCCCGCCTGCTCGACTAGATTGGCCGGAAACCGCTTTTGGACAACTAGATAATCGTAAAGATTTTGCCACCCAGCGGGGGCATAGCCAATTTGAAACTGTTGCAGGGTGGCGTTACTCAACTGGCGAGACTGGGTAGCGTAGGTCAATGCGGCTTGACCCCCCGGCTGACGCAGGGCATGCTCATAAAAGCGACAGGAAATGGCCAGAATTTCGTAAAGCTGCTCTCGCAGGGAAATCTGACGCGCTAGTTTTTGGGTTTCTTCGGCTTCTAGGGTTTGTACCGGCACCTGGTAGCGCTGAGCCAAGTCCAACACGACTTCGGCAAAGGAGCGTTTTTCTAGCTCCATCAAAAACTTGAAGGCGTTGCCTCCGGCTCCGCAGCCAAAGCAATAGTAAAACTGCTTCTCGGGGCTGACGCTGAAGCTGGGGGATTTGTCGTCATGAAAGGGGCAGCAGCCTACAAACCCCCGCCCTTGCTTACGCAGAACAACATGCCCTGACACCACATCCACAATATCTGCGGTCTGGCGCACTTGCTCGATGGTGTCGGGGTGGATGCGGGGAAGACTCATCCGGGAGGACTAGAGACGATTTGCAGCGGCCAGGGTACAGCTTGTCTATTGGCAACGGTTACAGTATCTGCAATCAGCAGCAAAGGGAGTGCTGAGTAATACTAAGGTACCAAAAATTAGGGTGCGATCGCAGCTCAGCTTTGCCAATCACATAGCGCTATCCATAGTGGCACAGATTGTATCAGATCTGGCTCAAACTCCATAAGCTCACTGCATCACCATCCCCCCATCGACGTTAAAAGTCTGGCCTGTAATGTATGCAGCGGCTGGATCAGACGCCAAAAACTGGATCATGCCCGCCACTTCTTCCGGGTGGCCATAGCGCCCAAGGGGAATAAATTTCAGAATTTCTTCAGCTTGAAGGCCATGGGTCATATCAGTTTCAATAAAGCCTGGGGCAACCGCATTAACGGTGACCCCTCGACTGGCCAGCTCTTTAGCTACAGTCTTTGTAAACCCAATCACCCCAGCCTTGGCTGCACTGTAGTTTGCCTGACCAGGGTTGCCCATCAAGCCTGCCACAGAAGTGATATTAACAATTCGACCGGCACGCTGTTTCAACATAATTTTACTGACTGCTCGCGTGCACAGAAAAACACCGGTCAGATTTATATCAATGACCGCTTGCCAATCTTCGGGCTTCATCCGCAAGAGCAGAGTGTCTCGGGTCACACCGGCATTATTGACCCAAATGTCAATGCGCCCCCACTTCTCCATAACAGCGGCGACCAAAGCATCGACCTGAGCACTCTGAGCAACATCTGCTTGAATTGCGACGGCCTCTGCGCCTTGGGTCACAATTTCACTCACAACTGCTTCAGCGGCAGTACTGGAGCTGGCATAGTTTACAACAACTTTTGCGCCTGCGGCGGCTAAGGCTAACACAGTTGCTCGACCAATGCCTCGTGAGGCACCCGTCACCACTGCAACTTGATCTTGCAAAACGTTCATTCCAATCAGTCATCTTCTAAGCTTGCTCAACCATCTTATAGCGGTTTACAGATCGATGGAGTCCATGGGGTGCAGGGGGCGCTGCCCCCTGCGTGGGGGTTCCACCCCCACACCCTGTACCTCACTCAGGTGAGAACCGCTATAGAAGAATTCAGATCACTATAGAGGCTGAAAATCAGCTTGATACAGCTTGGTCAAAGGTTTTCAGGCACCGCTCTGCCGCAATCACAAACTTCTCAACCGGAAAATGCCCTAAATCAACACTGAAATGAGCCAACGCCGTGACCAGATGGCTCCGGGCATCTACCAGATCACACTCAAGCGCTGCACAATGCAGGTGTAAATGGCGCAACAGCCTGGCAGGGCTAAGCTGGATAGATTGAGCTAGGCGAATCAGATCATAAATTCCGTACCCCTGTACTTGCGACCCAAACCAATCGATGATCACAAATGGGCTAAAGGCACCTCTGGGAAGGGAGCGATTCAGAAGGATATTCCCAGTCCACAGATCCCCGTGCATCAGAACGAAGTCAGGATGCCACTGGTGGGTCTGCAATCGATACAGGGTTTCTTTCGCTGCAATCTGTAAAGATGCTGGCATGGATGGAAGATGGGCAAGGTGCTGTAAGGGAGCCACAAACCGAGCCTGACGATTCCCAGAACTAACAGGGCTACGAGTTTGTGCCGTGAGCTGATAGGCCAGCTTCAAAAGGTCAGAAGTGATCAGTGTGCGCTGTAACCACCACTTCAGCAGACCTTGGGCTAGGGGCTGATGATAGGGGAAAACGGCATAACTGAGTCCCAGTCCCAACACAGCCCCTTCGTAGATAGGTGCCAAAATTGCCATTTTTAAGTTCTCAGTTACGGCTGCCTGAGCCAGACGGGTTCGTTGAGCTCCCAGGGCAACTAGCTTTGGGTCTATCGGGGGTGAACACAATACAACCGCAGCGGGGGCTCCTTGAGCATCCCTGATCATAAATTTGAACGTGCTGCCGACGGCCTCTGAGTCCATCGCCATCGCCTCAAGGCCACCCATCGTTTGGGGTGGCAGTATGGGGGTCAAGGACTCCGCCAAGTATGCCTGCAATTGCGAACGAGAGAGCAATTCCAGCGCTAAGGAATTGCTACTCATTTGCTTTGACCTAGACGAAATTTCCAGGAATCGCCCATGACTTCCCTCCCGGTGAATGTCCACCAATGGACGATTGAGGGGTGAGGTCGAGCCTATTGCCCGGTACTAACAAGGAGCACTGACCTAGATGGCATCCTTCCAACAGGACAGTCAGGATCAGTCATAACCCTGAGTCACCTGATCCATTGGTTGCCCTTAGGTTAACGTAAAGGGAAGAAAAAGTTAAGTAATTTTTATCTAAAGGTTAAGGAGTCTGTTAACTGTATCGCTCAGAGCTTGTTTGAGAAGTTGCTTAGATCTTGCACTTGCCCCCTAAATCACCCATTCTGGGGGACTTAAGAGTGATCAGGTTAAGGAAATTCACGCCCTGCGATCGCAGCAACTTACCCCCAAGCAAATTGCCCGCACGCTAGGGTTGGGTCCAGCTCTGGTTAACTACTGAGAACCAGGTTATCCCGGTGAATCACCGTCTCAGCCCCAGCGTAGCCCAAGATGCCAGGGATCTCTTCGGAGCGACAGCCCTGGATCTGCTGGAGTTCAGCACTACTGTAGTTGACTAGACCCCGCGCCACTTCCTGGCCGCTGCGATCGCAGATTTGCACAGCTTCCTGGCTGTGGAAGTCCCCTTCGACAGCGAGAATCCCCGCAGCCAGCAAGGACTTTCCAGCTTCGGTAATGGCTTGAATGGCACCTGCATCCAAGAGCAGGCGACCCGCAGGGGTCAGGGCATGGGCAATCCAGCGTTTACGGGCAGTAATGGGCTGGGGGTGAGGCTCAAACCGGGTGCCCACATCGGCACCCCCTAAAATTTTGGCCAGGTTAGCGGGGGTCTTTCCCTGGGTAATCACGGTGCGAATACCCACATTGGTTGCGATCGCAGCCGCCCCAATTTTAGTGGCCATGCCACCCGTTCCCCAGCGCGAACCTTGTCCCCCAGCCTGCACTTGCAGGTCTTCAAGTTGGTCGATGCGCTCAACCACCGCAATCGGCTGAGCATCAGGCTGAGTCCGTGGATCGGCGGAGTACAGGCCATCTACATCCGTCAGCAAAAACAACCAGTCAGCATCAACCAGGCTAGCCACCAAAGCAGACAGCGTATCGTTGTCGCCAAATTTGAGTTCATCCACTGAGACCGTATCGTTCTCGTTCACAATCGGAATCACCCCCAACTTAAACAGCTCCTGAAACGTGTTAGACGCATTAATGTAGCGGCTGCGATCGCTCAAATCACTACGGGTCAAAAGCACCTGGGCAATAGGCTGCTGCAAGCTAGTAAAAAAGTCATCGTAAATCCGCATCAGGCGACCCTGACCCACCGCCGCCACCGCCTGCTTGAGAGCCATGTGGCGGGGGCGCTGCTCTAGCCCTAAGCGGGTACAGCCAATCCCTACTGCCCCAGAGGACACCAGCACCACCTGATGGCCTTGATGGCGCAATTGACAGAGAACTTCCACTAGGGCTGCAACTGTAGCCAGTGCTAGATGACCGGTTTCCGGATTTGTCAAACTGGACGTGCCAATCTTGACTACTAGGGTTTGCATCGTTGCCAAAAGGCCTGGAAAATCTGCTCTAGTGTTCAGTCAGGAAAACTTTGATGGATTGGAGACCCTCAAAATTTAACCCCAATCAACTGTCCGACATTCGTCATCCATCAAAGTGGCATCCTCCCTGCCGCAAGCGGAAAGGGTACCCTAACGTCATTTGCATCAGTGGATGGCCATGCAAAATAAGCGTGCAGATAGCGTGATGCTCCGTTCCGTTGCATGCAGTAGTGTAGACAGATGCAAGACTGGAATTTTACCAATTTAGGCGATTACCCTCACCTCCGTCAACTACTTTTTACAAAAAGCCAAGCTGTCTCAAATTAAAATCTGTCCGCCTTGGATTTCGTAGAACCGTAACAGTAGTTTGACGAGCGTACTTTTGCCTGATCCAGTTGCACCGACAATGCCAATTGTTGCTCCAGATGGAACTGTTAAAGAGAGACTTTTGAAAACAGGATTTCGTCCGTTGTAAGCAAACGTAATATCATCAAACTGCACTTCTCCACAAACTGTACTGAGCGGGAGTTGATCATTGCCTGCGGAAATATCAATCGGTGTATAGCGATCCTAAATGATTTTTAAACTCATAGACTTTGAGTTTAAAAATCATTTAGGATCGCTATATTTGAGTTATTGAGTGAGCCGCCCGCCAACGCCCAAGCCTACCGCTTCGATGCAGTGGCGGT
>NZ_WVIC01000015.1:0-59805 GCF_009939295.1 Petrachloros mirabilis ULC683
GGATGTCAAACCATCCTCGCTCTGCCTGTGCGCGTCCGACTGCTATGGTCATGGAGATAAACCCTCTTGCTCAAAGCTTGAAAGTTGCAAAGTTTACAAAACGTTTAACTATACTTGCCGTTTCCTAGACAGGAATGCTAGCAAGCCGCCGAGTGTGTTGTTCTAGTTTGACATAGCTACTGTCCCATAGGGTTGGTAGCGATCGCTCATCTCAATAATTTCAGATTTAGTACCCATATTGGGCTGACATGAAAAAATGAGCTCGGCAGTTGGAACATCGCTTGCAGCATTGAACTCAAAGCCAGAAATCAGGATGATGCCTGAAAGCTGATCTAGGGTTAAGCGCTGCAAAGACCCCTAGTAAGGGGGATGCTCCAGTTCAAACCAATTTTGCTTGATCTTTTTGATAACGGAATTTTTACGAAATATCAAGTTCCGACCCCATTCTCTCAGAAAACGGACGGCCTGACACGGCTGCGCTTCGGCAAAATCCGAGAAGCCTTCTTAGGTATCAAGGTTACAAGAGGACAACGCAAAACTTCCTGTCTGGTCTTGGCTTTGGCGTTGTTGCCCAAGCCAAAAGGTGTGGCATCGAGTCGTGGTGTCCCCCGTTGGCACCAGAATCATCACCGGAGAAGACATAAAGAAATGTTAAATGTTGGCGGGGCAGCCTTCCCAAAGGGATATTTGGGAATCGGCTGTCTTGATTTAGTCAATTGTGTAGCCCCCTGAGTCCGGCCTCTTCCTTGGCCAGCAAATCTTGAGTCAGTCTTCAGGAGCGTAGCGGCTTATACTCAAGATTGGTGCCTTGCGGTGCTGTCGATGCTCTGGGTTTGCAATGACAAAAGTAACTGACATGACCGTTCAATCTACAGCACAGGATCAGGTTTTGCGCTATGAAGTGCTAGGGTCGCGTCGATTTAGCAACTATTGGTGGGCGACGATTGTGTCTATGGGGGGGACTGGTTTTCTCTTGGCAGGTCTCTCAAGTTACTTCCATGCCAATTTGCTGCCGATGGGGCGAGCCATGGATTTGCCTTTTTTCCCCCAAGGGGCGGCTATGACCTTTTATGGGGTGGCCGGGGTGTTGCTGGCTACCTACCTCTGGCTGGTCATTGCCTGGGATGTTGGCGGTGGCTACAACGAGTTTGATGCTGTCGATGAGATGGTGCGGATTTTTCGCTGGGGGTACCCAGGTAAGAATCGTCAGCTATCGGTGAACTGTCGCTTTCAAGATGTGCAGTCGGTGCGAATTTACATTCGAGAAGGGCTAAGCCCAAAGCGAACGCTGTATCTTCGCATTAAGGGGCGTGGGGATATTCCTTTGACGCGGGTGGGTCAACCCTTACCCTTGGCTAAGCTTGAGGATCAAGCTGCGGCGATTGCCCGATTTGTGGGTGTGCCCATGGAAGGCTTCTGATTTTGAGTTGATGTATGCAGGTCTGGTGAGTCTCTAACATCTTCGGATCGGGGCAGTTTTGGCTGGTCTAATGGTAACTGCCCTGTCTTGTAGTAATTTGAAGTTTTTGATGTATCTCAATGAAAGTACTTTCAAACTGCTTACGTGTACTCCTTTTGTCTGGCTTGGTACTGGCAGTGATTGCCTGTAATGCCCAGACGAACGATGTAGGGGCACGGACTCCTGCCCCTGCCCCGGAGCCGCTGTCGCCTATGACTGAGGCGGCTCGTCCCCAATTGCAGGGAACGGCGACGGTGGTTTTAGAGCTGAAGGGGGAGTCCATTACACTGGAGCTGAATGGCGATCAGGCTCCCATGACAGCAGGCAATTTTGTGGACTTGGTACAGCGAGGTGTTTACGATGGCACCCTGTTTCACCGGGTGGTGCGAGAACCAGAGCCGTTTGTGGTGCAGGGGGGTGATCCCCAAAGTAAAGACCCCAATGTGCCTGAGAATTTGCTTGGACAAGGGGGGTTTGTAGATCCCGAGTCGGGTCAAGAGCGAAATATCCCCTTGGAAATTTTGCCAGAAGGGGCTAGTGAACCGGTTTATGGGCAGACCCTCAGCCCCGGCATGCGCCCCCAACTGGTTCACCGTCGCGGCGCAGTGGCGATGGCGCGATCGCAGGCTCTTAACTCGGCGTCTTCACAGTTTTATATCACCCTGGCTAACGTGGAGTTTCTGGATGGCAATTATGCCGTGTTTGGTTATGTTACCGACGGCATGGAGGTAGTAGACCAAATTCAGCAGGGCGATCGTTTAGATCGAGCCACTGTTACCGAAGGCATAGAGAACCTCAGCGACTCCTAAAGAGGTTGTTCCTGAACAGTCTGTTGAGGACATAAGCCTCAGGCACGACCATGACTGCTATCGTAGTTTCCGGCATGGGGATGGTTTCAGCCTTGGGTACGTCGCCAGCGCAGCATTGGCAACAGCTTCTGGCTCAGGTCTCTGGAATCCAAATTCAGCAGCCCTTTAAAGAGATCCCTCCCCTGCCCTTGGCGCTGGTGGGTGCTCAACCCACCTCAATTTACGCCCTCTTAGATCAAACCCTGACAGCTACCTTGGCCGATGCCCAGTTGATACCGCCGCTGGGGGACTGTGGCGTGGTCATCGGCTCCAGTCGCGGTGCCCAGGCTGGCTGGGAAAACCTAGCCGCATATTCGGCTGAGGGGCAGGACTTGGGGATGGATTTTTTGCAGCTCTATGGCCAGTCTCCTGCCAGTTGGGTGGCCCATCACATTCACACCCAAGGGCCGGTTTTGTCTCCTCGGGCAGCCTGTGCCACAGGACTGTGGGCGATTGCCCAGGGGATGGCCTTAATTCAAATGGGGCACTGTCAGCAGGTTTTGGTGGGAGCCGTCGAAGCCCCAGTCACGCCCCTGACCCTAGCAGGCTTTTTGAAAATGGGGACATTGGCCACAACCGGTGCCTATCCCTTTGACTGCGATCGCGAAGGATTTGTCTTAGGTGAAGGGGCAACCTTCCTGCTGCTGGAGCAGCCACAATCTGCCCTAGCCCGAGGCGCTCCCATCTATGGTCAACTACTGGGATATGGCTTAACCGCAGATGGCTATCACCTCAGCACACCAGAGCAAACCCGTCGTTGGGCAACCGCTGCCGTCCAAGACTGCCTGAGGCGAAGTGGATTAACCCCTGAAACCCTAGATTACATTCACCCCCACGGCACAGCCACACACCTAAACGATCGCGCCGAAGCCCAGCTTGTCCAAAGGATTTTTCCCAACAGCGTAGCGTTGAGCACCACCAAAGGAGCCACCGGCCACACCTTAGGAGCCTCTGGCACCTTTGGGGCAGCATTTTGCCTATTGGCAATTCAGCACCAACTGCTGCCCCCCTGTGTAGGCTTGCGCCATCCCTGCGCACCGCTCAATTTCATCCGTGACCCGACCCCTGCCCCCTGTGAAGCCGCCCTGTGTCTGAGTTTTGGGTTTGGGGGACAGAATGCTGCACTGGCTCTAGGCCGTTGGCATCCCTACCAAGGACAGAGCAGTTGAAAGTTTCCGGTCTTTGGGGTGAATACTATTCGGTATACTCAGATCTTGAAAGTTGTCGAAATCAAGGCTAGAGTCATCGACCTCTATGTCTTGATCGTCTGAGTGTAAGGGGTTAGGAATGAAATTTATGGCAAATGTACCCCCCATTTATCGTTCACAAGAGGCTTATCATGGTTGACGATTTCAGCAAATCCATGGATTCACAACCAAAGTTAGATTCATCCCTCAAACAGTCTGGCACCTCGCTCTTAGAAGCCAACGCGGCTCGCCTCATGGATGAGCTATTTCAAGAGCTAGAGCAAAACCTGGAGCAACCCCAAAAAGCCTTGCCTCCTCACGGTGCCCTAGCAGTAGCCCAGCCCCCACTGCCCAAATCGCCAGAGCGTCCCACCGACGAGCTCTTTGTTCCCTATGCACACTTAGAGTCTACGGTCGATCCCCGTACCCAGATTCCCCAAGCCCCTTATTTTTTGCCTGAATCAGAGCCAGAGTCTCCGGCTCGGTTAGTTTGGTTTGGGCTGGGCTGCCTTTGTATGATGGCTGCGGCAGGTCTTTGGGTGGGTACTCAGCTCAGTCTGCGGCAGCAGGCTCAAGCCAATCTGCCCATGGAAGCCGCCTCAACAGAAGCCCCTGTGATCAATCCCGAAAATGCTCGCTTTGCTGCCTATGTACAGCGATCCCTAGAGCGCATTGATCAAGCAGGCCAAGTCGCTTCGTCCGGCGCAGATACCCCTGGGGCTGCACCGTTACCTGGGGTACCCAAAGTAGATATTGCCAATACTGCCTCGGGGCAAGTTCCCCCTGGTGTAGAGCGGGTCTATGTGCCGCTTTATCAACCTCCCAGTCCTCAGGTTAGCCCCCAGGCTAGCCCTCAATCAACATCAGCTCCCCCCTCCTCAACGGCTCCAAACTCTCCCCAAGCCAACACCCATCCAAATCCGGCTCAAGTCAATGTTGCGAAAGTCACCCCTCTGACCACCCCAGGCGCTTCGCAACAAACCTTGATTGGGGTTGTAGAAATGGGTGAGCAGTCTGTGGCACTTGTCTCCAACAATGGTGCCACACGTCGAGTCAGTCCAGGAGAGGTTTTGGACGAAAGTGGCCTAGTCTTGGTCAGGATTGAAGGCGATAAGGCGATGGTGCAACGGAATGGAAGCGTTCATGCACTGGCAGTTGGACAAAACTTTTAAGCGGCGGCCTGCGCCTTTCACCCGTGGGGTATAGCAGTTGAGGTCGGGACAATGCCAGAATGGGTCAGGTATTCAGGATCCATGCCCCATGAGCGTTTTTGACGATGTAAGTCGGTTCCTAGAGGAGCGACTCGATGAGTTTTTGCAAGCCAACCCCCATCTAGAGCTTCAAGTTCTTGACGACAAGCTCCAAGAGCAAGAGGTCGATACCCTCCGGCTGCTCAAGAGCTTACAGGTTGAAGAGCAGCAACAGCAGGCTGCCATTTTAGCAACAGCCCAAGAAATTCAACGCTGGCATCCTCGAATTCAAAAAGCAGAGGTAGCTGGACGACCTGACTTGGCGAAAGCAGCCCGAGAACGAGAAACTGCGCTGTTGCGTCAGGGCAACCAACAATGGGGACAAATGGAAGTGTTGCGCCAGCGGATTCAGCAAACGCAGACGCTGCATCAGGATATTCAGAAGCGGCGACAGGAGGTGGTCGCCAAGCGCCGAGCCAATCAAACTGCTGCTGGGTCTCAGACCAGCAGCCAACCCTGGACTTCGGGGTCAACCTGGACTTCAACAAGTGCTGAGCCGGATCCCCTAGAGACTCAATTTAAGCAATGGGAAATGGAGTCAGAACTTGAGGAGCTTAAGCGCAAAATGAACCGCTAGGGGTTCACCGTAATAGATGCACTAATTTCCAGCCAGCCTACAGACAAAGCCTGAGCTACGCCTACGGCCATTGCTGTGGCCAAGTTTTAGGACATAGGCTGAACCTAACGAGCCAATCTACCAGTGGACTACTATCCTCGGTACAGGGCATTCACCAGTTGCTTGTGAACCCCTGCCTCCCAGGCGCGTCTGAGAGTTTGATGCGTCACCAGATCACCGACTTCTATGATGATCTGTCCCTGGGCATCAGAAATTGTGCGCTTCACTGGATAACCTAACCATTGTTTGACAGGGGCTGGAGTTGGCAAACGTTCAAGGGTAGTACCGGCTTTTGAGTAAGGGGCTCGTGAATTGGAGGTTGGGCGGTGGTGTTGATAATGATGCTGATGCATAATTAAATGCTTTAATGTCTTGAGCAATTCTCTGCTTGGAAAGGTCAGCAGAAATGGACAAATGACCCTTGGCAAGGGAGGTGGGTTCCTCAACTTGAAACTCAGATCATTTTTGTACAACGCTAATAACTACAAACTTAACGCTGTGGTTGCCTACTGAATAAATCTTTTTCTATTCAAGCTTAATTAGAGCACTCATGTAATCCGCCAACCGAATTAGATTGAAGGGGATGGTGCTATCTCTCTCGGTATATAGCGGTTTACAGATCAATGGAGTAGATGGGGTGCAGGGGGCAGTGCCCCCTGCGTGGGGGTTCCACCCCCACACCCCGTACCTCACTCAGGTGAGAACCGCTATAAGTAGAATCAAACTCTCTAGAAATTGGCCTAGCTGAGTGGGGAGCAGTTGCCTAAACCATTAGGCAATTAAACATGAGCGGGCGGCAGACGTTGAGCGTGTCGTGGAGCTGCACGACGGAACCAATGACTGCGATCGCAGGTGCCTCGAACTGGACCGTCTCCATTTGGCTCAGGATAGTTTTTAGGGTGCCGATCAATTCTTCTTGCTCCGGGCGGGTGCCCCAACGAATCAGAGCAATGGGGGTTTGGGGACTCAATCCCCCCTGCTGAAGTTCGGACACAATATGGTGTAGGTTGTGAATGCCCATATAGATGACGATGGTTTCTGACCCTTGAGCCAGTGCCCGCCAGTTCACTGCAGGGCGGTACTTGCCGGCTTGTTCGTGGCCGGTGACAAAAGTTACCGAAGAACTGTGGTGACGGTGGGTGAGGGGAATACCTGCGTAGGCCGGAACGGCAATGCCAGCCGTAATACCGGGGACGATTTCGGTTGAAATCCCTGCGGTCACTAAATCTTCTAGCTCTTCACCCCCCCGGCCAAAGACAAAGGGGTCGCCCCCCTTAAGCCGCACTACGACCGAATGAGCTTGGGCTTTTTGAATTAGTAATTGATTGATTTCGCCTTGAAACCGGGAATGCCGACCCCGCCGCTTGCCCACATGGATGCGCTCGGCCTGGGGGTTGATCAGGGCTAAAATTTCGGGACTGACGAGGGCATCAAAGAGAACCACATCGGCACATTCCAGCAGGGTTTTCCCTTTTAGGGTCAACAGCCCTGGATCGCCTGGCCCGGCACCCACTAAATAAACTTTACCTAAACTCATGCCTTCTGGATGCGGTAATGTATCCGCCATCATAACAAGCTCTATGGCAAATCTTAAGAAATTCTTAACTGAATCAAATCCCAGAGGAGAGAAGCGAGGGACAGATGGGTGTTAAGGGGATTGGCTAAAACGAAGTCTAAGTTGACTCCAGCTTGACATGCTTGATGTTGCCGTTCTGTTATCCAGGTGGCAATCCGATCGGTGATTTTGCCTGGAAACAAAAAGTAGGGAATCACGCCAATGCGATGATGGCCTTGAGCCAAGCACTCTTGAACTCGGTGCTCCAGAGAGGGGTCTACCGACCAATAGGCGGTGGCTATTTGCAGTTTTGTAGCTAGATGCTCTACAGGTTGATTGCCTCCGGGCCGACGGCTGCCATGGGCCAACAGCACCCAGGTGTCAACCTGCTCTGCCATCAGGGTTTGACCTAGGGCAGCAGCGAAGCCCGGATGTGAGCCTAGAATGGGGCTGAGCTGAAGCTTGAGGGGCGGGGGTAAGGTGTGCTGAGCTTCTGCGATCGCAGCCGGAATATCCTCGCGCACATGCACTCCATGCTGTAAAAACAAGGGCAAAATGTGCAACTGATGAATGCCTTGAGACCATACCTGCTGGCCAAATTGCCGTAGCTGATCGGCTAGGGGGGCAGACCCAAATTCTAGGGTGCCTGTGGCTACAGGCGGAGCCACCTCTAGAAGATTGGGCCTCAGGGTCAGGAATTGCTGTTGAAGTTGACTGAGGCTGCCGGTTAGCCTGCGATCGCGGCTACCATGGGCAACCAAAAAATAAGCGGTAGAGGGAGACAAATCAGGCCACCGGCAACTGAGGTAAGACAGGCTCCTTAATGGGATCTGTATAGTACTGCTTGACAACAGTGCGAAATTCATCCCCATCAATGGTTTCTTTTTCCAGCAAGACTTCCACCAACTTATCCAGCAAATCACGGTTTTCTCGAATCAGACGGCGAGCCTCTTCATAACAGTGGGTGACAATTTCTCGAATTTCTCGATCCACCTTCACCGCCATATCTTCTGAGTACTCCGAGCGAGAGTTCCAGTCCCGCCCCAAAAAGACATCACCATTGCTTTCACTTTCCAGAGCAACATGCCCCAGATCCGACATCCCCAGCCGGGTCACCATTTCGCGGGCGAGCTTGCCCACCGCCTGCAAATCGCTGCTGGCACCAATAGTAACCTCCGCATCCCCAAAGACTTCTACCTCCGAAGCCCGTCCACCCAGGTAGATTTTTATTTGATCCATCAGCCAAGCACGGCTGTAAAGACCACTGTCTACACGCTCTTCATCAAAGACCTGTTGCGCAAACCCACCGACGCCTCCCGAGCGAGGAATAATCGTGACCTTATTGAGCGGATCTGTATTTTTGAGCAGCGTCATCAGTAGGGCATGTCCCACCTCGTGGTAGGCAATCAACCATTTCTTCTTGGTGTCCATCAGCGGCGTCATGGACATCCCAATCGTGACTCGGTCAATGGCATCTTCAATTTCTAAGGTTGTAATCGCCTCTTTTCGTCGCCGAGCCGTCAGAATGGCAGCCTCATTGAGCAAATTAGCCAGAGCCGCCCCCGAAAACCCAGGCGTCCGCCGCGCAATGGCCTCAAGGGAAATATCTTCCCCCAGTTTTTTGTCGCGGCTGTGAACCTCTAAAATGCCTAGGCGTCCTTTATAGGTAGGCAGATCCACCATGACTTGGCGATCAAAGCGCCCGGGACGCAGCAAGGCTGTGTCCAACACATCTGGGCGGTTGGTCGCGGCAATGACGATAATTCCCGTATTACCCTCAAACCCATCCATTTCGGTCAAAAGCTGATTGAGGGTTTGTTCACGTTCATCATTGCCGCCGCCAATACCCGCCCCGCGCTGACGACCCACCGCATCAATTTCATCAATAAAGACCAGGCAGGGGGCGCTTTCTTTAGCCTTTTTGAACAGATCGCGTACCCGGGACGCTCCCACCCCCACAAACATTTCTACAAACTCAGAGCCGGAAATGCTAAAAAATGGCACACCTGCTTCCCCAGCAATGGCCTTTGCCAATAGGGTTTTTCCCGTCCCCGGTGCCCCAATTAACAGCACCCCCCTGGGAATGCGGGCCCCAATAGCCGTGAATTTTTCTGACTGCTTCAGAAAGGTCACCACTTCTTGGAGTTCTTCCTTGGCCTCTTCAATACCGGCCACATCTCCAAAATTGACCCCCGTTGACGCCTCCATATGAAATCGGGCACGGGACTTGCCAAAATTCAAGATCTGTCCTGGCCCCCCTGGGGCGTTACTCGAACGACGCAAAAACATCAGCAGCAGGCTGATCAAAATAAATCCCAACAGCAACTGAGTCAAAATTCCAACCCAAGGACTGCCGCCATCATTGGGCACTTGATTGAAATTCACCCCTTGCTGCCGCAGGGCTTCGATCAATTCAGGGTCGCGCTCAAAGATCCGAACTTGTTGGGGAGCTTCATCACTGGACTGATTCTTCAGGGTATACTCGGCGATCCCCCGACTTTCATAAATATCAACCTGCTCTATATTGCCTGCCTCAATCTTAGCCAGGAAATCACTATAGGAAATTGACTCAGCAGTATTGTTCTGACCAGACCCCCATCCAGAAAATCCGCTCTGGGCCAGAGCTGAGCCACTCTGTACCAGCGCCAAGCTCATCGCCAATACGGATAGCTTTGCACCCCAGGACTGTAGCGCTCTCAACCCCTTACTCATGCTGATTTGCCTTCTAAAATAACTGCGGATGCCATATCCACGCACTTAGCTATAGCAGTTCTAAATGACTGTAAGTTTAGAGACCTTGCACTATTCCCCTGTAGTCTCCCTTTGGTTCTAGCGCAGCGGCGCGAAGCGCGGGGGGACGACGACAGCCAGGGGTTATGCAGGGTGCCTTTATTCAAAACTGATTTAGGATTGCCATAAGCTCCAGAGCAACACAGTGAAAAATCATGTGTATTCTCTCTTCAGCGTAATTGACCCGGATTGGAATCAGCAACCCATTTTCTGGATAGTTAGCTTTTCGGCGGGAAGCCCCGCGCTGTACCCAAAGGGTCAGCGTTGATTGGGATAGCCAGTCTTCGGCGTATTCCGCTCAATTCGGACTAGCCGACCAAGCTTGATACAATGGTTGCAAGTGGGGTTGGGCGTCGCCTCACTACGCGAAGTCCTGGAAACGGCATGGAGAAGCCCACACCCTATGCTTGCATCGGTGTGGGGAGTAAGTCACTTGCAGCTTCGCCACCTCTACCCCCTGTAGGTCTCCAACAAGGCCAAGAGTTCTTTGTGAATCAGATCGCGCATAGCTTTGGGGTCTAAAATTTCGCAATTTGCTCCGTAACGTAATACTTCTCGCACCAACCAAAAGTCATTCACAACCAGACGCTCAACGCATAGGATGCCATTCTCAAGGTGCTGCGACAGGTCTTGAGGCTTTGGCTCGTAGGATTGAGCCAATACCCCCTTGAAGTGTAATTTCACTTTCACAGTATCAAATTCTCCTCGCCAGGATCCTTGGGTGGATAAAACACCCTGAATGCGATCAAAGCGTAAACAGCGATTGTGCCTCAGTTCAGGCAGGTTTGCAGATTGAAGACCCTGATCACACCAGGTTTGCAAGTAAAATCGACGCTCGTAGAAGCAAATCTCCCCGTGGCGGACAGTCAGTTCTAATGCCTGTCCCTGAGCATCTTTGTAAAGAAGTAAGAAAGGCTGCTGATGCTGGATATAAGCTTCAATTTCGAGTCGCCATCCTTCTGTAGGCGAGCTAACTTGTTGAATTAATGACTGGCGCAGAGGGGGAGCTAACTGACCATAGGTCAGCAAAAGTGTAATTACACTTTTGGCAAGCTCGATTTGACCTGCATCCCGGAGATGTTTAACCGCTTGACAAAGCGCCTCACGCAACCCAGAGCTAATGATCAATGGGGCTTCTACATGGATGTCATGGGCTGCGATCGCAGCAATTAAGGCTGAGGAGCTTGGGCTTTTACCCCAATAAAACCCCAGTTGTGCGGCAATTTCATCGAGTTTTTCCTTGGTTCCTGGCGGAACTGATAAGGTCAATGTTTCTTTTTTCCTGGGCACTCTCAGGCTTTCCTTAAAATTATACTTGCATTTCAAGTTTTTGTATGGCAGACTCAATTTTATAAGTGTACTATAGCAAATCATAGAAAGTTACTATACAAAATGGAGACTCTGACCCATGCCTTCAGTTGCTCTCAGTCCTGTACACTCCTGCCCTGCTGAGGAAATTCCGAGCGATGTTTGCGTGCCCGCAGGCTGGCAGCTTTCTTGGCATCAGGTTGAAACCTTGAAAGCCTTAAAGGCCCCCCACACTGATGTCGTGTTCAACACTGCTATGACGGGAGATGGCAAAAGCTTGGCCGCATACCTGGACGTACTGCAAGGCAATATCTTTGCTATCGGGCTGTATCCCACCAATGCCCTAGCCAGCGATCAAGCCATTCAGATCAGGGACTACATTCGGCGGTTTCAACCTCCGCTTCCCCCACGAGTGAATCAGTTGAGCGGGCCGGAGTTGGAGGTGTATGCCGAGAATGAGGGACTGCGAAAAGGAAGCGCGATCGCATCACGAGCCGGTCAATCAGAAGTCTTGATCACCAACCCTGATATTTTCCACTATCTCCACCGGGGAGCTTATTTAACCTCTAAAGATAACCCCGATAAACTCTGGAACCGCATCGATAAGGACTTTGGCCTCTTCATCTTCGACGAATTTCATGTCTTTGCAGCGCCCCAGATTGCCAGCGTACTCAATACAATGCTGCTGATTCAAGCCACTAACCGGGGCAAGAAGTTTCTATTTTTATCGGCCACGCCCAGCGATGCCCTATTGCAGCGGTTAGACAAGGCAGGCTTTCGGTGCCGTGTCATTAACCCGATTGAGGCAGGCAAGTATCAATTTCCAGGCACCCAAGCCGAATCGGAGCGCCTCACCGCCCAGGGTTGGCGACAGGTAGCGCATGCTATCGACTTAAACTTTGTGCCGATGGAGCCCACATCGAAGGCGTCTGAAACCTGGCTGAAAGAGAACCAAGGATCTATTCTCAACCCGTTTCTAGAGCATCCCGGTAGCAAAGGAGCCATCATCCTCAATTCCATTGCTGCGGTAAAGCGACTGACGCCTATTTTCAAGGAGATGTTTGCCCAGCATGGCCTGATGGTGCGGGAAAACACCGGGCTATCGGGCGGCCAAGAGAAGGCCGAATCTTTGGCCGCTGACCTGGTGATTGGCACTAGCACCATTGATGTGGGAGTCGATTTCAAAATTAACTTCCTCATTTTTGAGTCATCGGACGCGGGCAACTTCATCCAGCGGTTGGGGCGTCTAGGTCGCCACGATGGCTATGAGAAGGATGGAAAGCCTATTACTTTTGATAGCTTCAGAGCCTATGCCTTGGTGCCTAACTTCTTTGTGGAGCGGCTATTTGCGGGAGAAGAAGCAGTTTTAGCTGATGGAGAGGTGTGCGATCGCATCCACTTTCAGACCCTGATCCGCGAAAAATATCGCCAGATCAACGACTTTGAGGGCTATTACCAACGCTGGGGCGCGGTTCAATCCTTCCGACTGCTATTTGACCTAAAGCACCCACACATCCAACAGCAGTACGCCGGATCGTTGCAGCGATTCCAAGACAGTTGCGAGCAGGTTTTTGGCACCCGTCTCAAAAAAGTAGCTGGTCGAGCCATGGGCTGGGCCAATGACTGGCGGCAGCTTTCAGGTAAAAAGGGCAACCCCATTGCCGATGATGCCACCAGCTTTCGCGGCTCTAGCCCATTGCAATGTGGCCTGTACGATTTGACCGAGCCAGAGGAGCGCGATCGCTTCAAAACCTACGACCTCCCCGGCATCCTCAGCAACTTGGAAATCGAAATGTGGAGTAAGACTGCCTTTCTAGACACCCTCAAGGAAACCGCCACCCGCACCAGACAACCCATTGCCAAAGGTCGCTTCGAGTACTGTCTAGGCTTTATGAAGCTGCGAGGCTATCGAGAGGAGCGGCTGAACTGGACGTTCACTTACCCCGGCGACCTTCAGCCCATTGCCGATACATACAAGGTACAGGTGTTACGCGGCTTACAGGTCTGGCAGCCAAATAATCCTTGGGTAAGTTCAATCAACCAGCGATTGCAACAGCAGGCCATGGTCTGTTACGTGCTGTGCAAGCCCGTGCGAGAGGTGCGACTGCGATTGCAGCTACCCATGCACTTCCAGCTCTACCCCATCAGCGATTCATACAGCGTCCATGACGCCGATTCACCCTACTCAGTGGCATTTGGCCAGTCAGCGTTACTGATTGACACCTTAGCCTACCGATTTAGGGGCGATGGAGGTGAGATATGGGTTGTGTAGTTGAAATCCCTATGAGGGATTTTGTACGGACTGTGAGGAAAGAGCTTACGCCAGTAAGTGCAGACGTATTTATTTCAATCCCTGAAAGGGCTTGGGAAGGCGCTCCGTATAGGCTCCTCACACATCCAACATATCAGGTTCCAATAGGTTCTGACAAATTTAACTGGTTAAATAACTCTGAAACTTACTCTCTTGACAGTAAGTTTCGATTTGGCTATGGTCGAGCCATCAGGGTGAGGAATTCGTTTGTACTGATATAAGAGGCAAAAAATGTATACCAAAAAGAAAACAAAAGTGGACTTACTTCTCGATATCCTTTCCGATTATCAATGGCACTGGGGTGATGAACTCGCATCCGAGGTTGGTTGGCGGTTTGGTGCCACGATCAAGGAAGCTCGCTACCAGGGACATCCGATCAAAACCGATAACGAAGGTAAGAAGTGGAAGTACCGCCTGCTTAAAGCATAGCGCCATGTCGAACGTAGGGTTCTTCTGCAAAACCGAGGAACCCTACCGAGAGGGAAGCGAACCAAAAAGCTTTCGGCATTAAGTTCAGGCATAGGTAGTCTCGACCCCCTTCACAAAAGGTTGGTTAAGTCACCAAGAAACCAACTGAAGCCAAAGTGTAAATTCTAGAAATGCTTCCCTCTCTCTGGCAGTTAAAACATTTCCTGTCAAGGTTTATACAAATGACCCAAGATTCTCAAAAAACTAAATTGGAGCAATTAACTGAATTGCTAAGCGATGGGGTTTGGCATTCTGGAGAGGATTTATCTAGTAGGATTGGTTGGCGGTTTGGAGCGACTATTAAACAAGCCCGTGAACAGGGAGCAAGGATTGAAACGCGCAAAGTTGGAAACCAATTTGAATACCGCCTCTCAGGAGCTTCAGCCTCTAGCGGAAATGCTGATCTACTTACCCGCATCACGATTAATCCCCAAATCTTCAACGGCAAGCCAATCATTCGAGGGCGTCGTCTGGCAGTCGAGCATGTCCTGGGCATGTTGGCAGCAGGCGATACCATCGAGACTCTGCTAGAGGGCTACCCCTGGTTAGAGCGTGAGGATGTATTAGCCTGCATCGCCTACGCCTACCGTCTGGTTGCCCATGAGCGGGTGGAGCCGCTGCTAGTGGAGACTCAGCAGTGAAAATCCTTATGGATACCTGCGTGTGGGGTGGGGTTAAATCTGCCCTGGAGACTGCCGGTCACGACGTCATTTGGTCTGGCGAATGGGAGACAGACCCAGGTGATGAGGAGATTCTAGCGATGGCCTACCGCGAGGATCGCATTCTCATTACCCTCGACAAAGATTTTGGTGAATTAGCCATTGTCAAAGGGACTCCCCACTGTGGCATTGTGCGGTTAGTCAATCTCAGCGGCAGACAACAAGGAGCCGTTTGTTTGCGGGTGCTAGAGCTTTATGGTGATGAATTGGCAACAGGTGCCATCGTTACCGCTGAGTTAAACCGAGTACGAATTCGCCCTTTCAGTCAACCTTAGAGCATTATGACTATCCAAATTCTCCGAAAGAAATTCACGGTGGGGCAGTACCACCAGATGATCGAGTCCGGTATTCTGACCGATCGCGATCGCGTTGAACTACTTCAGGGAGAAATTATTCAGATGTCGCCCATTGGTATGCAACATGCCGCTTGTGTTGATCGACTGACTGAATTGTTGGTTAGGGAATTGGGTAACAGGGCGATCGTGCGAGTGCAAAACCCCATCCAGTTAAGCACTCGGTCAGAACCACAACCGGACTTTGCCATTCTTCAGCGGCGGTCTGACTTTTATGCAAATGGCCATCCTCAACCCCAAGATGTTTTTGCTTTGATTGAAGTCTCTGACACCACCATTGAGTTTGACCGGACTGTGAAGGTTCCTCTCTACGCCAAGGACAATATCGCCGAAGTCTGGATTATGGATCTCAATGCAGAAGCGGTGCAGATATATCGAGACCCCAGTGAAGCAGGCTACCAGCAGTTGCAAACCTTCCATCGAGGGCAGGCGATCGCCTTTCAGGCATTTACCGACACTCAATTCACGGTTGATCAACTGCTGGGGTAGCACAAGCAGTCAACCGCTACAAAACAGTTTTTGATCTACAGGAGATCCGGAATGGAACGTCCTAATCAGTCTGGCAAGCCACAACAACTTTCATTACTAGACACCCAACACGAAGATACCGAATTTGAAGAACTCGATGACTCTTGGTTAGAAGGAGATTTCGGACTCGACGAAACAAGCGACAGAACAGTAGAAACCGCTGCCCGCGAACTCCTGACCCTCAAGCTTTTGCGGGAAGCCATTCAGGGTCAAAATCCCGGCGATGCGGTAATGCAGGATTTTGCGGAGATAGTATTGCCCAAGCTGCTGAAATACACCGTTGGTGTGACTGCCAAGGGGGGAAAATTCTTTGCTGAGTACCTAGATCGGGTCGTTAATCTTAAACGCATTGCTGAAGGCAAAGAGCCGATTCGTCGTGATAATGCGGCTGATCAGTCCCTCAACACGCATCTGCTGAATGGGTTGTTCCCAGCAAATCTGATTGAGCGCAGACTCCAGCGTCTCGATACAACGCTCAGGCGGCAGGTAAAAGAACTGGAACGTCGGTTATTGATCTCTGGCTTCATCCTGCACGATTTCGAGAAATTTAACTATGACCTGATTCCCGACATGCCGGAAGCTTTCAGAGCCATCCGGCGCGATCCAGCACTAGACATTCGCAAGCGCTCAATTCAAGAACATCGAGACATTATTAAAGTGCTGACAAAAGCTCTTGAGCTAGGGCACTTCATCTGTCCTGAGCAGCCCAATGATTGGGAGCAGTACATCGATGACCTGTTGTTTCTGGCCTACAACGCCCAGCGACGGAACGACACTAACCTCAATTTGTCTGAGGATGGGCTAAATCCGGTGCTGCGCGATGGTCTTCGACCCGCCTTAGGCGATCGCACCTTATGCTGCCTTTCTGACCTCACCTGCTTAGCTGATCGCCTCGCTTCCGTCATCAAACATCCTCAAGACGCCGAAAATACCAGCCTCAACGACATCATCCACGGACTTAGTGATGGGCAATTACGCTTTACCTACCACGCCATTACCGAAAACCGAGGGGTCCTAACCAACGTGGTCAACAATGCCCTCATGGATGCCCACACCAGCCTCAATACCTTAGAGCAAGAGCATTACACACCGCTGCTTTACCTACCGACGGGGGTAATCTATCTCGCCCAGCGAGAAGCCCCTGCCATCAGCCCTGCAACCTTGCCCGATCGCGTTGTCACCAGCATCAAAGACCTCTGTGCTGGACAGCTTCGCCTCCGCCAAACTGGGTTTGGTCGGGATGGCAAAGGCATGAAATATGCCGAATATTACAACCTATTCTTTGATGATCCAGGCTTAATGGGCGTAGCCTTGGATGCCACCCTGCGAATTTTGAGCCCCAATAAGGGATCGGTCGGCAGCAAGCGTAGTGAAAACCTCATCGCTCTCCAGCAAAAAGGTGTCCTCTCTGCTGACTATGACTTCTCCTTCGGCGACGACATTCGGATCGACCAACTGGCTGAATTTGGTGACCTGATCAGCCGCAAAATCTGGGGCGAACGAGTGAATCAGCTTGAGGCACTCATTAAAAAACGCACCCAAGAACGCAAGATACAAAAGGACTTGCCAGAACTGCCCTCCATTGATGCAGCGGTATGGCCCGACAACATCATTCATAAAGTAGCCGAATTTTGGCGACTTGCTGACTATTCTCTTCAGATTCGAGAAATTCAACGCATCAATGAAACACTAAAGGAGCTGAAGCTCAAGGGCAATAGCGGTGGTGTGCCCTACGAATGGTACTTCTTGGCCGCAAAATTTCTCCAACAGAACCCTGGCCTTGAAGATTTGCGCGGCACTTGTAGCCAGGTCATCGCCCACATTACCCAACTCACTCAACCCGTGGTCGCTCAATATCCAGTCTCCGACGGTTGGGGCGATGTGCGGCAGTGGGTAAGCAAGGTTGTCATGCTGCCCAACCAGACCAAAGAACCCTCAGCCTCCGAGCAAGTGGATGTCTTCTCAAAAGAGTTGGCCTACTACAACGCCGCCAAAAAGCCAGGTCGGGGACGGCAGATGATTTGCTCCATCTCCCATTCTCCCTATTCCGTGAGCGAGCAGATGGAATCTGCTGTGCTGTTCACGCCCCAGGTCTACACCAACAAACAACACCTAGGTGGCTCTAACGCCAAACGCAACATCTCCAGCATTGCGGGCATTGAAATGATGCTGCGGCAGATTTTGATGAATCAGACCCAGGCAGTCGGCAAACGATTTGAAGATGGCAAATACCGCTACCTCTACTTCTACCCGACCTACTACTTCACCCCTGAAACGAACTCGTTTCTACATCGGGCCTATAGCAATATTGCTCAAACTCGCTTTGATACGAGCATTCGGAACCACTTCATCAACAAGCAGTTAGAAGCCGATTTCAGCAGAGAAAAGTATCAAACCGTTGATGCCTTTCTCATGGAAGAAGACTTGGCTCAGCGCAAGCAGTTGCCGGATGATGACCCGAACTTTAAACGAGACAGAACCTTCAAACTCTCTTACCCCGAAGATAAACCGCTCACCTTCTACTTCATGGCCCTTCCCCCAGGTCGCGACAGCACCGATACTGAATCCTGGGTGATGCCCAGTTGGTTAGCTTTCGCCTTCCCGATGATTCTCGATGTCAAAACCGTTGTCTCCGAATCGCCCATTCCGCCGTTTACTGATGGAGCTGAATTCGAAGAAAGCGTCTTTCTGGACAGTGCTCCCCATGCTTTCCGAACTTTGGTTGGCCGAGACCGATTTCGGCTCGACTTCATCCTCGAAGGCTGGACGGAAGAGAGCGGCATCAAACGCCCTGCTCCCCTTAACACGCTGACTGCTGCCTACGCCATCCACATGGATGTCAACGCTAAGCAGGGCAAAGGGGGTTACGACGCCAACTGGGGACGCTTTACGGAACTGGCAAAAGATATCGAAACCAGTCCACTGTACGTCTTTTCCTATCTCGCGAAGTGGAGCCGAGGCCAAAAAGCCGAGGCCCCCAGTCCCCAGAAAATCAGGCTCTACGCTTACCACTTTTACCCCTGCTTTGACCCCTATGCCACCTACAACTTTGAACAGGAGAACTGGATTTTGACCGCTAACTCACCCCTCAACCATCCTAAAAAACTGACCGATCTCTACCGACAGTTCTACCGCGCTAACAAACGTTACAACGCCAAAGCCAACGCTATTCTAAAACCCATCGACATTGCTGCCGACACCATCCTCAAAGCTGAATCCAGCATGTTCCACGACGATGCCCTTGTCACCGTTGTAGCGGCTGAAGTTTTCAAGCTCATGGATCGGGTTCATGCGTCTACCGCTGAAGGGCGATGGGTGATCAGCGATCGCGAACAAGAGCGCCAACTCGTTCTAGCCTTTGCCCAATATTTTGTCATCGATGTCTTTGAGAAAGCCTTTGCGGGCGATCGCGCCCGTTTGGCCGGTCGCCAGCTCAACCTCATTCGAGATACCTGCGAATTTCTCTACCGCCTAGAGCAAGACAAAGAAAATCAGGCAATCAGTGCTGATAAGCAAGCCCAACAGAACACCAAGGAGGAAGACGAATGAAGCTCTTAGAGCCTGGAGGCTCATACACCTTCAGCAAAATCTTTGAACTCAAATTGATTGCTGAAGAACTAGCCGCAGAGTTCGGCTATACCTTTGCCCGCAAGCGATTAAACCTACCTCAGTACTTAGGAGAGCTAGATCGCATTAATGATCTTCAAAATCGCATTGAAGAAGCATTACCCTACGTCAACCTCTCGACCGAAACTGCCCGACGAGAAATCCTAATTTCTCCGATCATTCTGGATTTGATCCATTACACCAAGGCAGAAGTGCGGATTGAATATCCCATCAAAGTTACGGAGCAACTACAAGGATATTTAGATTATTTTCTGCAAAAGCAGCACCAATTGTTGATCATTGAAGCAAAGAAAGGAGACTTAGACTTTGGATTTACCCAGCTAACCGCTCAGCTTATTGCCTTAGATCAATGGGAAGCCGAAAATCCTGTCAACTATCTTTTGGGCGCAGTAACCACTGGCAAGATCTGGGAGTTTGGCCTCCTCAATCGCCAGACGAAACATATCGATCAAGGTCTTGATAGCTATCGGGTTCCCGATGATGTAGAGACACTGATGCGAATTCTAGTACATGCTCTGCTCAATTAGCTTTTATTATCTTAATTTCTTGACCTTTACTAAGTGAACACTATGCCTTTGCTAAAAACCATTGATGCCAAATTCTTCCACACTGAAATTCCATACAAGCCCATGGGTAAATACGCGCACTTTTTAACCGTTCGCGTTACCGAGTCTTATCCCCTCTTTCAAACCGATGGCGAACTTAATAAAGCCCGAGTGCGTGCAGGTATAGAAAACAAAAACACTATCAGTCGCCTCGCTATGTTCAAGCGCAAACAATCTACCCCAGAGCGCTTAGTTGGGCGCGAACTACTTCGTACCTATGATTTTGTGAAGCCGGAAGAGTGCGAATACAACGTCGAATTTGGCATGGATAACCCCGACTGCATCATCTATGGCTTTGCCATTGGCGATTCAGGTTCTGAAAAATCCAAAGTAGTAGTGGATACCGCCTTCTCCATTACCGCCTTTGACGAGTCCCACGAAACCTTCACCCTCAACGCCCCCTTTGAAAACGGCACCATGGCATCAAAAGGAGAAAAGGGGGGCAAGCCTGGGGAAGTCACTAGCCGCATCAATCAGCAAGACCACATTCGCCCGCAGGTCTTCTTCCCTAGTATCGTTACTCTGAAAGATCCCACAGAGGCCAGTTTCCTTTACGTCTTCAACAACATTCTGCGGACTCGCCACTATGGCGCGCAAACCACCCGTACAGGCCGAGTCCGCAACGAGATAATTGGCGTCGTGTTTGCCGACGGCGAAATTGTCAGCAACCTGCGCTGGACTCAAGCCATCTACGACCAGATGAAGACCAGCAGCACCCTAAAAGCTCCCGATCCTCTGGATGAAGACGATGTAGCTGAGGCCGCTAAAGTTGCAATTCAATCGCTTATGGCTGAGGAATTCATTGTGCATACTGACTTCATTGGCAACGACTTCCAAGCTTTACTCGCTGATGTCAAAGCGCTAACCGCCAGTGAAGATGGGATTCGCTCCATTCTGAGCCAAGCAGATCAAGAAGCCAAAGCTTACGCCCAAAAGCACATTGGCAAGAAAAAAACCACTAAAGCTGGAGCGTAGAGCCATGCCCCATGTCTATCGCTACACTCTGGAACTGCACGACAGCCTCTATTACGCCACCCGGGAAATTGGCAGACTCTACGAAACAGAACCCGTATTGCATAACTACGCCCTTTGCTACGCCCTAGGGCTAGTGGATAACGCCAGGTATGCCACGACTGTCTCAGCAGAAAGCAGCTACCGCTACTTCTGCCCCGAGCAAGTGCCCCTATACGAGACCCATCTCACAGCACTCAACCAACAGGGTATTTATGTCACGCCTGCCAGGGCAGTGCGTCATACCGCTGTCCTCAACACCTGGAAATATGCTGACAATCGTTACCACGTAGAGATGCAGAAAACTCAGAAGAACATCCCTAGCTTTGGCCGCGCCAAGGAAATAGCCCCCGAAAGCCAGTTTGAGTTTTTTGTGATCTCCCAAAAGTCCCTAACCTTTCCTCGCTGGATTCGCTTGGGTAAGTGGATGAGTAAGGCAGAGCTCACTATAAAGGAATTACCATCTCCAAGGCGTAATTCTGCTAGAGAGTTCTGGTTTCCTTACCCACTCAATCCACTGGATGTGATGTTTACAAACCAAGTATTGAGCTATGACACCATCAATATGCCCCCTGTCAGCCTCATCCGAAACGTGCGTATGGTCGGCGAACACTACACTTTTACAGGATTGAATGAGTCTCTGAAATTCCCGACTAATATGCAATACCAGTTTAGACATTGAGTATAAGAAAGTCTGGGGGCATCCCAGTTTTGCAAGCTGTCCCTCAGCTCCTCCTTTTCCCTGAATAACAGCTACTCATCCACCCCATGCCCTATAGCCTCGTCCTCAACCTCATACCTACATCGCCCATTCCTCCCGGTTTCACCACCGGCAAGCATCTCCACGCCCTTTTTCTCAACCTCATCAGCACCGTCGATGCCGAACTGGGCAACCAGCTTCACGCTAATGAAGGGAATAAAGCCTTTACACTCAGCCCCCTACAAAGGGGCGTAGTGAAGCGCAAAGATTGTCAACCCATTCACTGGAATCACTTTACCTCTATTCCAGCCCACACCCCCTGCTGGTGGAGGATTTCTTTGCTGGACGATGCGCTCTTTAGCCACCTCACCCAGCTCTGGCTAAACCTCAATCCTGAGCACCCTTGGCATCTGGGGCCAGCCAACTTATATATCAGTAGCATTTTGGGGACACCTCAAAGTACCCAGCCCTGGGCCAATTACTGTAACTATGCTCAGCTTTACGGACAAGCGTCGGAGCATGAGCGCAAACTTACCCTTCAGTTTTATACACCCACTGCCTTTCGCCAGGGCAAGTACGACTGCGCCCTACCCACCCCTGATCGTGTTTTTGGCAGTCTGCTCCGTCGCTGGAATCACTACAGCAATCTACAATTTTCATCTGATATTCTGAAGGCAGTTCAGCCCAGCTATTTTAATATTCGGACTGAAGTTGCCAGCGATCCCCGCCATCAATTTCAGCACACTGGCGCAAAAATCAGTCTTAGTAATCAGTTTATGGGTTGTGTGGGAAGGGTGACATACCAAATTTTGGGATCTGTGGAATCTGACGTCATTAAACAGCTTAATGCGCTAGCAAATTTTGGACTCTATGCTGGCGTGGGACGGAAGACGCCTATGGGAATGGGGATGTGTCGAAGGGTATGAATAGCACTGATTACATCCCCATTGCTGCGCTCAATCAATATGCCTACTGTCCACACCGTTGCTGGCGGATGTTCTGTGCGGGTGAGTTTTTAGATAATCAATACACGATAGACGGTACAAGTTTGCATGATCGTGTCCATACTTTGGGTACGGGTTATCGGGAGGAAACTTGGCAGGTACGGGCGGTGTGGTTGCGGAGTGAGCGATATGGCTTGATTGGTAAGTCGGATTTGGTTGAAGAAAGTGATGGGCAACTCTACCCGGTGGAGTATAAACGGGGCCGTCGAGGGGAGTTTGAAAATGATGAGCTTCAGGTCTGTGCCCAGGTTTTGTGCTTGGAGGAGATGATCGGAGAACCTATTCCCCATGGCTTTATTTACTATGGGCAATCCCATCAACGGCAGCAGGTGGAAATCACTTCTGCTTTGCGGAAGACGACCATCTCGGTCATTGAAGCGGTACGTGACCTCTTTGTAATGGGACGTTTAGATTGGGATCTGGCTCAACCAACCGAGACTACCTGAGACTTGCCTGAACTACTTGAGACACAAGCATTTCAGCCGCCGAACCCCTAAAGAGTGAGTGGATCCCACCGGGACGTTTGATTTGGGATCTGGGGAGAGTAAGTGTCCTGATTTTTGCACTTTGCAATTTTGGGGACGTTGAGAATGAGATCCGCTTTGCCCAAAGGGGCTTGACAGGGGTGGTATAATTTCCTGCCTATTTTGGAACATATTGAATGCCTATTATAGAAGGGCTTGAGCTTTGAGGGCTGAGCGCTGCCACATTCCCGACAAGAAGCTTTCGACGCCTTTGTATGGACAGGCTATTCCCTGTGGTGTTTACGTCCCAGACAATTGCGGCTGCTTTGCCATCTTTTCCATAGCTGTTAGATGTGTATTTTTTATCATAGAAAGATAAATAAGCTGTAAAAGTATCGTCTCCTGTCCGAACCATATTGAAGCTATTAGAATTTAATGCGCTGCTTGGAATGGTTTCCTCTTCTATTCTGTAAGAAAATTGACTATTCGCAGGGTTTTGCACTTTTTCTATGCTTTCTTCGGCAATAGAAACTGTAATTGAGTTCAATTGCCATACTTTTGGATGCAGCTCCGGCAACTGACTGCAAGGAAAGTTTATTTTTCCTAATTGGAGACAAGAGCTAGTATCTTGCAATGAAATAGATACACTACTTACTTCTCCAAACCAATACTTATCAAATAACTCACCAAACGCCCTGCTGATAACCACTTTCTTCCCAATAAGCTCACTTTCTGGCGAAGGATTTTCTGTAAAAAAATACCGAAGAAGGCGGTCATTTGCTATAACATCCTGTTGATACCTCTCTTGGACGTTTAGTTTTTCTGGACTCGGAAGACTAATAAAATTTGTATCTATATCTTTTTCTGTATTGGTTATTGAAGTCCATACATTGTTAACAAGCGTTATGACAACATCTCTCTGTATTCCTGTCGAATCTAAGAAGCCAAAAGCCATCCTGTCCATCATTAGGTTTCTGTTGACTACAAAAGTATAAGAGCCTACAGAAAGGTCAGCATTTATGGAAGAAAAAAGTGGAAAAATATGCGGGTGGCTTTTGTGCTCTAAAATATTTTGTTTATTAGCAAAAAAGCTATTGCTTTCTTCTAAGGAAGAAAAAGAGTGTTTGTGTTTTCGTGTTAAAGTCGAAGATCCATCTGGAGCGCTGCTACCTCCTATTACAAAAGCTGGAAAAAAAAAGCCAAATAGGTGCTCCAAGGTACTGTGACTTTTCCACTGGCTTTTGCTTTCCGTAAAAAAAGCAAAGTCTTTTCTCGCAAAAGAAACGCTGTAAGTTGTAGTTTTTCTATTAAAAACTCCTTCAAAGCTGCCAGAGCTTCCATTGTCTTGCTGTACGTTTATATTAATGTCTGTACTGTATATGTTTCGATTGTAAAAATCAAAGTCTTGATTAAACTCTAGAGCATCTTCCCACTCAAAAGGCAGTGTCAAAGATGAATGGATAGGAAATGGGTATTGCATTACTCTGCTCCAAGAGTAGTGACTTTCATTAGATACTGTGCCCTCCCAATAGTCAAAATTTGGATCCTTCGTAGTACGAGCTTCTGACCCAGAGCTGTTTTGTGATAATGACTCTGAGTAGCTGCCGATATGCTCTTGAAGTCCTTCAGGACTATAGGTATATGCTTTTACTTCACTGTTAGCTATAACGCTATAATTTAAAAGTGGAGTACCATTCACCCTACTTACCGAGAGCCGGGGTGTTGCAGAAATAGCACTGCTTGAAGCGGTTAAAGTCGGGAAAAAGGCAGTATTGTAATTTGAACTAAGAAAAGATTCTCCAGGATGCTGAATAGTAACAGGAAATGACCGAATACTGGGGCTGGCTGGATTACTTCTTTCGGCAGATGTAAGAGTCCCTATTGCATAGTTATTCCAATACCCAGTGCGAAGAGGAATATTGTTAATGTTTGCAAAAGTTGAATTTGTAAAAACACCAATAACAGATGGACAAAAAGTTAAGTGATTGCTGTTACCACCATTCGATTGAAGTAAGTCATCTCCAAAGAAGCCTGTAGTAGGGTTGTGCACTATTGTCTCTGCTGACGGTTCACCGAGGGTTGATGCTAAGGCTTCTTTGCTTCGGGACGCGAGAGGAGTGGAGCTGGCGGGAAGTTCTGATAGCGAAACATATACCGCTGGAGGAGCAGAAGGAGCTGCTATTCCAAAACCCCGCATGTGCTGCCAATCGGTGTCTGGAATGTTGAAGTCGTTTTGAACTTGGCCATTCAAGTCTATAAAAGTGATCTTTTCATTGGTGCTGTTGACGATATAGCCATCTTTTTTGCTGTTGACGTAAAACGTTGCTTCCTGAAAAGGGGAAATTTCCTTTCTTTTCCTTGTAAATCCTCCCAGAAAGAGCCGACTGGGATTTGTTTCTTGAAAAAGAACCTTGAAGGAATAAGTCTTCACTGGCGCTATTGGTTCTTCCCTTCTGCGGGCGCTGCTTGGGCCGTCTAGTTCGGTGAGGCCGCTGGCTTGGGTTTTGATCAGCCGCTGGCCTGTGGCGGCTTCGCCGCTGGCTTGATACTGGCCTGGGCTGGGGGCAAGATCGCCTGTAATATTGCGGTTGAGGCGCTTTTGCTGTCTTGCGGTTTTCTCGCGGCCCCGCTGCCGGCCCAACCAAAGGAGGTCTTTAATGTCCATTGAAAGCCTGTTGAAGGAGTCTCGAAGTCGGGGCCTGCAACGCTTGGCCCGCGCTCAAGAAACCAATGTACTACGACAGTCTTATAGGGGGCGAGTAACGGGGTTTGGGCTGGGTTCTGAGGTGATCTGTGATATTGGTGGGCAGGCGATCCGTTGCCAGAACTACGGTGGGGCGCTGGCTTTGGGGCAGATCGTGCTGGTGACGCTGCCCCAGGGGGATTGGCGGGGCATTGTGAAGGGGCAGAGCAGCTTGACCCCCTAGATGTGGTGCTGCTCTGTCCCTGGACGGGCACTAGATGCGGCTTTAATCGACTTCGGGTTTGAAGTCGTAGCCTTCTTTGGCCAGCTCTGCCTTGAACTTCAGATCGCCGTCTGCAAGAAGTTCTTGACGCTCTCCCAGCAACCCTAACAGGTATGCAGTGAGATTCTTGACTCATCGACTCTTAACTAGATTGAGTTGCCCCAACCCCCGTCAGACCGTCTCTGCAAGCATTTTGTTTTTACGTCCACGATGCGCCCCACCGCAGACTGGAATGAGAATCGAAATTCTCTTGTTGCACCAACTTGCGATTTCGTGGTTTACCTCCACCACGGGTTTTTTGGGTGCGCCAAACCATACCCTTAGATGTGTGAATGTGCACATCACTCGAAAGGGCTTCCAGAAAGGCTTCTGTCGCCGAGAGCCGATAGTAGGCCGCAAAATACCGCCCTGTTGCTTTACACATATCGGTGGCGCTCAGATACCCGTCTTCGGGTCGGCGACGGATTTCGGTGCCACGAAAATCCAAGGATTCGACGGGAAAAGACATAGTATGGACTCATGGATTGTGGACAAATCCATGATAGCCCTGCCCCTCTGGAGCGGGGCTATTTTGATGTTTTGCGCTGGTGGTCTGCATAAATTCTTTGCGACGCGCTGGTTTATCTAAAAGCCCCGAAACCCTTTTCTTGACTGGATTTCAGACGCCGCTTATTTTTTGGGTGGCTTGATCTGGCAGGCTTTTCGCTGGTTGCAGGGGCCGCAGAGCAGTTGCAGGTTACTGAGGTCGGTAGCCAGATCTGGGTGGGTTTTGAGGGGCTTGATGTGGTCGATCTGGAAGTGGGCGATGGCGGGGAGCTGGTGGCCGCAGTCGGGGCAGATGCCTTGAATTCTGTTGAATTGCTGCTGTTTCCAGGCCTGACCATCCTGTGAGTCACGCCAGCGCTCGAAACGCCTGCGGGGCCTGTATTTGTGCCTGATTTTGGCAGCTAAATCTTGATATTTCTGGAGCTGGTGAAAGCTCTGCTGGATCCAGTCGGGCTTACTTTGCTGCATGTTTGGCTCGGATTTCGGCGGCTTTGAGTTTGTGCTTGCCGTTACTGGGGCTTAAGCCTGTGTTTAAGAGGCTTTGAACGGCACTTTTGGTGGGGGTTGCGGGGGCACCGAAGGGGATGGGGATGATGTTGGAGCCGAGGGCTAGAAGCTGTTGCTGGAGCTGGGTTAGGGTGATGCGGGTGCTGGGGCGAATGCGGGGGTTGGCGAGGCGCTGATCAATGGCAGCCAAAATGTCGGAGCGGCTGTAGGTGTTGCTGCGCCCTTGTTTGCCGACTTTGGGGCAGGCTTTGATCAGTTCGCGGGCTTGGTATTGGGTTGCACCAAGGCCGATGAGTTGCTGGGTGGTGATGTGCATGGTTAGGCGGCTTTTTGTTCGTCTGTGGCGGGTTGAAGGCGTTGGGTGTAGGTGGCTAGAAGCCCTTCTATCCAAGGGTCTCGGTAGCGCGTGAGCTTGGCAATGCTGTAGAGGACGGCGATCACTGCAATGGCTTTGCTTTGAAAGGCTGCGAATTGGCCTTCATAATCCTCGACCATGTCGGCGAATTGCAGTTCAACTTCTTCTAGGAGTCTTTTGTTATAGGTGACCTGGGCTTTCTGGGCGGCCTGAAGGTGTTGCCGCTTAAGGAGCTCGGGGCCTGCGAAGCGCACCATGGTGTTGAGGACGATAACTTCTTCGGTGGGGAGCTGCACCCCGTCTAGGGCGCGTTTGGCGTCTGCTTTGGTCCAGCCGAGTGCTGCGGCGAAGTCGATGGCCTCTTTTTTGTTCACGGTGCTAGGGAGAAACTGCTGATGTTTTTGAGTGTGCCCAGACCGGTGAGGGGGGTGATCAGGGGGCTGTTTTGTGAATTTTTGTGTGGGAGGGGGGGAGAGAGTGGAGTTTACAGAAGTTAATCGGTTTCTCTCATAATTGAGCTGTGAGTAGGTATTTACTCACGTTGTGGATCGCTTGCGGATCGCTTGCGGATCGCTTGCGGATCGTTTGTGGATCGTTTTGCGGATCGAAAAGGCAAAAAATAAGGCTTATCTTGCCGCTTGCGGATCGTTTGCCCTTCTAGGGCAAATATAAGAAATACTAATCACTCAGGCGGATGGAGTTGACGCTGGAGAGTCTGAGTTAATGCTTTGAGCCCAGCGCTTACCAATGCGCTGGGTCAAAACAGGCAGATACGAGATCGGGACTTCGTCGATCATCCGCATGGCCCTATCAATGCTGAGGGGCTCCTGTGTCTTGCCTTCGATATAGGCAATCGCCTCTTCATATCTATAGCCCGCCATCGGAGCGAGGACAGTCCAGTAGTCAGGGTTGATGCGAGTAATCTTGCCACTCTCGATGCTTTGAATCGTTGCATAAGAGATTTCAAGCTGGTGCTGGTCAGACAGGTACTCGGCAAAGCTGCGCTGGCTGTCACAGCCAGCATTCTGCCTAGCCTTTCTTGCCAGTTCGGCCATTCGTTCGTGCCTTGACATGATTGCCACCAGATGTAGCTCCTAATTGGCTTAAATATAGCACTGCTTAACGGTTATACCGTGTACTGGCTTATGATGCCCATTCTTATCGATTGACAATCTTGTCACTCGATAACTTTTGCTGTATAAACGTAAAGAGGTATTCAACCGCCTCATCAAATGAATCGAAAAAATGCTTATCGGCAAAAACATGAATCCAGTCACTGTGGAGGTTCTCTGCGAGCCTAGATCCTCTCGGGAATCAATGTATTTCACGAGAACGGATGCCAGTTATTACACCCGCGACGGCCTTAATCGTTTGGCTATGGCAATCAAGGCAACCATAAAAGCCAAAGGACTCTCGGAGCGAGGACTTGCCCGACTGGCAGGCATCTCAAATGTAACGGTCAACAAATACTCCAGGGGGAATATCTTTAAGCCTCAACAGAAAATCCTGGAAGCCTTAGCCCCGCACATTCTGAGGGTTAGAGAGATTGATCACGAAAGGGTCATTGTTGACCCAGGGCAGACGTATGAAGGGGATGCAAGCGCCCTAAACAAGCTGGCCACGAATCAATACAAAGAGCTGTTGGCAAACAATGAACCTAACAATTGAAGACGCAAAAATTCTCTATGAATCCGGAGAAATTGGGGCAGCTTTTATCTGCTACACCTTGCCGATTTCAGAGCTGGTTAAGCATTTTCCCGAAATTTTGCCTAATTACGACCGACATTTGAAGAGCTTGGCTGAAATTGGCCTAATCCCTGGACGGCAGCTAAAGCAAAACGAACCGTTTCTTGTTGGCAGAGACAATTCTCTGGAGCCCGAAAATGTCAAGGCATGCTGAGATTTGGCTGATTACTGAAGGCGGGCGAAAAAAACTAGGCCAGTTCATCAGGGAAACGAGAAAGGGCTACGGCTTTTCGCAAGATGACCTGATTGAAGTTATCCATTGGCTGACTGGGCATCGAATTGGAAAAGCAACGCTGTCGGCACTTGAAAGAGGCAATGTCAAGCCGCAGTGGGACACCCTGGCCATTCTGGCGGCTTCTGGGAGATTCAAAAACGCCAGAACCTATATGCCATTTACGGCAGAAGAACTATTCGCAATTGCTTGTGAACGAATAGATCCAGGTTTGCCGCAGGAGGCAAGGGGCGAATTGTCTAAACAGGAGCATCCAAATGGCTAATGCGATCAAGGTTTCAATATATCCGAGTGAAGAGGCCGATAGGCTTGTTCGGTTTCTGTCTGCACTTGACAGGAGCAGTTACAACCGAATCGTTTTGGAGGCGATTGACTTTTATCTCAAGGAAAGAACCAAGGACTTAAAAGCCTTGGAAATCAAAGAAGAAATTAACGCTTATGTAGAGGCATTGAACGAGAAGGATGAATTGGTACGCCGCATCTGAGTTAGCAGGCTTGCCTGGCCTCCCTACGCAGAGGCGAAACGTCTTTCTAAAGGGAATCAGAGAAGGCTGGGAAAGCCGGAATGTGCCATGGCGAGGGGGCTGTCGAATAGAGTTCCACATCTCATCCCTCCCCCCCGAAACCCAGGCAGCTTTAGCCCAAAGAGAGGAATCAAATGACAACCACAACCCTAATCCTGATCATGATTTTCGGCAGCCTGCTGATTGCGGGTCTCGCGATCTCAATCTTCGCAGAGTAACCGAAATGGCCGCCACCCCCGAAACCCGCGACGCCGCCCGGCTGCAAATAACAAAAGCCTTTGAGCGGTACACCGCAGAAACAGAAAAAGCCAGCAAAATGCAGCGGCAACTCGACTTTTGCTACCGCTATAACCAGGGTGCAGACGCCGATTTGGGCCTAGAACCCTGGGTGCGCGGAATTGTTGGCGAAATCTCTCGATCTGGAGTCCTGCGCTGGCAATTCAAACTTAAAAAAGAAGGGCCAGATTTTAGGGAAAACTACCGAGGCCGGATCAGCGCCATCGAGCAGAGCCGCGCCTTGGCCGAAGCCTGCGAAGAATGCCTAGCTGCTGGCGGCAAACACTGGGGGCCGAAGCAAATTCGGCGCGTACTGCTGGCCTATTACGACTTCCCCCTAGATCAAATCCCCTCTGCCAAATCAATCCAACGCTGGCGGCAGCGCTGGATTGCTGATAACCCCCAGCGCTGGATGAAATATTGCGACCCAGAGCGCGCCCGTGGCGCTGTCGTACCCGCCTTTGGCTCTCGCAGCCAGGGCATCGAGCGACCCAATCAGCTCTGGGAGCTAGACAGCTCCCCCACCGACCTGCTGCTGCGCCATGACGGCGGCATCAAGCGCTATACCCTCCTGGGCTGCATTGACGTTTGCACTCGCCGCGCCAAGGTCTTGGTGGCCGAAACCAGCAACGGCAAAGCCATTTTGCAGTTGCTCCGCAACGCCATCCTCGACTGGGGAATGCCCGAAAGCCTCAAGACCGACAACGGCAAAGACTATATATCAGTGCGCGTGTCGGCAGCTCTCTATCGCCTGGGCATTCGCTTTGCCGACCTGCGCTGTAACCCAGGCCAGCCCATGGAAAAACCGCACATCGAGCGCTTTTTCCGCACCCTTCAGCACCACGACCTCACCGTGCTGCCAGGGTTTGTGGGCCACAATGTCGCCGACCGGCAGGCGCTCAGGAGTAAAAGCGGCTGGCAGCAAAACTGCATCGAGCTGGCCATGTCGCCTGAGCAGCTCCATGAGTGGCTGCAAAAGTGGGCCAACAACTACGACTCCCGCGAGCACAGCGCCCTGGGGCACTCGCCCATTGAGCGGCTGACCGCTGCGATCGGCCAAGGGTGGCAACCCACCATGGTTGAAAACCCTCGCCACCTAGACGCGCTCATGCTGGCCTCGGTAGACCGCACTGTCAACCGTGAGGGTATCCGGCTCAACAATCGCTGGTACGTGGCTCCCGAGCTGGCCGGGCTGATTCGCAAGGGAGTTCATGTTTGCTACGACGACGATGCCCCCGAGCAGATCTATTGCTATCGAGATGAAACCCTGCGCGACTTTATCTGTGCCGCCACCTGGCGCGAAGCCTGCGACCTAGCCGCAGTCGCCGCCCAGACCAAGGAGTCAACCAAGATCATCAATCTGGGCACCCGCAAAATCACCAAAGGTGCCCGCACCCTGCAGCGCAAAATCGCCAAGAACCCTGAGCGGCTACTGGGCAACGGTGCTGAAGTCGTGCCTTTAACCCCCGCCGTAAAGAGCTTTGAAGCGGGGGTTGAAGAGGCCATTCAAGCAATCAAAGCCGCCATCGCTCCCGCCCAGCCCGAGACACACCAGTTTGACGAGGCCGAGCAAGCCAAATTTGAACGCTGGGCCGCCGAAGCCGAGGCCAAGGCCGCCAAGCCCAAACAGCCAGAGCTGACCATCTACAAAATCTTTGAGATTTGCTTTGACAACTGGGCCGCAGACCAAGAGTCTGCCCCAGAGCTACTGGAAAAATGCTGTCGGGGCATTGAGACCAATGGCGGCGCGCTTTCGGCGGTTTGCGGCAGCAAAACCAAAGAAAAACAGTTTATCCAGTTTGTGCGCGAGTTTGTGGCCCAGCGCCGCCAAGCAATGTAAAAAGGGGCCTTTCAGCCCCCAACTGTCACCTGTTTCCACCAGTCACCTAGCAAATTTGTACTTATGAAAACCGGACTTAATCATATCGCTATTCGCCTGAAGAATATTTACGCCCTGGCCGACGCTTGCCGCGACCTGCTGGAGCGCGGCCCTGGGGTTCCCGGCTTTGGCCTCTGCTGGGGAGCCACCGGCATGGGCAAAACCACCGCCGTGGCCTACCAGACCAATCAATTTAATGCCATCTACCTGACCGCCACCCCATTTTGGAGCGCCAACGCCATGCTCTCCAAGATCCTGATCGAATTAGGGGGAGTGCCCAGGGGCAGTGCCTCGCAACTGCACGATTTGATTGTGCAGCGACTGCAAGAAAATCCCCGCCTGATCTTTATTGACGAAGCGGACTTTATTTTTGAAAACTCCGCCCGCCGCACCCTGGTCGAGGGGTTGCGCTCTCTCCACGACATGAGTGGCGCGCCCTTTGTGCTGGTAGGGATGGACAAAGTGGTTAGCAAGTTAGAGCTGTATCCCCAGTTGCACGGTCGCGTTTCGCGGTTCGTGGAGTTTCGGAACCTGGACCTGGGCGATCTGCGCCAGGTCGTCGAGGCTGCCTGCGAGATCAAGCTCTCTGACTGCCTGCTTGAGCGACTGCACGAGGCCACGCGGGGCCGTCTGCGCCAAGCCGTCACCGCCATCAGTCGCATTGAGCCAGTGGCACGGCTTAATGACTGGCAAGAGGTCACGGCTGAACTGTGGGGGGATGAACCATTTTTTCTAAAGGAGACGCCATGAAGCAGAGCATTTGGCGGCACTTGGTTTGGTGCAATTTGCGCCGCGCCCGCCAGTCGCTGACGGCTGCCGATCTAGCCAAAGGGGTCTTGATCCAACGTGCCTCGGTCTATCTCTATTGCAGTCAGCTCGCCCGGGCAGGCTATCTGGCGGTCGAAGAGGGCGGCCCCTGCGACCCCTATGCTTACCGCTTAATCCGGGATACCGGGCCAGCCGCCCCCATGGCGAACGATCTCACCGGCGAGATCTATGACCCAAATCTGACTGGGCCAATCAGATCTGCTAAGCAGCGCTGCTGGAATGCGATCCGCGTTTTCGGGGGCTTTGAGGCTCACGACATTGCGCGAGCTGGGGAGATTGAGCCTCCCTGCGTCTATCGCTATCTCAAGCAGCTAGAGCGCCAGGGCTATGTCAATGCCATTCGGGCAGGACGCAGAAAGATTTACCGGCTATGCCGCAACACGGGGCCGCTGGCTCCGTTTGCGGAGGGGGGGAGACTCTACGACCCAAATCTCAACTGTTTTTTGGAGGACACCGATGAAGAGTAACCCTAATCAATTACCGGCTTATCTCAAGCTGGAGCTGCAACGCTTTGAGATGGCCGTGGAGCGCCAGGCCCCAGATGAGCGACTAGATGCCGCCGTGGGTATTTTTCAGGAGCTACTGTTTTTGCGCCTGGCCTATGCCAGCCTCAGTCAGGCTCACAACAATCTGCTAGACGAACTGACCGCCGAACCCCAGCTCCCCCCATTTATTCGGAGGCAGCCATGAGTATCTTCGCCGAGATTCGACCTGGCACCTTCTTTGATGCCGTAGCGCCATACTTCCCAGGTCGGCGGATTCCGGTTGTCTCACCCACTCCGGAATTGTACGTGGATGGCGATGCCTGTTATGCGATCAAGCCCGTTATGTCGGCTGAGCAAAAACACAGACTGATTGAGCTATTGCAATCCCTCACGCCAGAGATCCCCCGCAGCCAGTGGTTGGCCAGCCTCAACGCAGAGCTGCTCGGGCTGCCCATTTGGGGGCTAAATGCCATATGGGTGGGGCCGATCCGCATTGAGATGCCCCAGGGGGATGAGGATGAGTGATCAGATACTGGATAACCCCGCCATTCGAGAAGTCTACTGCCACCTCGAACGCACCTACGGCCAAAAGGTAGCGCGCCGCTACCTGCAGATTATGCGCACCCCAGAGCCCGCAAGCGTTGGCATAAAAATTAGGGGACGAGTAGATGAAGGTGCCGTGCGACTGCGCTGGAGGGGGCAAGTCATAGCCCTGTTAGGGCAAAGGCGAAAATTATCAAGCGCAAAAATCAAGGAATGTTTGTCAGTCCCCCCTCAGGAATCTCGCCGATTCTCGTCACTACTGCAGTGGTTGGTGCGGACGGGCGAGATCTGCTCTGAGCCGCACCCCACCCACCGTTCCTGGAACCTCTATTTTCTGCCAGAGGAGGCCGCCGATGAACGCTGAATGGGTCGAAGTTCTGCGGTCTGCCTGCCAGAAGTCGAGCCAGGGGCGCGTGGCGAAGCGCCTAAATATTTCTGCCAGTGCAGTGTCCTTGATCCTCAAGGGGGCCTATCCCGCCGATTCTTCAAAAATCGAGGCCCGTGTGCGCGGGGAGTATATGGCGGAGCGAGTGGATTGCCCGGTCGTGGGCGATCTCTCGCGACGACAGTGCTGCGATTATCAGCAGCTCCCCTTTGCGGCCACGAACCCTCAACGGGTGGCGCTCTGGCGCGCCTGCCGGCATTGTCCACATTCGTTTATTCAGGAGGAACCCGATGCCGACCCAATTCTTTAGCCCGAATCCTGCCGAAATCCCCAGCTATGCCCGTGTTGAGCGCCCTAGGGGGGTTGTCTATGCCGGTGCCCCTCGCCAGTATCGGTTTAATGGCAAAGACGGATGCTTTTACCAGGGAGGTGAACTGGTCGATCAAGAGCTTCAGATCCAGCCCTTTGAGGTTCGCTGGGATTACGGCGAGCGCTGGGGCCGGCCAGCCCAATCCTGGCTGGATGTGGCCTTTGCCGATGCTGGCTCTGTTATTTCGATCATTTCCTTCAAAAAAGACTCGGCGCTGAACTTGTTTGAGGCATTCTTGGCCCTGCACGAGGCAGGACTTGTCCCAGATGCGGTCAGGCTGTATCTGACCTCAGACCTACGGGAGACCGAGGACGGCGGGTTTTGGGTGGTCGATATTGCAGGCTACGAAATCTTGCCAGAGCAGCAGTATCGGGATCTGCTGGAGTTTAAAGAGTCCCGTCGTTTCGAGTGGATCTTGATTGGGGAGGCAGCGTAATGATTGACCCCCAAACCCACACCCAAGGAGACGTCCTGGGCAACATCGGCGACTTATTGAGAGAAGAGCAGGTGATTTATGAGAACCGGCAAATTCTCAATCAAGCCTTCCAAGAAATAGGTTCCGCGCTGCGACGGATTCGAGATCTGAAGCTCTATAAACTCAAGCCCTATAGCAACTTCGAGGACTACTGTGAGGCCGAGTTTAAAATGTCGCGGTCTCGGGCCTATCAGCTTATCGATTCTGCCAAGGTCATTCAAAATGTCTACAGCTGTAGACAAATTCCTGCCAATGAGGCTCAAACCCGTCCTCTGGCCCAGTTGCCCCCATGTGAGCAGAAAGAGGTAGCCATGCAACAAATCCCCAAAGACCAACGTACCCGACTCCTCAAGCTGATCCACATCGGCAAAAAGCAGCTTGGCCTCGACGACGACACCTACCGCGAATTTTTGGATAGTGTCACAGGGCACCGCTCAGCCGCCGACTGCACCATGAGCCAGCTCAACCTAGTGCTGCGTCGCATGGAGTCTGCAGGCTTTAAGCGTGGGGGCGGCAAGTACAGCCCCCGCACCCGCGACAAGTCTCTGAAGACACCCATCGACAAAATCCGGGCGATTTGGATCGACCTCGCCAAGCAGGGCAAGATCAAGGATCGCACTGAGGCGGGTTTGCGGAAATTCATCAAACGACAAACCGGCTTAGACAAAATCGACTGGCTGCTGCCTGAGCAGAGCCAGAAGGTGATTGAAGCCCTCAAAATCATCCAAGCTCGGGAGACCCGCGAATGAATCCCTACATCCACCCCATCAAAAAAACCGAAGCCCACTTCCGCCAGAGTTACCCTTGGCGGGCTGCAGAGCCTGACCAGCGCAAATGTTTTTATGAGTGGCTAGGCAGGCGCCTTGAGGCCGCCCTTAAAGCGGGTTTTAGCGCCTATGAAGCTGGATTTCGACATGCCTTGAATTGCGAAAAAACCGAACTCGATTTGGAGAAATTATTCATGAGCTGGGACGTATTTACTGAGGCCGAGGCCGAGCGCCGCCAGGCCGAGGAACTGTATCAGACTCGCTTGGCGGCGCTGAGCGACGAACTCCCCCCCGTCGCCGACGGCGAGGCGGAGGGCGCGCCGAGCGCCCACCAGCACCTAGTGCGCCTGCGCGCCCTCTGGAAACACCCCAAAATGCACCAATTTGTCCGCCAGCGCATCAAGGATAACCCCAACTGGGGGATCGAAATTGGCTCCAATGGCCCGGAGGTAAAATAATGCGAGAGATGCCTGCCTTTCGCCCCTTCCAGGGGCAGATCTTTGAATTAATAGACGATCGCCGCCCAGCTCCACCCTCTCGGGCCGACTATCGCCACTTGCGAAGCAGCGGTCTTTACTCCAAGTTTCGATCAGTCCCTACCCCCTATGGATTTTGGGCGCTGTACGGCTTGCCCAGGGAGGAACCGGATGTCTGATTTTAAGCTCAGTGTTGAGCAGGAATTTGAGTTGGCGGCCTACCGTCAACGCATCCAGCACCTCAGCCTTGAGCAATCTCATCTGGCCTTGGTCGGCCTCTACGCGCTGATGCTGGAGCGCGATGCCTATTATCAGGGGTTGTTGCGCGTTAAGTGGGGGATTGGCGATGCCCATTGATCCGCAGGCGCAGCTCCGCCTTGAGATCCGGGCCGAGCTCAAGAGGCTGGGGGTGGATGAATCTCATCCCCGCGTAGTGACTTTTTTGCGCCTGGCTGGCTACACCTCTCTCGATGAGGCCAGCCACGAGGCTCTGGCGGCTCTTAGGGAAAAGATCCGCTCTCGACACCCAGATGCCCCTCGTGATCTAAGCGATCAAGTCGCAGCCTGCGAGTGCGAATTGAAGCGCCTAGGACTGGGCAAGCACGATTTTTCTGTGCTGCAATGGCTGCGCAGCAACGGCTACGAGCGCTGGGAGGCGCTGGATGCCGCAGGGCTGTACACGCTCACCCGTGAGCTGCGCCGATGCGACGCTCCTGGGCACACTCGTACTATCCTGGAGGTAATTGAGGTGCTTTTGCGACATTTGAGTGCAGGAGACAAGCAAAATATCATCACCGAGCTAGAGCGCCTAAGGTACAGACTAGGAGGAAGCGATGCAACAACTCGGCCTTGAATTTTTTGCGGAGCAGGCAGAGGAATTGCCGCCAGTCGCCGACCGCGATCCCCCGATCGTCCAGCATCTCAGACGGCTGCTGACCGATGCTGAGCTGCTGCTTTTTTTACAGAACTATGGCGGCCAGCGCATTTATATCCCCAAGTGCGAAAGTGCCCTCACCTCGGATCACCCCCTGGTCCAGGCCATTGGCCTCAAGGGCGCTCAGCGCCTGGTCGGCGCTTATCGAGGTGATACTCTGGTCGTCCCCAGGGGACAGGCAATGTTTCGGCGTCTGCGCGATAAGCGGATCTGCGAAGAATATCTCTGCACTACTGCTGCTGAGCTGGCCAGTCGGTACAACCTCTCCGTCTTGCATGTCTACGCGATCGTGGGTAAGCATGGGGTGAAGAAGGGCACAACGCGGCGCTAAGGACTGCCAGCCTAGCTTCTTCCTGATTCCCCTTCGACAATGGCGGCAGTATTGGGGTCGGCCATTGTCAGACGAGCAGCCCATGGAAATATCGGTACCTGTGCCGCCAGCGATTCAGCCGTATGTCACTCCGGGGCTGAGTACGCTGGCGGCATTTATCTTGGTCTTTGTTTGGCAGCGTTGGCGGCGGGGACTATCTTCGGCGGAGGCGCTGCGAATGGCCATTCTGTTTGCCCGCCAGATCTGGGATGTCAGCGATTTCGATGCCCCTAGAGCATTGGGTGCGGGGACGCTCTCGATGAAGCAGCTCCGCGAGGCCGGGGCTGTTTTACTCGATCAGGTGGTGTCCCACTCAACTTATTTCGATCGGCTGCCGCCAGAGGTGGCTAAGCCCCACCCAGAGCTGAGAGAGGTAGATCCCGTGGAGCTGGCACGAGGGGTCTATATGCAAGTGCGAGGTGATTCCAATGGCATTTGATGATCAGAAATTCCAGGATTTTTTCAGGTTCTACGACCACCACAATCCCCGGCACCAGAATGCCGTACTGGAGCTGGCCAAGCATATTCCGGCTGAGCAGCTTGCTGACGAGGCCAACTGGGTGCGAATTTTTCGGACTGCGCCGCCCACCCCTGAGCTAGAGCAGCGCAAGCCGCCCACCGAGTCGGTGCGCCTCCCCTACGAGCCGGGGAGAATTGATTGGCACGATAATAATTTCCGTGTCTCCAGGCACTTCACAGTGGGAGAGGTCACCCGCTTTGACCCCCGACGCATCCCACCCATAGGGAGCGCCGTGGAGCGAGCCGTCCTGGCTCTGGCGACAGATTTGGATAAATTGCGAGAGGATTGGAATCGCCCCATTGGTGTTACGAGCTGGAATCGCCCCCCCGCGATCAATCAAGCGGTGGGTGGGGTTTCAAATTCTCAGCACATCTTGGGGTCTGCCGTGGATTTATATGATCTGGGGGGAAATGACCGCCAGTTCGAGGATTTTTTGGATCGCCATTGGGGGGGAGCCCTGGGGTACGGAATCCGCTCTGGAAGAGGTTTTACACATCTGGACATGAGAGGAGGTGGATTTAAGCGTGGTTCGGGCAGTATCCGCTGGAATTATTAGAGGGCGATATGCTAGTAGAGGTAGTTGTCCCGGTGGCGGTGGCTTACACAGTCGGAGTTGTGGGTCTCTGCCGCTGGCTTGTGGATCGTAATTTGGTGGCGGCAGATCGGCGGGTAATGTTGCTAGAGCAGCGCCAGCAGGAGCTGGCCTCAAGTCAGCACGATGCTCAGCGAGACCTCTTTAAGTTGAGAGCAGATCTCCCTGAGCAATATGTGCGACACGAAGATTTTGTTAGATTCGGCCTCTCGCTGGATGCCAAGATCGACAGACTCAATCAGTCGTTTAAGGAATCCTTCGATCGGATGGACGACAAGCTGGAAACGATTCGCCTGCAACGGTAGGGGATGCGTCATTCGCGCCCAAAATGGGGGCTCTAGAGATGAGGTGTTGTCAAGATCGGGCAATGAATAGCGACTATCTGGATCTGGAGCAGGCATTCCGCGCCGATGTGCGCTGGCGGATTTTGAGAGCTGCCTACATCTCTCGCCCCACTCCGCTCACTGAGCGGATTTTGCTGATCGCGCTCCGGAGCGCCGATTTGTCCGTTACGCCCCTGGAGCTTCAGCGCCAGTCGGCGTATTTGAGGGACAAGGGGCTGATTGAGGTTGAGCACACCCCAGCCGGGGTGCGCCTATCACCAACCTCTGTCGGGATTGACGTTGTTGAGGGAATTCTGCCCTGTCCACCTGGGGTTCACTGTTCGCCAGTTAATTAGGAGGCTATTTTGGAAATTTCTCAAGAGCTCAGAGCCGAGCTGCGCTGGCGAATCCTCCAAAGCTTGGAGGCTGGCGGCAGTATTGGCTGTTCGATCGAGGTGCTGGCGCAGATGCTGCGCCGCTTTGCGCCCAATCGCAGCACTTTGCTCATGCAGCTTTACTACCTGCAAGAGAAGGGCCTGCTGGAAATAGGTGAGGATAAATTTACTCAATTCGCCAAACTTACTGCCGGGGGCATTGACGTAGTGGAGGGGGCTGTGCCCTGCCCCGCTGGAATTGGTCGCCCGGAGGATCTCGATGGGACCTCGATCTAAAATCAATCAGCTCCCGCCCCATATCAAGGCCGAAGTGGATCAGCGGCTGATTACGGGCGGCTTTGCCAACTACCGCGACCTGGTGGACTGGATTAATGAGCGGTTGGCTGGCGAGGGACGGGTATTGCGGTTGTCGCTGGCAGGGGTGCATCGCTACGGCCAGGGCTTGGAGGAGGAGGTGGCCGCGCTCCGGCTGGCGACAGAGCAGGCCAAGGCGATTGTGGAGGCTACCCCAGACGAAGAAGGGGCGATGGCCGAGGCTTTGCTGCGGCTCAATCAGCAGAAATTGTTCAAGGCGCTGCTTAACTACAGCGGCGGAGAGGAGATGGATTTAAGTAAGTTGACGAGGGCGATCGCCGACCTCAACCGCAGCGCCATCTCAGTGAAGAAGTACGCCGCTGAGGTCAAGGAAAAACTGAGTGCCAAATTCGCCGCCCTAGAAAAGCAGCAGGGCCAAGGATTTGACCAGGCAACCCTCCAGCGGGTGCGACAGGAGATCTACGGGATTTTTTGATGAGCGCTATCACTCTCTACCCCTACCAAAAGCGCTGGCTCCAGGACGACTCCCGGTTCAAAATTGGCATGTTCGCCCGGCAGACCGGCAAGACTTTCACTAACACCTTGGAAATCGTCGATCGCTGTATCCGTGCAGAGATAGAAGGACGGCGTGAGCGCTGGGTGATTTTGTCTCGGGGGGAACGGCAAGCCAAAGAGGCCATAGAAGAGGGAGTTAAACGCCACTTAAAAGCGTTTGAAATAGCCTTCGAGGCGCTGGAATATGAGTATGAGGGCACCTACAAGGCGATGGATGTCGTGCTGCCCAGGGGGTCGGTGATTTCGGCTTTGCCTGCAAACCCTGACACCGCTCGTGGGTACAGCGCCAATGTGCTGCTCGACGAATTTGCCTTTCACCGCGACTCACGCAAAATCTGGATGGCTTTGTTCCCCGTGATTTCGGCAGGGCACTTGCTGCGGGTGGTGTCCACGCCAAATGGTAAGGGCAACAAGTTTTACGATCTTATGACCTCCCCAGATCCCACCTGGAGCCGCCACCAAGTTGACATCCATCAGGCCGTAGCCGAGGGGCTACCCCGCGATGTTGAGGAGCTGCGCCGCGCCCTTAATGACCCTGATGCCTGGAGTCAAGAGTTTTTGTTGCAGTGGCTGGACGAAGCCAGTGCTTGGCTCAGCTACGATCTCATTAACACCTGCGAGGCCGCCGAGGCAGGCCAACCCGACGCCTATACAGGTGGGGATGTGTATGTTGGCAACGATGTGGGTCTCCGGGGCGACCTCTGGGTGGCCTGGGTTGTAGAGCGGCTGGGCGACGTTTTTTGGACTCGCGAAATTCGCACCCTGCGCCGATCCACTTTTGCTGAGCATGATGCCGTCATCGCCGAGCTATTTGATCGCTATAAAGTGCGCCGCCTGTGCGTAGACCAGACCGGCCTGGGCGAGCGCACCACCGAGGAGTACCAGCGCCGCTACGGCAGCACTCGCGTGGAGGGGGTGCTATTTACCAGCGCCAATAAGCAAGCCCTGGCCACTCTGGGCAAACAATGTTTTGAGGATCGACGCATCCGCATCCCTGAGGGCGATAGCGCCCTGCGCAACGATCTGCACAAACTTAAAAAAATCACCACCGCCACCGGCGGCGTGCGCTTTGATGCCGATCGCGATAGCAGCGGCCACGCCGATCGCGCCTGGAGCTGCTTTTTGGCTCTCAATGCTGCCATCACCCCCACCGTGCCCATCGAGTATCAGGCGGCTGGAGCGCGGCTGAACTTGGCGGCCTTTGCGGGAGCCACCCCCCACCTAGAGCAGCGAGGCTTCGGGGCGGTGGCTGGAGCCGTAGATATGGAGGGCTGGGCGTGATGGTAAAGCGACCGGAAGTCCGCGAGATTGCCACCACTGGGGACGGGCGTGATATTACTCGCCCTTTTATTGGCCCGCTCCTAGAGAGCCAGGACAAGATCCTCTGGAGCAAGGGCGGCGGCAATCTGGAGGTCTACGAGAAAGTCTTGCAAGACGACCAGGTCTACGCTGTCTTTCAGCAGCGGCGTCTGGCTGTGGTTTCGACCGAATGGGATGTGCTGCCGGGGGGCGACAAACGGCTGGATATTAAGGCGGCTGATGCCCTGCGGGATAATCTCAAGGCGCTATATTTTGATGCAATTTGCGATCGCATGCTTTACGGCATTTTCTACGGTTACGCCGTGGGCGAGTGCCTGTGGGGGTTGACAGATGGCAAGGTGGAGCTGGTCGATGTCAAAGTGCGGAAGCAGCGCCGATTCAAGTTTGGCCGGGAGGGCGACCTGCGACTCCTGACCATGCAGCAGCCGGTGGGCGAAACCCTGCCGCCGCGTAAGTTTTGGTATTTTGCGACGGGAGCCGACAACAGCGACGACCCCTACGGGATTGGCCTGGGTCACTGGCTATACTGGCCGGTTTTTTTCAAGCGCAATGGCATCAAGTTTTGGCTGATTTTTCTGGATAAATTCGGCATGCCCACCGGGGTGGGCAAGTACCAGCCAGGGGCGACCGAGGACGAAAAGCGCAAGCTTTTGCAGGCCGTGCAAGCCCTGCAAACCGATAGCGGCATCATTCTGCCCGAGGGGATGCTGATTGAGCTCCTAGAAGCCAGTCGCAGCGGCACCACAGATTACGCTGAGCTGCTCGACAAGATGGATAAGGCGATCAGCAAGGTGGTTCTGGGGCAAACGATGACCACTGACGAGGGCGGCAGCCTGGCTCAGTCTCAGACTCACCTGACTGTGCGCCAAGACATCGTGAAGGCGGACAGCGACCTGCTCTGCCAGTCGTTCAACGCGGGGCCTGCGCGGTGGCTGACGGACTGGAATTTCCCTGGCGCAGCTTACCCACAAGTCTGGCGGCGACTGAATGAGGAAGAGGATCTCAATGAGCGGGTGCAGCGCGACCAGGCGCTGTACGCAATGGGTTGGCAGATTCGAGAGGAGGCGCTACCCGAAATCTACGGCGATGATTATGAGCGCAAGCCCGAGGAGGTAATGCCGCAGCCTGGAGCTGAGGCCGGTGCTCAGCCCTCAGCAGAGGAGGAAGGGGAGTATAACCCCGACCCTTTTGAGCCTCAGGATTTTTCTGAGTGGTGGAATCCCGACCCCTTTGCGCCGGAGTTTGCCCAGGCGAAGGGGCCAAAGATGCCCAGATGCACCCGTGGCTACCCATGTGGAGCGAGCTGCCAGCGCACGGGAAATAAGTGCCGAAATCCGCTGGATGACCAGGCTGGAGATTACGCAAGCTGGCTGAGCCAGCAGGTGGCGGCTGGGGCGAGCTTGTCGCCAGCGCATCAGGCGGATGCTGATACCCTGGGGACGGCGGGGGGGGATGGCGAGCCGCCAGCGCAGGCTCAGGCCGTAAAGCTCCCTCAGGGCCACAGTGTTTCGCTGCACGGAGCTGCAAGCCAGACCGAGATTGAGCAAGCACTCAATGATCTGACGACGGACGACAATCGTCAAAACCTGAGGCGGCTTAGCAATTTTATTGAGGCAGAGGGAATCCAGGCGATTGTTTACGGCGATCGCGAGTTAATGACCGCAGACGATCTAAAAGCTGTTTATGCGATCGTCGATAAAACAGTTGGGCTGCCAGAAAACCCGACGGCTTTTGGTGCTGGCGGGTACACAAACGTCATGGGCAATTACATTGTCGTGAGCCACGATTCAGGCGGGTTTACGGCTCATCGAAGCAACCCACTAGGGGCGGTTGATCGGGTCAAGTCGGGTCTCTTCGAGGCGACAGAAGTCAATTCTGGCGGGATTTTGCAGCGCACCATTGGCCGACCAGGGACCGGAGAGGTGGTCTACCTGCACGAAATGGGGCACCAGATCCATTACATGACAGTACCGATCGACGACAAAGGCAATAGGCTGCCAAAGGCCAAAGGAGGACGCCTTTCTAACGCTCAGCCCTGGCGGGGCAAACAGGTAAGCGAATATAGCAAAACGGATTACCTCGAATCATTCGCCGAGGCATTTGTGGCCTACACTCTGGCTCCTTCGGATTACAGGGCTTTCGACCGAAAAGGATATGATCAAATTGATAAAATCATGAGTCGCTATGACTAAAACTGCCGCAGAAGCCAAGGACGAGATGGTCACCCTGATTCGATCTGGGGGGAGATCGCGAGAGGATTGGCTGAGATTGCAGGCTGCGATCTCAGAATACGGAGATCAGGAGCCACTCCTAAAGGAGTTGCCAGAGGCGTTTATCGCCAGTTCCCTGGGCATGGATTTTTTGCGGGCAGACGAACCCGCAACAGACGCCAAGCCGGGCAAGAGATCGCGATCCTGATAGCAGAGAGATTCCAAGGTGCTCAAAACCCTCCCAGATAAGGCTACCCCCGAGCAAATCACTGGCGTTGCCCGTTATCTCATTCAGCTCTACTATCGACAACCTCAAGGCGTGGTTGTCGATAGTATCGAACCCTTTAATGGGGGCATTAAGGGCCAATTCAAAGACGCAGGCACCCCCAGCAAGATCTTCCGCTACGAAATGACCCAGGTCGTCGGCAAATGGGTCCTTGAGTATTGGCCGATCGCAGGCGTTGAAGACGAGGAACCCGAAGACTCCGGCGACTTCGCCGAACCCGACGAACCCGACATCATTGACCAATACACCGAGCAAGTCCGCCACCAAGCAGGCCCCATCATCGCTCGCTGGACAGAGCAGATCCGCGCCCTGGCCGAAGGAGCGCCCGACCTCCCCAGCTTCGCCGAGCAGCTCTACGATCTTTATCCCGAGTTACAAGGCGCTGAGCTGCAAGAAATCATGGAGCGAGCCATGCTGGCCGCCAGTCTCGCCGGAGCATACGAAGCCCAGGAGGGCGAGTAATGCCTGTCGATGAGACCTTTCGCCGCTTGCCCTTTGATCAAGCCATTGATTTTTTTGCCGACAAAATCAACGTCGATACCGAGGGTTGGCGCGACATCTGGCAAGAGGAGCATGACGTGGCCTTTATGGTGGCCGGAGCCAAGGGTCAGGTGCTGGCCGACTTTCGTGATGCCGTGGACCGGGTAATTGCCGAGGGCGGAACCCGGAAGGAATTTTTGGATGACTTTGACCGCATCGTCGCCAACCACGGCTGGGACTATCATGGCGGGCGAGAGTGGCGCGCGAATTTAATTTATGGGACTAACTTGAGAACTTCTTACGCTGCGGCTCGGTATGGGCAGATGAGCAGCCCAGCCATGATCAAAGCGCGACCCTACTGGCAGTGGCGACATGGCGACTCACGAGCGCCCCGCCCGCTGCACCTGGCGCTGGATCAGCAGGTGTTTCCGGCCACCTCCGAATTTTGGCGCTCCATGTACCCTCCTAGTGGGTGGGGCTGTAAGTGCCGCGTGGTAAGCCTTTCGAGCCGTGATCTCGACAGAATGGGTCTCAAGGTCGAGGAGCCCCCGCAAATGGACAGCTTGATGACGGTTAAGGACGATCGCAACCAAGATGCTCAGGTGCGAGTACAGGCTGAAGAGGGCTGGGGCTATGCGCCTGGGGCAGCTCCAGAGCCCACCCGCCAGCGGGCGCGCCAAAAAATCTTTGACCGCTTCCCGCAGCCCCTGCAAGGGAAGATCTTGGCCGATCTAGTTAAGCAGGGCAAAAAATTTGATGCGGGATTTTCGCAGCGGGTCGGCGAACCCTTTGATCGCTTCTTGGCTGCCAAGGCCGAATTCGATCAAGCTGAGCTTGGGGCAGACTCGGCAAGACTGGCAGCCGCCACAACTGCCCTAGAAGCGCTGCGAGATGAATCCCTGGAACTGGGCCAGTCCTTTCGCTCAGAGCTGCTGGGCCGCTCCAAAGTCTCGCGAGCTCAGGCTTTGTTGCAGGCTCGACAATCTCTCAAGGGCGTCCTCGGCCTGCCCAAGCAGGCGCTGCAAGATCTCGCAGATATAATCCAGTTGACTCAAGGTCAAATTCAGCCCCCGCCGCAAATCCGCCGCACGGCGGATGAGAGGTCCTATACCAGCGGGAACGCAATTTTCTTGGGGCAAGACATCCGCAGACTTTCTGACGGTGAGTATGACCCGACGACCATCTACCACGAAATGGGGCACTTTTTGGAGGATGGTATTAACGCTCAGCGAAATAAGGCCGCGACGCTGGAGTTTCTCAAAACCAAGGCAACTGGGGAGACTGCCTCTTTGCGGTCAATCACCGGATCGAAGCACTACGAGGATACAGAGCAGGCTTACCCGGATCATTATCTCGATCCGTATGTGGGAAGATTTTATCCAGATGGCTCAACTGAAGTAACCAGTGTTGGGCTTGAGCAATTTGCCTATCCGGGGCGGATCGTTCAGTTTGCGGCAATGCAACCACAACACTTTCAGTTGATGCTGGCAATTTTGGAGGGCTCACCGTGATTGTGATTGAATTAGGAGCCAGCCAGGTGCGACTGCTCGGCACGAGCGCCCCGCTGGAGCGTGGAAAAATGGAGTGGGGCGATCTCGCCCTGGAGCGGCGCTTTCGCTCTGTCCCTCGTTTCGATCCGTGGGGGCGCAATTTTTACAGCCCCCTCGACGACGGCAACAACCCTATATACTGCGATGGTGTTTCGTTTGCCCATGCCCTCGGAGTTTTTGCCCGCGAGCAAGGACTGAGCCTGCGAATAATTGAGGGTGAGTCGCTGACCCGCAGGCCACCCAATCGCCCTGGAGCAAAATACGATGGCTAGCATCACCATCACCCTTGACGCCGACCAGGCTCAGGCCGCCTTGGACGCACTACAGGCCGCCAATCTGAACCTGAGCGACGCCATGGATCAGATTGGCGAGTATATGCTCCTGCAAACTGAGGAGCGCTTTAAGCGCCAAATTGACCCCGAGGGCAACCCCTGGGCACCGCTCAGCCCAGAGTGGCTCAAGTACAAAGAGCGCAAAAATAAGATCTTGAAGATCTTGCAGATGAACGGCGATCTGCTGCGCACTATTATTTATCAGTCTTCGCCCCGATCGGTTGAGATTGGCACCAATCGGATCTACGGCAATGTGCATCAGTTCGGCTACCAAGACTCAGCACGGGGAATCAACATCCCCGCCAGGCCATACCTAGGAGTGAGCCCCGAAGACGAAATCGAGATCGCGGCCATCCTCGAAGACTACCTGCGGGCCACGCTGCCCTAGCCCCTCGAAAATGCCCTGTAAGCCCCCTGAAAATTCTTCAGGCATCAGAGGGCGGCAAGAGGGGGTTCCGCGATTTTTAAACACCCCCTAAACACCGCTCCTGCGCAATCGATGCAGTGCCTCCAAGTGGCGCTCCAGGACCCGCACTTGTTTCCCGCGATCCAGAAGCGCCCTCAGCTCTCGATATTCCTCAAGGCCAAGGCGAGCGCACTCGCGTTTTGCCCCGTTCCACCAGCGCTTGCGATAGTGCCGCCTGCCACTGGTGCTTGTGCAGGAATCCACAGAGAAATCAGGGCGCGGAATCGCCCCTTCCGCCTTTAGGCGCTCGATGGCCGCCTCCGCCGATTTGATCTGTCGCTCAATGCTCATGGCATCCCTCTCAAAATAAGTCTAAAAAATATCTTGACACATTCCGAAGGAGATGCCATATTAGATTCATCGGCCAAGCGCCGGGGGAGACAACCCGACCGCTTGAGCTAAGTCCCAGAGGGACATGCGGGGTTGCACAAGCCCCTCGATACCGGAGGCAGACCGGGTAGGGTGAAAGGCCCAAAAAATTTCTCGCTCATGCTGAGCCATCCAGCCGGGGGAAGATGCAAAAAGCTCCCGCCCCTTCACCTCTACAGCCATGAACGACAAGATTCCAGACGCCGCTGACATCATTTACTGGACTCAAAAGATTTTCGAGGTAGACGAAATCACCGCAATTCAATGGCTCGACCAAGCCATTCTCCAGGGCGAGCTTGAAGCCTTGCTCTACGAATTGGGCTACTGATTTCCCTCGCGTCCAACCGGGTGACGACGCAAAAAAAACTCCCCGCCTCCACAGTTTCGCTATCCAAAATTTTGCAAATGAAATTCAATCTCCTGCTCGCCGTTGTGGCGTTGCTAGGGATACTTGCCGCAGCTACAGGCGATTATCCCGCGCCCGCCCACGGACTGTACCTAATGCCCCACTCGCTTCACGGGACAAAATAATGTCAATCAAAACCTTTGTTATCATGTTCGCCGTTCAGGCGGGGCTGCTCACCGCAATCGTCGCCCCCCTGTGCCACGAGTATCTCAAAGCCGCCGCCAGCCGCGATGCCGCCGCTGAGCGCGTTCAGGAAATCAAAGATCAGCTTAATAAATAATCTCCAACGTCCAACCGGGTGACGACGCAAAAGCCCCCGCCCCTTCACCTATCGCTAAACGGGAAAAATTATGCTTCAAGCCGCCTTTCCAGCTCCCGCCTGGACGCTCTACGTCTTTCAGGCTTACGTCTTTGCCATCGCCTTCGTTCGCGCCTTTAGCCGCACCTACGCCCCTTTCGTCGCTGCAACCTTCATCGCAATCTGCGCCGCTACGATTGACTTCGGCTACGAAACTGCTGATTGCTTCTACGGCCATTACGAAGTCTGGATGGCTGCCACTACCCCCCCCATACCCGTCGAGTGCACTGCTCAGCCCCTCGCCATCGCTGCCGCCCCCTGCGCTGGCTATCTTCCCGCCACCTCCAGCGCCCCCCGTCGTCCAGTCGCCACACCCGCTTCCCAGGCTGCCCCTCGCACCCTCGTCACACCCGCTCCCAGCTCTGCTGCCCCGCAGTTCGCCAGCCTCTCCGTTCGCGCCCTGAAGCGCTTGGCCCGAGCCGCCAAGATTCCCAATTATGGCCGCATGGCCAAAGCCGATCTGATTGTCAAGTTGTCAAGTTGGAAAGCGCCATGAACACAGCAACCTACAAGAACGACTTCCGCCAGTTCTGGATGGAGTCCGGGGTTTTGCAATCGGCAGACACGGCCTCGCAAGTACCCGACGAGGTATGGGATAAGGCTTGCACCATTAGCGAGGCCGTGTCCTTCGTCCAACGCCTGGGATGTGCTGGTCGCTCGCAGCACGTCGTAGGTAGTGATTACCACGAGACGGTGTTGGCCGTCCTTCGGTTCGCGGTGGAGTGCTACGGCGAGGAGTTTCCCGAGCTGCTGCGGGGTGCCCGATCCGAGCGCCCCGATGCGGAGTGCAAGATTCTATTTGGATCCACAGATCGAGCTGTGGCCGAGCAGTACGGACCCGTGCGCAGCTACCGCAATGTTCGCGGGCTGCGCACGGCGAGCCTGGTACTGAGCGTCGTTATGGGCGATTACAGCCAGGCCGACGAAGAGATTATTTTTTTCCCTGAAAACCGATTGGCGTGCAACAATAATTGCACCCGCGAATAAACCCCAACGCTAGCCCCTCCTAGCCTTCCAGCCTTTCCCAAAAGCCAGGATTCTGATAAAGATCCTGGCTTTTGTGGCGTATGCAAGAAATCGAAATCCTGAGGGCAGGCACCTTCCCCGACAATTCGGGCCAGCTCCACACCTTTGCCGCTTCGCATCTTGACGAGGTGGTGAGCAGCTACAACCCCGCCAACTTCCGAGCGCCTTTAATCGTCACCCACGAAGTAGATGGCAACGACAAAGGGCTAGCCGATCACAAAGAACTGGCCTTTGGCGCTCCCAAGCTCCTCAAGCGAGTGGGAGATCGCGTCAAGGCCGTTTTTGAAAGTATTTCTCCCAAGTTTGTGAGCTGGGTGCGAGAGGGCAACCTCTTGAGCATTTCCCCTAGCTTCTACCTCCCCGATTCCCCCAATAACCCCAGCCCAGGAAAGCTCGCCCTGCGGCACATCGCCGCATTGGGCAAGACCCCGCCAGCCATCAAAGGTTTGGCTCCCCTCTCTCTCTCCGAGCCAGAGTATGGCGAGGCCGAGGAGGGGACGATTTCGTTTGCCCAACCTGTAATCCATTTGGACAACGCCATGACCACAGACTTTGCCCAGCGCCAAAGCGACCTAGAGCAGCGAGAAGCAGAAATCGCCGCCCGAGAGGCCAAGCTGCGACAGAAAGAGCTGGCCGATTTTGCCGAAGGGCTGATCAAGGCCGGGAAGCTGCTGCCCGCCCAGAAGCCCCAGGTCGTCGCCTTTATGTCCAGCCTTAGCGCCGATACCACTGTTGATTTTGGCGAAGAGGGCCAGCAGCCCACCCAATTGGCTGCCTACCAAAAGCTGCTCACTGATGCCCCCAAGCTGGTTGAGTTTGGTGAAGTGGCTGGCAAAGAAAAGACCGCGCCCACCCAGGGCAACCCGGTCGAGCTTGCCAAGCAGGCCACAGCCTACCGCAACGAGATGCTGAAACAAGGCATCGAAATCAGCTTCGCCGAGGCTGTCAGCCACATCACGGGTCAAGGAGACGACTAATGCGCAACCCCTTACTGCTCAAGAATTTTGCCGCAGGGGCGGACATCGCCCCCTTTCGGATTGTCAAATTTTCCACAACCGATGACCTAGTCGTCCAGGCCGCTGCGGCCACCGATGCCCTGCTAGGAGTCGTTGAGCTGGGAGCTGCCACTGGCGAGCGCGTTGATGTCATCACCCACGGTATCGCCGAAGTCGAATACGGCGGCACCGTTACCCGAGGAGCCTTGCTCACCAGCGATACTTCTGGGCGGGCCGTAGCGGCAGCCCCAGCGACGGGAGTCAACAATCGCATTATCGGCATTGCTGGCGTCAGTGGCGTGTCTGGTGATGTGGGTAGTGTCATTCTGTACCCCGGCTCGATCCAAGGAGCTTAGTAATCAATGGCCTCTAATACCCCCTTTCCTATTAACGAGCAGCAAACGGCGATCGCCATTGCATATCGCAATGAGTCGTACATTGCCGATATGGTGCTGCCCAAAATCCCGCCTGTCCAGGTGGAGGAGTTTACGTGGCTCAAGTTTAAGTTTGACGAATCGTTTACGATTCCCGATACCCGCGTGGGTCGCAAGAGCCGCCCCAACGAGGTCGAAATGACCGTGGAGGAGCAAACCAGCCGCACCCAGGACTACGGGCTCGACGATGTGATTCCCCAAAACGACATCGACAACGCCAGCACTCAACCGGGTTACGACCCGGTGAGTCGAGCAACCGAGTGGCTAACTGACTTAATCCAGTTAGATCGTGAAAAGCGCGTGTCAGACCTCGTTTTCAACCTCAACACTTACCCCAGTGGTCAGCGTGATACCCTGAGCGGCTCCAGCCAGTTCAGTCATGCCGATAGCGACCCCATTGGCGTGATCATGAATGCCCTGGATGCGGTGGTGATGCGCCCGAATTTTATGGTAATTGGCCGCGCTGCCTTTTCTGCCCTGGTGCGAAATCCCAAGATCGTCAAGGCTTTTCACGGCAACGAGGGTGACTCGGGAGTTGCAACTCGACAGCTTCTCGCCGATCTCTTTGAGCTGAGTCGTGGGGTCGCCGTTGGCGAGGCGTGGAGTAATACGGCCAAAAAAGGTCAGACCCCCAGCGTCACTCGACTCTGGGGTAAGCATATTGCCCTGCTGCACATCAATCCACTCGCCGATAATCAGCGCGGCTCCTCTTTCGGTTACACCGTACCCAAAGGCACCATGGTAGCCGGACAAATGCCCGAACCCCATGCTGGGCTGCGAGGCGGCGTCCGCGTGCGCGTGGGCGAGAGCTGCAAAGAGATTGTGGCTGCCCCCGACTTTGGCTACTACCTGCAAAATGCAGCCGCATAAGGAGCGCTATGGAATACCCCGTTAAAAGCCGTTTAATCCACGATGGCAAGTCACATCCTCCCGGTGATTTAGTAGCCCTGACCGAGGAGCAGGCCGAAGGGTTAATCGCTCTAGGCGTCCTTGGCCCAGCCCAAAAGCCTCCAGATCCACCCAAGCCCGCAGCCCGCAGCCGCAAGGCAGCCGAACCCGCAGAAGCTGACAAATAATGTCCTACGCCACTCCCCAGGAATTCATTGATCAGTTCGGGCAGGAAGAAAGCCTCCAGCTCACGAACCTCGACGACCCCACCGCTGAGGACGTGGATGAAGAGCTGCTGGAGCGCACTCTGGCTGATGCCACTGACGAGATCAATGGCTACCTGGAGGGTCGCTACCCGCTGCCCTTTACCTCGGTGCCCCGAGTGCTGCGGCGGGTGGCGCTAGACATTGCCCGTTACCGCCTGGATCGCTACCTCGCTCGCGACGATGCCCGTCAGCGCTACGAGGATGCCATCAAGTTCCTGGAGTCGGTGGCCAAGGGGATGATCCGACTGGGCCTTAATCAGGAGGCCGCGCTGGTCGAGGCCAAAATTGACTCCCCTCAGGTGGCCGCCCCAGGTCGTACCTTCACCCGTGAGTCACTGGGGGATTTCTGATGGATCCGATCGAAAAAGCGATCGTAGAGCGTCTCCAGCCCCTGAACGCCATCGGCATTGCCGTCGAGGCGTTTCCAAATGACCCCAAGCGCCTGGAGCGAGCCACTCCCAATCGCCTGGTGCTGGTGCGCTACCAGGGCAGCGAATCCAATCGCCCCGCAGGCAATAGCCCCGGCACCCAAGCACCCATCATTCAGCGCCGCTTAGTGCGCTATGAGATCTTGCTCTTAATCAAGGATCTTCGCACTCACGAAAATGTCTATCCCGTTCGGGATGAGGTGATTAACCGCATGGTGGGGTATGTGCCCCCTGGCCAAAAGTGGGCCTTTTATCATCTCAAGGATGGCTGGATGGCTCAATCTGAGGGAATTTGGTTCTACTCGCAGCTCTTTGAGCTACCCACTGTTCTGCAATCTGCTTAGGAGTTCTTATGGCAATTCTCTACGGCTTCGGCGACCTGGAGCTAACCACCACCGATTTGACCACCAATGTGCTGCTACCCATCCCCGGCATTGAGTTTGAGATAAATGCCGATTCCGACAAAAAAGTCGCCCGATTTTACAATAAAGGCGAGATCCAGGTGGCTGGCTCCAAAGTCGTTGAGCGCACGTATTCCATTAAATTGGGCATTGAGGCGATTAACTGGCTGCAAATGCAGCTTGCCTTTGGGGAGCTGGCTCAAACAGTGGCCAGCGTCGCCCTCCCGGAACTGCGCTATGCCACGGTGCCCAGTGCATCGCCCTACGAAATCGAGGATGCCGATATTTCTACGACTGATGTGCTTTGCACCATCACCACCCGTGGAGCCTGGGGGGAGGCAGGGCCGCTGGCGCGCGTAACAGAGGCTCCGGCCACGCGCCAGTTTCAAGTCAACACCGCCGATGACAAGCTGATTTTCAACGCCGCCCAAGCCGGGGCGATTTTCGCCTATCGCCTCTTTAAAACCCACAGCAACCTCCAGGCCATCGGGGCGGGGCAGGTGGCTGACGTGCTTGATAATTTTTCCTTTTCTGGCATTGGCTACGGCGACGAATTCCAGGCTGGGGCCAAGATTGTGGTGCCCAAGCTGGCCAGGGCCAGCGAGCCAACCCTGAACATTCAAGACGTGACCAAATTGGAAATTGAGTTTGACTTGCTGACCCCTCCGGGCAAGCGCAAGCCCTACGAAATCTACGCAATCTGATGCAATGCTCGTTGAGTTTGATCGCTTTGAATTTGAGGATGTCTCGGGGCAGATCCGCAGTGTGCGGGGCTGCTCACTGATGGCGCGGGAGGAGCTGCGCCAGCGATTAACTCAGCTCTCAGAATTGCTGGCAGACGCCAAAGACGACGAAACCCTAGAGCAGCTGTATGATCGGCACAACTACTTTCGCTGGGTGTGCCATCGCTGCTTGGAGCTGTGCAATATCCGCCCAGAGTGGGTGAGCGTGGCCATGCTGCGCCCTTTGCTGTTTCACCGCAAGATAGGCACAGAATATCAGCCCGGTGATTTACTTCGGCTTAACTTCCCCCAGAAGCCCGCCGCAGAGGGCAAGAGCGCCAACTACTCCGAGGTGCTAGCCGCCCTCTGGACGCAGATTGGCGATCTGCAAAAAGCCCTTACCGTGGCTGCGGATGGGCGCATCAGCGCCGAGGAGCTGCTCAATACCATGGAGGCCAAGGCACTCCAGTCGCCTGAAGCTCGCGAGGAGGCGCGCAAGGCCGAGTACAAGGCCAAAGCCAAAGCCAAAAGGCAAGAGCGGGGGGTCGCCGCATGACTTTGGTTACCCGGTTAGTATTTCAGGCCGATGGAGCGGGCGACGTGGCTCGCGACGTAGGCAAAATTAATGACAGCCTAGACAAGGCAGGCAAGTCATCCAAGGATTTTGAGCAGGCCAATCGGGGGCTGCCCAAGATTGGCAATACCGTGACTCAAATTGCCTTTGCCTACAATCAGGCAACCTTGGCCTTAGGGAGCCTGGTGGCTATTGCCAAGCAGGGCTACAGCGCGTTGCTGGCGCAAAACGAGCAGTTGAGGCAGTCACTCTTAGCGACCCAGGCCAGCCTGGTGGCCACCAATAAGGTCTTGGCAGGCGGCGTCGAAATTACCGATCCCACCGAAGCCATCCAGGCTTTGGAGGAGCCAGTCAATCGAGCCATCGACAAGATTCGTAAGGAGTCCCTGGAGTTAGTTGGACTGACATCCTTTGAGATCAAAGAGGTGTTTCGTTTGGTCGCGGCTCAGTCCGCTGAGGTCGGCATCAATTTGGAGCAATCAGCCGACCTGGCCTTGGATTTCACCGCTGCGCTTGGAACCCTGGGCGTCCCCTTGGCACAGGCGCGGCAAGAGGTCAACTCGATCTTGCAGGGCACGATCGACCAAAACTCTCAACTTGCTCGCAGCCTCAACATCACCAATGACCAAGTAAAGCGCCTTAAAGAACAGGGCAAGCTTTACGATTTCCTGCGCGATAAATTAGAGGCGTTTCGAGCGGGAAATGCTCTGGCCGCCCAAACCATTGGCGGGGTGAGCAGCAACATCCAAGAGCTGTTCGATCAAATCACCCTAGCGGCTGGAGAGCCTCTATTTGAGCCATTTTTGGCAGTTCTCAATGACATTTTTGAGTTCCTGGATAAAAACAAGGACGCGATTACTGAGTTCCTCCAGGGCGCGGTTGAGCGTTTTGTGGCGTTCATGGCCATTCTCCGCGAGGCTGGAGAGGTGGCGCTCAAAAACTTGCAGCCGATTATTCAGGATCTGGCCAATATCTTTGATGAAGACTTTGGCCGCGCCCTGGAAAATGTCGTGAGTGGGCTGGGTCGATTTTTGATACTCCTCTCCCAACTCATCGACAACCCTGGCGTGCGAGGGATGCTAAAGACTGTGGATGTCCTGGTCACTGCAACGGCGGCCATCACCAGCCTGAATGGAGAGTTTGCCGATGCCACCGAGGCAGCCCAGATCTACGCGCAACAGTCTCAGGCTGTGGCCAACTCGGTCATTCCTGTGCTTGAGAAAATCCGCAATGCGGAGGAGGGCGCTGATACGGCTCGCAAGCTGGCGATTGAGCGCATCGACAATCAGATCCAGTCCCTCAAAGAGAGCAATCTGGTTGGGGCGGAAAACCGAGAAAATATTCGCGCTCAGATTACCGTCCTAGAGTCGTGGCGAGAAAAATTGAGCGACACCAATGGCTCTATTGAACTGGTGAGCGATTCTACGGCGCAGCATACTGCTCGGATCAAGGAGGCCGCTAAGGCATACCAGGAGCTAGTGGCTCAGGCCGATATCGATGCCCTGAGGACCCAAGTTTTTATTCAAGAGGATTTGGTTGAGGGCATCATCGCCCAGAAAGAGGCCACCACCCAGCTCTCTGCGGCCACCCGCCGCCAGCGCCTAGAGGAGCTGGCCCGACTGGAGGCCAGAGCCCGTGAGTTGCGACAGTTCCAACGCGATGCGACCGACCAGGACGCTGAGGAGATTGGCAAGCAACTCTTGGAGGTTGAAAAGCAGGTTCAGCAGGCGCGACTGGCGCTGGCCAATGAGACCCTGGCCGAGCGCAATCGCCTGGAGCGCGAGGCGCTCTCTGACCTAGAGAAGGCTATCTCTACAGCGCAGGACAGAATCTCTGAGATCGAGCAAGACCGGGCGATTGAGATCCAAAGGCTTTTGAATCAGCGGGTGATTGACCAGCGCCAGGCCGACGACCTGCGCCTAGGCTCGACTCGCAACCGCATTCAAAACGAGATTGCCCAGGAAGAATTTCGCTTGGAGCAGATCACGGCGCTGCAATTTGAGGACGAAGAGGAGCGGGCGAGGCTGGTTCGCCAAGCGCAGCTCCGCCTGGGCCGCTTGACCCTGGATCTTCTGGATAATGAGCGTCGCACCCAGGAGGGCTTTGCTGCTGAGCGCATCCGGCGAATTAGAGAGGCCGCCGAGGCCGAAAGAGATCGCTCACAGATTGCTCTGGGGGGGCTCAAGCGAGAGCAGGCCGAGCTCACCGATTTAGTGCGCCTTTCCGAGCAGCGCCTGCGCCTCGAAGAAGCCCGCCAGGGGCTGATCAACGCCCAGCGCAATTTGCTGATCGTGAATGGCCAGGTCGAAATTGATCGTCTCAACACCGCCCTGGAGCTGCGCCGTCGCCTCAACGACGAAGCCCTAGACCCCAATGTCCGTAGGGAGATTGAGCGACAGTTGCGCGATATTGTCGGTTCTGGCCGGACTACGGAGGAGCGGATTATCAGGCTGCGGGTGGCCGCCGAGGATCAGATCGCCGCCATGCGGCGCAAACAAATCGAAGCAGATCAGCAGGCCGAAATTGCCCGCAATGAGTTAGCCCTGCAACGGTTGCGAATCGAGGCGCAGATTGCAGATGTCCGCGCACAACAAGGTGTGGTGGAATCTGCACAGCAGCTTTTTGAGGCCGAGCGGCGCTTGGCTGAGCTGCGCGAAGACCCCGGCGCTACACCGCAGCAGCTCGCCTCTGCCGAGGTGGCCATCCAATTGGCCCGCGAGAATGCGGAGCTGGCGACACGAGCCGCCAATCAGGCCAAGGAGGTGCTGGCATCTCAGGATGAGCTAGAGCAACTGAGCCGCGAAACTCTGGCTGTGCAGCAAGAAGCTCAGTTGGCCCAGCTCCAGGCCGCCGAGGCCGCCCAACGGCAGGCCAATGCCCTGGCCGTGGTAGAGGCTCGCGCCCGAGGCGTGGCCGACGAAATGGAGCGTGCTGCTCGCGCATCGGATCGGATTGGGGCGAAGGGTCGCCCCCTGCAAGCTCGCCGCCAGGGCGGACCAGTAGAGCCAGGCCAGCCCTACCTAGTGGGCGAAGAGGGGCCCGAGATCGTCTTCCCCAGTGGGCGGGGCAAGGTCTTAACAGCCCAGCAAACGGCTAATTTAATGGCCAATATTCAGCCTTTAATGGGCATTTCAACCTCGCCACCCCCCGATCAGCAGCAGCTCTTGCGGCGAGTGGATCGCCTGGTCGAAATCAATCAGTCGCTCTCGGGGCAAATTCTGGCTCTGGCCAGCCGTTCGCCACTGACCCAAAATATTTACAACACAAAAGGACAGCGTGAGCGAGGGAACACCCTAGGGGGGCTGATATGAGCTTCCCCTTTGGCGAGAGTCAGACTTTTGTTTACGGCCAGGGCGGTGGCCAGATTAGCGTCGTGCTAAGCGAGCAGAATTTTGCTGCCGGAGCCGGGGAGGGCTACTTGGCCCTACTGGGCTACGATCGCCAAACCGACCCCACTTATCAGACCCAGAATATCTACAACGCCCGCAACCAGAGCTTCTGGGTCAGCCCCCAGGCTGACCCCCAAGTCTTTGCCTGGAGCCTGCAAGAGCTGTCGGCGGCTCAATACTTCGGCCTCTGGGGCATGTATTTACGTCAGCAAGTTGAGCTTCAGCCCGTCACGCTACTGGATCAGCGGCTGGCCATGCAGGTGCCCAGCCCTCGGGCGCGAGCCAAGGTAGGGGCGCTCACGGGCGCACCCGCAATTTCGGGCTGCGAATTTATTTGGCCTATATATAAGGTGTGGCTGGATTTTTCTGGTTCGCCCAGGCAGGCTGTGGGCGATCACTACACACTACAATTCCAGGCCAAGGAAATTTTGCCAGCGCCGGGGGTCGCCGATGATCAACCTTAGTGCGGTTGATTTGCGGGTGATTGTGGCGGGCGTTGATGTCTCAGAAGCCGTGGATCGCCGTGCCCCGCTGTGGGTGCGCCGAGACCCGGTGCAGTTTGAGTCCTATCCCCAGGTGACTGGGCAGCTCTCACTGGTGGGTGGAATTCTGGCGCAGAGCATTGATCCTCGTGTTAATCGGGCGCTGTGGCGACCTGGCAATGAGGTCGATATTCAGATGGCCACCCCTGGCCAGTCCTGGGCACCGCTGCCCTTCGGGGGGCGACTGGTGATCAAGGATCGGGATTATGAGTCAGGCTTGGGCGAGCTGGGAGATGCCGCCCAGCCCGAGCGATTGATTCTGTTCTTGGTTGACTCCCTGGGCTACGCCGAGCAGCCCGAATCGGTGCTGTCCGTAGGCGGACAGCTAGGGCAGCAAACAGGAATCGGCCAGGTACTGCCGACGCTGACCTACGGCATTGGCTACGATCCTCAGCCCGCCGACCCCACCCCCACACGAGATTTTCAGCTCGAATTTGCCGTACAGCCCCAGGGGGAGTCGGCGGCAGCCTACGCCCACCGGCTGCTCTGGGCCTCGCCAGATACCGACGATCAAGTCTACGGGGTTTGGGTTGACTCAGAGGGTCGCCTGCGCCCGTTTGCCGCCGACCTGGCTCCTGCGGAGGCTTGGGCGGCCTTCGCCGAGGCAGAGTTGGTGGCGCTATTCCCAGTTCGGGAGGAGCGGGAGCAGTTGCCTGGTCGAGTCGCGGCTCGGGGGCTGGGCTATTGGGTGCGCCCGATTCCGCAGCCGCCTACCCGCTGGTCTGAGGTGCGCGATGAGGCGGGGCGAATAATTCGCCGGGATATTTATCAGAATTTCCCGGCGGTATTTAATTTCCCCGCTCGATTTGTGACCACGACCTACGAACAAGAAAAGACTATATATAAGGATCCGGAACTCAGTTCAGCACTAAAGTTCTCGGAGCGGGTCACCCAATCAACGTTCTATGACCCCGGGGGTCGAGTGGAGCGGGTGCGCACGACCAGTGAGCAGCCCAAGGACGTAATCGATCCAGATGTCGATTCTTCTTTGCCGACGGTGGCGCAGGTCAGCGAGACGGCCTACGAATTTGGCCGCCGTGGCGTCGTGGAGAAGCGTCGCACCCTCCAGCAAAAAGCCTGGGGGTTGATCCGTGAGGCGAATCCCCCAGAGGATGCCAGCCCCCTCGACTTGGCCACCGAAAAGGCTGAGGTCGAGCAGTGGCAGCGAATTACGGATGATTACTACCACTACATCCGTCATGTGTTTCACGAAACCCTGGGGGATCTTTATCGAGGCGAAGAGCTAGAGTCAGGCGGGGCTGGTGGTCAGCCACCCAGGGTCGATCGGCGTCCTCCCTCTTTTGAGGTAGAGCAGTACGAGCTCCTGGAGATCTACGATCTCAGCTATGCGGGCGGGCAGCCAGGCCGCACCCGTCGCCTCGATTTCGGTAATCTGGTGCAAGACAATTACTCCCTCAAGCGCTTGGCGGCAGTTGAGGCGCGGCTGATCAATGGCCGCTTTGAGGCGTGCCAGCTCCAGTTTGGGCTGAGTCAAATCCCGGCAGAGTGGCCGCCTGGTCGGGTGGTATTTGTGGAGTCAGAGGTGTATCTGCTCAGCGGCGAGGTCGTCATCTTTGAGCGCGATCGGACAATCTGTGGCGCTACCGGGCTTTGGCTCGGCTCCCGTGATGGCGAGGATTTTACGTCAGCGGTGCAGGTGATCGCCCAAGCGCTCAAAGACGCCGAGGGTGCGCTGATAACGGACGAATTTGGGGGGGGGATTAATGCCTGAGATCAGAGATTTTGGCCAGTCTGTTGAGACTATCGCCCCCGAGGTCAGAATCCCTTTTCAGGATTCGGTCACGGGGCAGAGCGGTAATTTCCCGGTGAGTGCGATCGTCGCCTTGGCGGGAGAGGGTGCGGATATTGTGGTCGCCCTAGTCACTACTTTTAGGGGTGATTACAGCTCCACGGCGGAGTACGCGCAGTTGGATAGTGTGCGCTGGGCTAGTGGGGATGGGGGCACCTACCTTCGCTGGTCGCAAGGGTCGCCCATTGAGGGTGTGGCTCCGGATGATGAGGAGCACTGGTTGGCATTGAGTGGGCCGCCGGGTTCACCTGGGCCGGAGGGGCCACAAGGGCCTGAGGGTGAGCAGGGTATCCAGGGGGAGACGGGGCCACCTGGGCCGGAGGGGCCACCTGGGCCTGAGGGTGAGCAGGGTATCCAGGGGGAGACGGGGCCACCTGGGCCGGAGG
>NZ_WVIC01000015.1:59905-87796 GCF_009939295.1 Petrachloros mirabilis ULC683
GGGCCACCTGGGCCGGAGGGGCCACAAGGGCCTGAGGGTGAGCAGGGTATCCAGGGGGAGACGGGGGCCGTGAGTGCGGCAACCGGGTTAATCCTGGAGCATGTGGCGACTGCGCCGAGTACGGGGGCGGAGGAGACGGCGCTTTTTGTGGATTTGGCCGATGGAAAACTTTATAAACGGGAGGAAAGCGATGGAACCGTGACTGAGGTTGGTAGCGGAGCGGGTGGAGGCGGACGCAGCGTGATTGAAAAAATTATTCTATCGAGTGGGCTATAAAAAAAGAATGACTAAGCAATCTGAGATATTTCTGACTAAGCAATACCGAGAGGCGGGAGTGACATTTGTCAATGCAGACGGCACAACTATTAAAACTTTGATTGCTGCTGGCGCTGACGACTCAAATGTAATTGGTCTGTCTATCACTTCAACTGATGGAACAGCCCGAGATTTGCTGCTCTACAAACAGATTGGTGGCACAGATTATTTGATTGGGCACGTTGATATACCGGCGAATGCTGGTTTTAATGGTGTGGCGAATCAAGTTGATGGGTTGAACATTACAAATTTGCCAGCAAACTGTATAGATTCAGCAGGTAATCTTTTTATGTCACTTCCTGCTGGAACTACCCTGAGGGCTGCAATGAAGACCTCTGTTACTGCTTCTCAGACAATTACCGTTAATATTGTGCTAGAGGATTATTAGAGATGCTATCGGGAACAAAGAGTGGGTTGAAATTACCAGGATTAGGAAGAAATCGCTTAATCGAAAAGTATATGGAATTGGTTCAGCATAATAACCTTTCCGGCAGTGGCAATTATCTAACGCCTTCGGGGGCTAACTTGCTGATTGTTGAGGGGATGGGCGGTGGAGCTGGGGGCGGGCCAGGGGGTGCAACAGCTAGTTCTGCTAACTTTAGAGGAGGCGGTGTTGGGGGAGGTTCGGGGGCGTATGGTGTCCTGTTTTTTTGGGAGCCTCTAGCGGCTACGTATGCTTACTCTGTCGGGGGAAGTGCTGAAGGGACAACCGGGTTTACAGGGGAAGGCGGAAGCAGCTCAAGTTCTATTTCTTCTGGCGGCAATGCTGGAAATAAGGGTAACGACTGTATTTGGGGGGAGTATACGTTTCCTGGGGGAGAAAGCACCGCGAATACTGTCCCGCAAGTGACTATCCCAACCAACGATTTAAGAACTCATGCTTTAGCAGCATTTGCTTTTAATGCTCCTGTAGAATTCAAGCGCCTTGCTCAAGGGGGGACTCGCGCCAATGGGGGGTCTGGGGTGGCTACAACCCCTGTCACGAACATTTTGTCTAGCGCGCCGGGTGGTTCTGGAGGACACAAAAATATTTCAGGAGTGGCCTTGGAGGGAGGACGTGGAGGAGATGTCACAAACATCTCGAATACGGGGCCAGCCCCAGGAGCGGCAAATCAGGCTGGGAATGGAAGTAATGGTGCAACTGCTAATAATGCAGTGTTTTTGCCAAATCCCGAAGATGGTCTGATTATCACGGGGGCACAGGGAGGCGCTGGGGGAGGAGCAGGCGTTGGCGGCAATGGAGGTCATGGCGCTGCTGGGGGTTACCCTGGCGGAGGAGGAGGAGGAGGAGGTTCTTCTCAAGGAGGCGCTGGCGGCAATGGAGGTGCGGGCGCTGCTGGGATGTTGCGGGTCTGGGCTTTCTTTGTGAGACCTTGGAAATAAGTTTTTCTTATAGAGTATAAATACCTAAAAAGGGGATTATGAGAGAGAAGACGTTTGAATTGGGATCTCAATTCAAACGTCTTCTGGGATCTCAATTCAAACGTCCCTCTACATTGTGGCTGGAGCCAAGGGGCAGGTATGATCCAAAAAACCTAACCCCTTCATAGGGATTGAAACGAGGCCAAGGCCGACTTTCCACAGGTGGCCGCCCGATCCAAAAAACCTAACCCCTTCATAGGGATTGAAACGGCCAATAATTCTTGTAGATGGGCCAATCGCTGGCGCAGGATCCAAAAAACCTAACCCCTTCATAGGGATTGAAACCTGGCGGGGGAAAGCTTTACGCGTTTTCCGACCTTGATCCAAAAAACCTAACCCCTTCATAGGGATTGAAACGACCAGAAGGCCAAGCTACGTCTAGAGATTCGGGCTGGATCCAAAAAATCTAACCCCTTCATAGGGATTGAAACTGAGATCCGTGGATTTGAGGCTGAACACCTTGGTGGTGCAGAAAACTCCTGAAACCCTTGTGAATCAAGGATTCTTGCCGAGACACCGATTTTGAGGTTTCTCGGGCAAATGAACGAAGGCAATGGGTTTCAGCCGCTGTTTGGGCCGTTCAGGCCATCCATCATGAGACTCAAAAAAGTTTTCTGCACCACTAAGGGCTGAACACTTGAAGGATCCAAAAAACCTAACCCCTTCATAGGGATTGAAACGGGATTGATCGTAAGAATCGTAAGCGTCAGAGCAATGGTTATATTTATAACTTTAAACAATAGTTCAGTGTGACAAATGATGGTCTCTTGTGGATCACGAAGGAATCAACCTGTGTGCTGGATTGCCGCTCGATGCAGACATTCATGAGGCTATAGGCGTTTATTTGGCACTATCAATAAAGAATCTTTCAGAGAGATTATCCTGATTGACTGACAAAAGTTGTACGCCCTCACCCCCAACCCCTCTCCCAAGGGGCTTCGGTGTAAACACAAGTCTGAGAAAAACGATTTCACCCTGCATTCGCCCCCTACATCCCCCATTCTGGGGGACTGTGAGATAATCAGAACCCCCCAAATTGAAGTTTTGTCAGTCAACCAGGAGATTATCAGCACTATTTTGGCAGCAGTTCTGGCTTCTCTCAAGCATTTTTCAAGTCTCTATAATGCCATGACTCAGACCGAACTCAACCAGGCGATTGCTTCTCGAATCCAGGCTTCGGGGTCATTGGTTTTCGATAAGGCAGTCTGTTGTCCTACCGCTTGTAAAGCCTGGATCACTTCCTGGGTGGTGTAGCCCAGAGCCAGAAGTGTCATTTCCACATCTTCTTGAATGGCGGTACCGGGGCCAGCGCCAGGGGCAATCTCCAGTCCAGAGGCTTCGCGCCACTCGGCTAGTTTTGATTTGAGTTCCAAGGCAATTCGTTCGGCAGTTTTGGTTCCTACCCCAGGTGTTTTCGACAACAGTCGGGTATTGCCGCTGACAATGGCCTGCACCAGCTCTTGCAGCCCTAGACTATCAATCAACGCCAGCGCCAACTGGGGGCCAATGCTGCTGACGCTGATCAGTTGTCGAAATAAATCCCGCTCGGCAGCGGTGGCAAAGCCAAACAGAGTTTGCTGATCTTCCCGGCTTTGTAAGTGGGTGAAAAGTTGTAGTTGTGCGCCTGCCTCTGGGAGATGTTGCCGCAGGCGTGAGGGCACTTGCAGGTCGTAGCCGATGTTATTGATGTCTAGGGTGAGCAGAGCACGGCCCTTGGGCTGCGACTGCCACCCCACCACTTGACCTTTTAGGTACCCAATCATGACAGAAACTGGAAGTGATACAGCCCCTCCAGAATACCGGCTGCATAGTGCGCCTGAGCTAGATGATGCCGATCTGAGGGGTTGGTGGTGTGCCACTGCCGCAGTTCCGGCTGGGCATTGCCCACAATTAATCCCCGCTCTTCTCCCGCGCTAAAGAGGGCAATATCGTTGCCTGAGTCGCCACAGGCTAGGGTTTGGGTGGCGGCAATGCCCAAGGTTTGGCGCACAAACTGCATGGCTTGCCCTTTATCACCCGCCTGGGGCAGCACATCTAGATCTTTGCCGCCGCTGTATACCAATTTCACGGGTAGTTGCTGGGCTTGCAAGGTGGCTGCCAAGGCCGGTAAGACTTGGGGAGCCATCTCGGCTGCCAGAAAAAAGCTGACTTTGAAGGGGCGTTGTTCTGACTCGGGTTGGGGGATGAGTTCTGGAAACTGCTGGGCAATAGACTGCACGAAAGCGCGATCCCAGTGGGTTTGCAATTGGGCTGACCAGTGCGGATCGGGGGTTTCTTGACCGGGGAAATAAACTTCGGTGCCGACGGCGGTTACCAGCGCGTCTGGTTCGAGTAAGGCTTTTTGACGCTGCAACTGCTCGTAAGATTGCCGCGATCGCCCCGTGGAATAGACCAGTCGGGTCTCATGAGCCTGCCGATGCTGCGTGAGCTGCTGGTTTAACTCGTGCAGGGCGGCATCATCGCCGACCAGGGTGTTATCTAAATCCGTGACCAGTAAAAATTGCGCCACAAGATCACCTCAGTAACCGGATACAATGGAATGTTTCTTTTATTCCGTCCCGGTGTGCCATGGTACAACTTACCCCCAACTCTAGCTTTAGTTTGACAATTCGTGTTCAGTTGCCCAATCGGACGGGCATGTTGGCAGGGGTTGTCCGCGCCATTGGCGAAGCGGGCGGCAGTATTGGTCATGTTGATCTGCTGCAACAAAATCGCAAGGTGATCACCCGCGAGTTTATTGTAGATGCAACTAGCGAGAGCCATGGGGACGAAATCTTATCTGCGATTAAGAGCCAGTTAGATGTTCAGGTGTTGGATGTCTATGACCGCACGTTTGCACTGCATCGGGGGGGCAAAATTACGGTCACTAGCAAGCTGCCTCTGCACAGCCAAGATGAGCTGGCGATGGCCTATACTCCGGGGGTGGGGCGCATCTGCATGGCCATTGCCCAGCAACCAGAGCGGGTGCATGACCTCACGATCAAAAGCAACACTGTGGCGGTGGTTACTGATGGTAGCGCAGTTTTAGGGCTGGGCAATATTGGGCCGGAGGCGGCGCTGCCTGTCATGGAGGGCAAGGCGATGCTGTTTCAGGAGTTTGGCAAAATCAATGCCTTTCCGGTGTGTTTGGCCACTCAGGATGTGGATGAAATTGTGGCTACGATTCAGCACATGGCTCCGGTTTTTGGCGGCATTAATTTAGAAGATATTAGCGCCCCCCGTTGTTTTGAAATCGAAGCCCGTCTGCGCCAAACCCTGGATATTCCGGTCTTCCATGATGATCAGCATGGCACTGCCATTGTGGTGTTGGCAGCGCTCTTCAACGCCCTGAAGTTGGTCAACAAATCCATGACCCAAATTCGGGTGGTGATTAATGGGGCTGGGGCGGCTGGCATTGCCATCGCGGTGCTCTTGAGCAAGGCTGGGGTCAATGCCATAGAACTGTGTGATTCTCGGGGGTTGTTGAGTCGCGATCGCACTGACCTCAACCCCATGAAACAAGTGTGGGCCTGCGATCGCAGCGGCACCTTAGCGGATGCTCTGGTCGGTGCCGATGTCTTTTTAGGGGTCAGCGCTCCGGGAGTGGTCACACCCGCTATGGTGCGCGCCATGGCGCGAGATCCCATTGTATTTGCCATGGCCAACCCCATTCCCGAAATTCAGCCAGAACTGGTGCAAGATGATGTGGCGGTCATGGCCACCGGACGCAGCGACTACGCCAACCAAATCAACAATGTTTTGGCCTTCCCCGGCATTTTTCGAGGCGCACTCCACTGTCGAGCTTCTACCATTACGGCGACCATGCACCTACAGGCTGCCAATGCGATCGCAGCCCTAGTGAATGCCACGGAGTTGAACCGCGAATATATTATTCCCTCAGTATTTGATGAGCGGGTGGCAACTGCGGTCGCTTCAGCCGTGGAGCAAGCCGCCCGGGAAGAGGGCATCGCCCGCTGCTAAGTTCTGTTAGGCTGTTTGGCGTTTGCGATCGCACCTGCCCCTTAAAACCACCAGCGTCAATGCGGATGATCAACGCGATGACCATTCCACTGGCTCGGCAAAGATTTCTGCCTCAGAGAAGGGACAGGATGGAGGAAGTTGCTTGATGCTGAGGGGGGTTTCTCTATCCACAAGATTTAACCCGTATCGATAGCCTTTGAGAATCGCCTCAGGCAAATAGGGTTTCAAGCTAGGATTTTCTGCCAGGTGTTCTTGAATGCGCTCTCGCTGCTCCCGAATCGTGGCAGCCCAGCTTTTGGATCGCGCCTGTGGCTGATAGCGCCACTTGAGTAAATGACCCAGCAATACCCCAAGGCGGTTACACAGCTCTTGCCGTTCCTGCCGACCCAAAGATTCAAGCTCCTCAATCAGGTTGCCAATATCCAGCTCCCTCAACTGACCTGAACGCAATAGCTCAACTTGACGCTGAGTCCAAGCATAAAAGTCTTGGTCATAGAACGTGGTAGCCTGCATGGGCATAACCGGAATGATATGCCCTATTCTGCCATTTTCCATTGGGCAATGGGAAAGTATTACAATTTGATTTTCTGCTAGCTAGCTTGCTTTCTCAAGCCAAGGCTCTAAAGGCAGTTCAATGCCCCCCACTTAGTAAGGCTGAAATGGGGGGCATTGAACTACTATCCGATTAAAGTTGCCAACAGCCAACGACTAATAGCACCATCATCTTCAGATTGCGATCGCACTAACGCCTCTTCCACAGTAGAAATTGCCAATCCTGGCAACACCTGAGAGTCGTGAATCAAGGTCACTTCTGATGCCGAAAGAGAAAATGCAAACACTCGCCCCCCACTCACATCTACCACCCAATATTCTCGAACCCCCATGCGCAGGTAGAGCCTCTGCTTTCGATCTAAATCATCTGACAACGAAGAGGCTGCAATTTCCACTACTAGCGTCGGCGGCATCCAGTCATCCAGATTAATCGGAGTGTTGTTATGAGGAGGAAATCTTAAATCTGCACCCATATAGAATGCAATATCGGGTTGAGCCTCCTGCATTCTGAACTTTCTGAATGTTGTATTGATCAACCCCAAAATTGGAATATTTCTAACAGTTGCGTATAGATTAATCACCAGTGACACCACTGTGTTATCACGCCCATGGGCAACCCCAAGTGGTGACATTTCAATCCTCATCTGGTTTTGATCGTAATAAAACCTACCCTTAACCAAGGTTGGGTCATCGGCAAAGGTCAGAAAGTCTTCCCAGTCTGCATCAACCCATGTCTCAGTGGCAGCCGTTGTAATCACAGGCAGTGAATTTACCATTGTGCTACTCTCCAGCAGATTCTACAGTGAATGATTCGGCTCCTTATGGGTTAGGTCAGCAAGGTCACTTTCCCGGTATCGAGATCGTAGCGACCGCCCACAACTTTAAGCTGGCCGGACTCCAGTCGCTCTGCTAGCAGGGGTGATTTTTGCAGTTGCTCGATTTGATAGGTGACGTTGGCCAAGACAGCATTTTCGACCAGATCACCAGGCTGATCTTTAACCCGCTCTACGGCAGGCAAAATCGCCTCTACAAAAGTGCCAATGTCCCCGGGCAGGGGTTGGTTTTGCACCGCAGCCGTGACCGCACCGCACCGTTCATGGCCTAAGACCATCAGCACTGGGGTGCCCAAAAGTGCCACGGCATATTCAACGCTGCCAACCACTGCTGGGGTGGCAATATTTCCGGCCACGCGCACATCAAAAATATCCCCAACACCCTGGTCAAAGAGGATTTCAACCGGGACTCGGGAATCGGCACAGCACAACACGGTGGCAAAAGGATGCTGAGCCTGAGCAACTTCGTGTAATCGGGCTTCTGACTGATCAGGATGTTGCAGTTTATGGCCTACAAACCGCTGATTGCCAGCCATGAGTTTCTCCAGAGCAGCATCGGGGCTAAGCGAAGGGGGTGCCGTTGTAACTGCTTCAGCAGCCTCAGCCCGCTGCATCAGCCCCAAGAACGGACTGGCAGAGGCGACCAGACCTAAGGAGCCGAGTTTGAGTAAATTGCGACGATTGATCATCGGATGATTTTGATTCATTGTTTTTTTGCAAGTGAGTTTTAAAATTTAGCAATCCCAAATCAGTTTTGAATAAAGACACCCAGCATACCCCTCTAGCTGTTGCCATCCTCCCTTGGTAAGGCTGGCGTAATTTTGGGGGAATTTAGATCGTCAAAGTCCCCCAGAATGGGGGATTTAGGGGGCTAAACAGGTTGGATAATCCAACAGAAGACTTGTGAGTACACGGTAGCTTGGTAAGGGGCGACTACAGGGGGGTAGTGCAAAGTCTATAAATTTACAAACCATTATTTATTTGACGGAACCCTGGCTCACAATGACGCTACACACCTAACGGAGCGAATCTCCATGACATCGGAGATGTAGCAGGTGCCTCCAAACTTGTTAAGGAGTGGCCGCACATTGCCAACTACGGTCTTAAGTTGATCGGGCATACAAAAGGCAATGATATAAACATTGTCGAGCATGGTCATGTCTAAGTCTTCACTGCCACCTCGCAAGCCTCTGCCCTCGACATTACGAATCACAGCATGAGCATGAACCCCTGATTTATCGAGGCTTTCTAAAATCTTACCTAGCTCAAAGGAGTTGGCAATAATTTCAATTTTTTTAACCAAATGCATGGGCTTACCTCCACAACAGATTGATTCCGTACAAATACAGCGGAATACCGACAATAATGTTGAACGGAAAGGTGACGGCTAGTGCTGTAGAAACGTATAGACTGGGGTTGGCTTCCGGGACAGTGAGCCGCATGGCTGCGGGTACGGCAATGTAGGAGGCACTGGCACACAAAACTGAGAACAAGAGGGCGTCACCCCGGGGCATGTAAATAAATCTGGCAATTAATAGACCAACACCAGCATTGAGGATGGGAATCAGGATGGCAAATAAGATCAAAAAGAGACCCGTTTTTTGCAAATCCTTAATTCGTCGTGCGGCTACCAGACCCATATCCAGTAAAAAGAAGGTTAAAACGCCGTAGAACAGTCCTTGGGTGAAGGGCTCTAAGACTTGCCACCCATGCTCTCCTGTCAACATGCCAATGAGCAAGCTGCCAACCAGTAGGAACACAGAGCTATTCAGAAAGGCTTCTTTCAGCACTTCTGACCAAACAAAGTCCCGATCTTCACCTACTGTAAACAAATTGACGAGAATCAGCCCCACAATGATGGCGGGGGATTCCATCAGAGCTAGGGCTGCCACCATGTAGCCATCGAAGTCAATACCCAGCTCGCTCAAAAAGGCACTGGCGGTAATGAAGGTGACGGCACTAATGGAGCCGTAGGTGGCTGCGATCGCAGCCGCATCGTAGGTATCTAACTTCAGCCGCAGAATAAAAAAGGTGTACAGCGGCACCACACAGGCCATGATCACCGCTGCCAGGAGTGTCAGAACGACCTCTTGGGTAATGCCGCTCTTAATCAGTTCGACTCCCCCCTTAAAGCCAATGGCAAAGAGCAGATAGAGTGAGAAGAGTTTGGGAATCGGAGCCGGAATTTCCAGATCAGACTTCACCAGAACTGCTGTCATTCCGAGAAAGAAAAATAAAATCGGGGGGTTAAGGATGTTGGAGATAATCAGACTGACATCCATTGCCATCCCTCCTGACCGGGCGACAGTCGAAAGTTCAAAAAACGTTGCATTTTCAAAAACGCATGTAACGGCTGAATCATGATGTATCGCGTCCTGAGGCCCCTGTCAATGAAAGCGTCATGGACTGTAGCATTCGCCTGCTCTAGTTTTGGCGTTGGGGGCGTTTTCGCCGAGTTAATTGCTGGGCAGCTTCATAGCGTTGGGCGTTGGTATCCGCTGATTTGAAGAGATCCACCACGGGGTTGGGGTAGTCTACACCCAAGCGTACCCCTCGCTGCCGCTGTGCTGCTGGGGACAACTGCCAGGGTTGATGCACCAGCCGAGGGGGGAGCGATCGCAGCATCGGCAGCCAATGCTTCACATACTCACCCTCAGGGTCATAGGTCTGCGCCTGCTTGATGATGTTAAAGAACCGGAACCCCCGAGCGTCGTTGCCCACCCCTGCTGTGTAGTTCCAGTTGCCCCAATTGCTGCACACGTCGTAGTCAATCAGGCATGACTCAAACCACTCCGCCCCCATCTGCCAGTTGATGCCCAGATTTTTGGTCAAAAAGCTGGCCACATTTTGCCGCCCCCGATTGGACAAAAAGCCTGTGGCGCGCAGCTCCTGCATCCCCGCATCCACTAAAGGGAAGCCCGTTTGTCCCGATTGCCAAAGCTGAAATCGTGGCCAGTCTTCCTGCCAGGGCAGTGCCAGCCCTTGCAGTCCCGTTGGGCGAAAAATGGCGTTGCCATGTTTGGCGGCGATCAGGCGAAAGTAATCCCGCCACAGCAGCTCAAACACCAGCCAGTAGGTAGACTCATTTTTCACCCGCTCTGCTTCGTAGCGCTCGACTTCTGCATAGACCCGACGGGGTGAAAGACAGCCCAAGGCCAACCAGGGCGAGAACTTCGAGGAATCATCCACCGCCAACAGGCCGTTGCGGGTTTCCTTGTAGCAGCGTAAGCGATCGCAGGTCCAGATGTAAGTCTGCATCCGCTCTAGGGCTGCTGTCTCTCCCCCTGTAAACTTGAGCATGGTGCGTGAATCGAGCCTAGGGGGTGCCACGCCCAGATCGGCAAGGGTGGGGCACTCCCCCGCCGTTACCTCAGGCAATGGCGGCAAGGCACTGGGGGTTGGCAGAGCGGCACGAATGGGGATGTTGCCCTCGACCTGCTTGCGAAAGTGCGTAAAGACTTCTGGCAGTTGGGTCAGGGACCAGGGCAAATCATCGGGATGGTAAAGGGTGTGACCCCAGAAAGTCTGAACAGTGACGCCCATTTCTTGGAGACGGCGTTGCAGTTTTGCTTCCACGGCCACTTCCTCGGCGGTGATTTCCTGGTGCCAGTACACGCCTGTGAGTTGTAAGTCCTGCACCAAGGCGGGAATGATGTCTTCGGGTAAGCCCTGACGAATGAGAAGATCGCTGCGGCGCGATCGCAGCATTTGCCGCAAATCGGCCACACTTTCGCGTAAAAATTCGGCGCGAAAAGCCCCCATTTTGGCAAAGCCAAAGGTAGTCTGCCCAAACTGACGTGGATCAAAGCAATAGAGCGGAATGACAGGCTGCCCGGTTTGCAGAGCGGCGGTGAGGGGCTGGTGATCATGCAGCCTCAGATCGTTGCGGAACCACAGTAAAATCCAGGTCATGGGGCAAGGTCAAATAAAGTGGGCTACTCACTCATCAAGCTATCGTGCCAGCAAGCAACTCTAGGGATGAGGGACAACTTGCAAAACTGGGATGCACCCTAGTACTGAAAGGCAGAAGTAAAAAGGCGAAAGGCAAAAGGAAATTTCATCCATTCAAAGGGTTTTCGATTGCACAAACAGGTGGTTTATTTATGCTTCAGAGTACTAGTGGGCTGTCAATGTGTAGCCTTGACTTCTATGATTGAGGTATAGAAACCAATTATAGAAGCCATGGCGATTAACATTAAAAATTCAGAGGTTGACTATCTAATCCAGCAGCTTCGCCAGTTGACAGAATTGGAGCCTACCGAAATTGTCCAAACTGCTCTAGAGCGGCAGTACCAAGAGCTGCGACGACAGCGACGAAAAGCTCAACTAGACCAGAAATTACCTTTGATTCAGACAGCGGCTCAAGAAAAGGCTACAGACTTCGACCCTGATTCTCTCTATGATGAAAAGGGTCTCCCCACATGGTGGAAATCATCCTAAATTAGCTGACTTGACCCGTTCTGCCTCGACCCTAGCTTCAATCTCATCCAAGGTTTTAAGCACCAGTCGTTTGGCTTCAAGTTGCCAGCCCCACTTTTGCACCCGAAAGGCGACCAAAAAGCCAATAATCGTGGCCACAAAGTCAAGGGGTTGCTGCCAGGAAATGCCGAGCAGCAACCCCAACCCCCCAATGCCCCAAAAGGGCAGTGCCACGGTTTGACGATTCTCTTCAACCAGCTTTGCTAGAAAATTCTGGGGAATCTCAGCCTCTACCTGGCTGCGGATGTCTTTTTGCTGCGGATAAGGCACGATAAAGCCAAACTTACGGCGCAATTTCTCAATCTTGCGAGCTTCTGTGCTGTATTCAGTCAGCTCATCCTCGGCCATTTGCACTAACTGCTGCGCTAAAGTCACGGGCATATCCTCAGAAAAGGGGTAAACACACAAGGTTGGCTCTTTGACCCAACCAGCAATTGCTCTTAGGCATAGACCGGATGGAGCACTTCGCCTGTCAGGCTAAAGGGACGCACTTGAGTAATTTTGACTGGAATCAGTTGTCCTTTTACCTGGGCAATCTCGCTGGGAAAAAAGGTGAGTCGGTTGCCTCGGGTGCGACCCATAACCTGGCTCGGATCTTTGGGGTTCACACCTTCGACTAACACTTCTTCGATTCGACCTAGATAGCGCTGCGATCGCACCGCTGCCTTTTGTCCTACCAAATGATTGAGCCGCTGTAGCCGATCTTGCTTCACCCCATCGCTGATCTGATTCTCCCAAGTGGCGGCGGGGGTGCCCGGTCGGGGAGAATAGGCCGCCGTATTCAGCAGGTCAAATTCCAAGTCTTCCACCAATTGCAGCGTTTGCTCAAACTGAGCCTCGGTTTCACCAGGAAACCCCACAATCGCATCAGCACTAATCGAGGCATCGGGCATCCAATTCCGAATCAGGGCAATGATGCGGCGATAGCGCTCGTGGGTGTAACCCCGAGCCATGGCTTTGAGAATCTCGTTGTCTCCCGACTGAAAGGGAATGTGGAAGTGCTCACAGACCTTGGGCAACTCTGCACAGGCTCGAATCAAGCGCTCTGTGAAGTAACGGGGATGGCTGGTGGCAAAGCGAATCCGCTCAATCCCCGGCACATCGTGGACAAAATATAGAAGATCTGTGAGTGTGTGCTGATGGCGGCCTGCGGAAGTTACCCCCGGCAAGTCCCGGCCATAGGCATCAATATTTTGCCCCAAGAGCGTCACTTCTTGGTAGCCTTGGGCACCCAATGCTTCCATTTCCTGGCGGATGGCTGCGGGGGGGCGCGATTGCTCTACACCGCGTACACCGGGTACGACACAGTAGGTACAGCGTTCATTGCAACCATAGATGACATTCACCCAGGCAGTAACGGTGCTGTCTCGGCGTGGTTTGGTGATATCTTCCACAATTTCAATGGGGTCGGTGGCCACCACCTGTTCCCCAGCAAAGACTTGCTCTAGGAGATCGCCCAGACGATTGGCATATTGGGGTCCCATGACCAAATCAAGTTCAGGCACCCGTCGCAGTAAATCTTGGCCTTCTTGTTGCGCCACACAGCCTGCCACCACTAGGGTCAAATCAGGCTGCTCATGCTTGCGCTTCGCCTGCCGCCCCAGATAGGAATATACTTTCTGCTCAGCGTTATCGCGAATGCTACAGGTGTTGTATAACACTAAGTCAGCTTGCTCAGGTGTTTCAGACCACTGAAACCCCAGGTTCTCTAGAACACCGGCCATGCGTTCAGAGTCGGCTTTGTTCATTTGACAGCCGAAGGTGGTGATGTGATAGCGACGGGTCATGATGGGTGAATTGCAGGATGCAGCAGATATTGGGGCATTTTCCATGGTAGAGCACAAAAGACTGAGGCTGGGTCAATCCGCTGAAAGCCCCCTGCCCGAATCACATCATTGATGCTCGGTTGCCCCATGAGTCTCGAAAACATACCCCAGCAAGAGTAAATCGTGATATAAAAACAAAGGCTTAGTGTTCCGTCAGGAAGGCTTTGAGGAGTCGCAGACCCTCAAAGTTTAACCCCCATCAACATCTGGGTACTCAGCTATCCGTCAAGACAAAGTTGACAAACTATTTATTATATGCCGACTAAATCCGTTGCCAAATTCTAAACTTGCAAAACACCTGCCTTGTCCACGGTGCTGGTTGATCTGTAGCCCTGGGCAAGATTTTTTGTGTTTAGAGTCGTCCCCAATCATTTGGAGTTCTGTACCTGATTCATGACCACTTCTCTTGCGACCTCACCGATTGAGTTAACGTCTAAGGATGGCGCACCTCTGTCTATGCAGGCCATCATCAAATCGCTGCCCAAGGCTTGTTTTGAAAAAAATGCTCGCAAAGCTTGGCTAGGACTCTTGATCAATGTGATGCTGGTTGGGGTTGGTTATTTGGCGATCGCCGCATTGCCCTGGTATTTATTGCCCCTGGCGTGGATTTGGACTGGTACGGCATTGACCGGTTTTTTTGTGCTTGGCCATGATTGTGGTCATCGTTCCTTTTCGGATCGGCTCTGGGTGAATAATTGGGTGGGGCATCTGATCATGCTGCCCTTGATTTATCCGTTCCATAGTTGGCGGATTTTGCACAATTGGCACCATGTTCACACCAATGAACTGGATGTTGATAATGCTTGGCGTCCCTTTATGCCAGAGTTTTACAGTGAGTTGAACCCGCTGCTGCGCTGGGGCTACCGACGCATGCGCGGCATGTTTTGGTGGATGGGTTCCATCATTCACTGGGTAGGGTTGCACTTTGACTGGCGCACCTTTGAAGGCAAGGCGCGATCGCAGGTGAAATTCTCCTCGCTGTTGGTGTTAGCCTTTGCCGCCGTTGCCTTTCCAGCCCTAATTTGGAGCATTGGTATTTGGGGTGTGGTTAAGTTCTGGCTGCTGCCCTGGTTGATTTTCCACTTCTGGATGAGCACCTTTACGATTGTGCATCACACAGCAGCAGATATTCCCTTTATGCCCACTGCTCAGTGGAATGCAGCCGTCGCCCAGTTAACGGGCACCGTTCACTGCGACTATCCTCGCTGGGTTGAGTTTCTCTGCCACGATATCAATGTCCATATTCCCCACCACATCTCTACGGCGATTCCTTCCTATAACCTGCGGATGGCTCATCAAAGCCTCAAAGACCATTGGGGAGAATATCTTAAAGAACGTAAATTCAACTGGGCACTGATGCGTGAGATTACCACCCAGTGCCATCTTCATGATTCAGAGCGGGCTTACCAGTCCTTTCGAGAGCACCATCAAGCCTAACCGTTACACTAAGAAACGGTTCATTTTCGGTTCACCTGTGTTCTGCTTAGATGTAGGGGTGAGGTGAATTTAGGGCTGTGCTATCCATAGGGAACTGACGATGCAAGATTTCTTAGAAAATATCTCCCGATATCCTCGCTATCTCATTGCGTTAGTATTGGGCGTGTTTTGGAATTTTTTAGAGCCCCTTGTACCCCTGCTGCGTCGTCCCGTGACGGGGATTGCCCTAGTGGGGGGCTTCATTAGCACGATGGTATTTCTGAGCTTGACCCTGCGAGCTATGCTAGGCACCGCAGGGTAGTCTAAGCTGGAATCAACGTGCTAGGCCGTATCTTTCCAAGGGGGCTGCTGAAGGCGTAAGGCATGTGGTTTCTTTCAGGGGTCGCAGCGCCTAGGTCAAAGCAATGGGCTGCCTGAGAGTCAGCAAAGAGGAGAAAAGAAGTGGCGACAGAACGACGAGTATCTCGCGTGGCCGAGCTGATTAAGCGTGAGATTAGCCAGATGTTACTCCATGGCATTAAAGACAGTCGGGTGGGGACGGGGATGGTCAGCGTCACGGATGTAGATGTGTCCAATGACCTTCAACATGCCAAGATTTTTGTCAGTATCTATGGAACAGAAGAAGCTAGAGCAACCACTATGGCTGGTCTTCAGGCTGCTACAGGCTATGTGCGCAGTCAGCTAGGTCATCGGGTGCGGTTGCGTCGCACTCCTGAGGTGATCTTTCTCGAAGATCGATCCATAGAGCGGGGCAATCAGGTCTTGGATTTGCTGAATCGGATTAGCCAGAACCGGACCTTATCTTTGGACTCTGAGGACTCTGAGTCTTCAGATGTCTCAACCGATGCCTCGACGCCAGATAGGTAAGGTGGCCTGCTCTTGAATTTTCCTTTGCCTGATTTTGAGTTGCTCTCTCTTTCAGAGCAGATTGCCCAAATGCTGGTGGTGCGAGCCTCTGGCTACCTATTTGACCCCCAGATTCAGTATCCGAGTTGGGAGCCCCCTGGGGCCACCCTCCGCCACTGGCTTCAGGATTTGGGGGTGGGGGGTGTGATTTTGCTGGGGGGGAGTGCTGGAGAAATTGCCCTGCGAACGCAGCAACTCCAAGACTGGGCTAAGATTCCCCTGCTTCTGACTGCCGATATTGAAGAGGGCGTCGGACAGCGCTTTGCCGGGGCGACTTGGTTCCCGCCGCCCATGGCGCTGGGTGCGATCGCAGCAACCTCACTCTCACAGGCGACAGAGTGGGCAACCCAGATGGGAGCCACCACCGCCCAGGAGGCTATAGCAATCGGTCTAAACTGGATTCTGGCTCCGGTGGTGGATGTGAATAACAATCCCCAAAATCCAGTGATCAATGTACGAGCCTTTGGAGAAACCCCAACCGTGGTCAGCCAGTTGGCGACCGCCTTCATTCGGGGCACCCAGCGCCACTGCGTACTGACCACGGCAAAGCACTTTCCCGGCCATGGGGATACGGCTATGGATTCCCATTTGGTGTTGCCAGTGGTGCCCCATGATCGAGAACGATTGGCGCAGTTGGAATATGTGCCTTTTGAGGCTGCGATCGCAGCCCACGTAGACGGGGTCATGAGTGCCCATCTGCTCGTGCCAGAACTAGATCGCTTGTATCCCGCCACCCTGTCAGAGCCAGTGTTAACTGGAGAGCTGCGGCAACGGTTAGGCTTCGAGGGTCTCATTGTCACCGATGCCCTAGTGATGGGAGCCATTGCTAATAACTATGGAGCCAACGAAGCTGCCGTCCTTGCCGTCGAAGCCGGAGCCGATATGCTCATGATGCCTGCCGACCCCCCCGGTGCCATTGCCGCCCTGTGCCAAGCAGTTCAAGAAGGACGCATTACTCCAGAGCGCATTCAAGCCTCTCTGGAGCGGATCTGGCGCGCCAAGCAAAAAGTCTACGCACTGAACATTGCCGAAGCCCATCACGGTCATGCCTGGGAGCAGCACCCTCCGGCTCCCATTCGCCTAGATTGGCTCTCGACTCCCCTAGCCTATGCAACGGCTCAAGAGATCTTGGTTGAGTCCACCCAATGCCAGGGAACTGTTTCTCAAACCAGCCTCCCCCCTTGCAACCTGATTTTGATCGACGACAGTCTTGACTGTGCATTTTTGAGCCGCAAAGCCCCCGCCATTGATCGACCTAAACAAATAGGGTATACCCTCACCTTGGTAGATAACCACACCCCAGAGCCCCAGTGGTCAAAACCAAAGACCCCAATACCCACTCTGATGCAGTTGTTTCTGCGCGGTAACCCCTTTCGGGGCAGTGCCGACCCTAGCGATCGCGCCCTAACCTGGCTGAAATGGCTACTCGATACTCAACAACTCCAAGCCCTAGCGATTTATGGAAGTCCTTACCTGCTGGCCAAATTACAGCCCTTGCTACCCCCTGAGATTCCCTACGGCTTCAGTTATGGCCAGACGCCCCAGGCGCAGACCGTCTTGCTCAGCCAACTCCTGCCCTCTTCCTTTGCATAGTCTCTAACCATGACTGAGCTAGCTGCCATCCGTGCCCAATTCCCAGCCTTAGCCCACAAGCGGTATTTCAACTACGGTGGCCAAGGCCCCCTCCCAGAGCCAGCCCTTGAGGCAATTCAGACCACCTATCGCCACCTGCAAGTGACCGGGCCATTTTCAGGGCAGGCCTTGGATTGGGTGTCTCAGATGGTTGCTCAAACCCGAGCAGCCATTGCCCAAGAGTTGGGAGCCCCTCCCGCAACCTTCACCCTCACCGATTCAGTCACCAGCGGCTGCAATATTGCCCTGTGGGGGTTGGACTGGCATCCGGGTGATCACCTCTTGCTCTCAGACTGTGAGCATCCAGGTGTGATCGCCACAGCTCAGCAACTGCATCGCCGACTGGGGGTGGAGTTGTCCACCTGTCCCATATTGGCCACCCTCAACCAAGGCGACCCCATTGCCACAGTCATAGAAGCGCTGCAACCCCGAACTCGGTTGGTGGTCCTGAGTCATATCCTGTGGAACACAGGACAGGTGTTGCCCCTTGGGGAGCTAATGGTGGCTTGTCGTCAGCACCACCCAAACATACTGTTTTTAATCGATGCCGCCCAATCCGTCGGAGTGCTACCCCTGAACTTAGCTCAGTTGGGCGCGGACTTTTATGCTTTTACCGGCCACAAGTGGTGGTGTGGCCCCGATGGCGTGGGTGGGCTATACGTCAACCCCGCCATACTCGATCAGGTGCAACCCACCTATATAGGCTGGCGCGGCATCGAAACCAATGCCTCAGGTCAGCCTACGGGCTGGAAGCCCGACAGCCGCCGCTTTGAGATAGCCACCACGGCATACCCCCTCTACACCGGACTTAAGGCTGCCCTTGACCTCCATCCGCAGGGAGGCACTGCTGCCGAACGCTACCAGCGCATTTTGCAGCTCAGCCAACAGCTTTGGACAGGACTAGCCACAATTTCAGGGGTTACCTGCTTGCGCACAACCCCCCCAGAATCAGGGCTGATCTCTTTTCAAATTGCAGGCTGGGACTGCCGCCAAGCAGTTCAACACTTGGAAAAGCGAAGCTTTCACCTGCGGGTGATTGCCCATCCCTACTGTATTCGTGCCTGCACTCACTATCTAACCCAACCTGACGAGATCATGGCGCTGATTGCCGCGATTCAGGCATTGGTCAGCAAAAGATAGCCCTACCACCGACGGTGGCGGCCATAGCGCTGGATCACATAGCTATGGGAATTGTAGGGACGATCGGAATCTAGCACCACAGTGACACCAGAACTGCGCGAAGGTTGTAGCCAGTTAGGCAACCTAGAGCCTACCCGCCAACTCCCTTGCTCTAGCCAAAACCACGTCCCATCATCTGGAGCATAGTAAACTTCCTGGCTAGGATAGTAAACATATCGATACTCGCGGCGAACTTGCCGACCTCGGCGCTGCACTCTTCGACCATGGGCTGGTGCCCAGGGGGGTGGACCCGCCTCTACAGCCGGAACCATGAGATCTGGTGCAGCCAATGCACCGAGACACAACAGAGGAATCGAGCCGCGCAAGATGAATTTCAGCATAAATTTTCTCACCTTCCTCTACTTGGAGTCTGGGTAAAGTTGTTACCTTACCACCCCTAACAAAAAGTCTCCTAAATTGTCTATGTTGAAAACTGAAAGGTTAACCGCTGTTGTGTCACTTATGCCATGGATCAAGCCAGCCACTACTTCTGCCGACAGTCGCCCCGTCTGCGCTGCGCCCTCCATGTAGCCATAGTGCTCGTCGCTAAACTGCTCTCCAGCAAATACCAAAGATCCTACATGAACATCCACTCGTTCATCAGGATCCTCAGAGTCAATGTAGAGATAGTCGGAAAACTCCACATACTGTCCTGGTTTAAAGCTGGTATACCCACCACCGATGAAGGGATCCTGTGCCCAGCGGGTGCGGAGGTATTGGTTAGTCTGAGCCTGGGCAATATCAACTTCTGGAATCCAGCGATCTAGCTCAGACACAAACAAGGCACCCTGATCCTTCGCCCTAGCGGACGCTGCTTGAACCTGATCAGCACTCAAAAAGAAGGTTAAAACCCCTTTGGAGCTTTCGGGCTGTCGGCTCGTATCATCCCAGATGTTACAAAAGGAGCCATCAGACCATGCCATGCCCATAAAACCGGACTCTACTTCCCAAACCCGTGATTCAAAGCCCGCAAAGAGTTTCTCATTTTTGCCTAAATCAACCTCTTTGATAAAGCGACGCAACCCATCTGGCAGATCCACCTGCAAATCTACGCGACGCAAAGCTGGGAAAGGAAGCGCCAAAATCACATAGTCTGCTTGCACCATTTCTTGAGATCCCCGTTGATCAAACATCAACGTAAACTTATCCCCCTCAGAAGAAATTTGTCGCAAAATCCAGCGAGTTTTAATCTGTTCTGACAATTCTGTAGCCAAAGCCTCGATCAATACAGCCGAACCGCCCTGAAGCATATAGGCTTCGTCACTCTTGATGGCGGTGACCTTCTCACCATCAACCGAAGGTAAATTGTAGATCAGTTGAAGTGCGCTCGACTCCGCAGGCTCCACCCCATATTCAGAACGAATTCCAAGTTCCAGTAGCGTGCGAATCCAGTCTACAGAAATTTTATCGGTATGTTGGTCTAGATACTCGGCTACCGATAGAGCATCTAGGCGTTGGACATGCGTATCAAAGTCTTGCTCTAAAAGTTCAAAATCTTCACCAATTTGCTCAGCAATAGGCCCCAAAAGCTCAGCCACTTCTGCCTCTGATCGTGATTGCCCAGCAAGGTGATAGAAGTCAACAGGAATCTCTCTTTCGGCAAACGCGGCAAAACGGTCAAAAAGTGTTAGATCTAATTCTTCGATCAACGCCAACATGTCTTCATGGTCAGAATTGATCAGGGTTCCGCCTAAATCATTGATCAAGCCAGGAATGAGAGCATCTTGTGACCGAATCCGCCCCCCTAAAATGGGCTTGGCTTCGTAGACGGTAGCCGAGATCCCTAGCTTTTTGAGATGGTAAGCTGCACTGAGACCCGCTAAACCTCCCCCCATAATGGCAACTGTTAGATGCTGCTGCCCTGTCACTTGTCTTGGCTCCTGTTGCCCTGGCGCTTGACCATGAAGGATCCCCGTTGTGGCAAAGGATCCACTGGCTAAGGCTGCCAACTGCAAAAATCGCCGCCGTTTAATGCCCCGCTTAGGACCTAAATCACTGCCCAAAGCTGATAGCCGCTCCCTGCGAGACGGATTAAAAACTAGCTTGGACAAGTAACGAAGGAAACAAGAACGAGCCATTATCTATACTCCAAAAGCTAGAGCGCTCTAGTGATTTTTAGAAGATACCTTATAGAACTACCTTGTGAGATGACAGAACATGTATAGCGGTTTACAGATCGATGGAGTACATGGGGTGCAGGGGGCAGTGCCCCCTGCGTGGGGGTGGAACCCCCACACCCCATACCTCGCTCAGGTGAAAACCGCTATAGCATCTTTATCTCAATGGTTTTGTTGTGCTTACCCTGGGGTGAGGGGTGAGTTCTTTGTAAAGCAGCAGCTTGGGTAATGCCCCTGAACAGGGGCATTTGGGCTTTGCAGCCACAAAGATGTCCTCTAAGGTAAAAAACTGTAACGCTTTATTCAGACTGTGCCCGTGGGGGAACCGGTCTCCTCTATGATTAGGGTTAGATTTGTAAAAATTCGTAAGATTAAGGAGTTTATGTAGGCGTGGCTATTCCTCTACTAGAGTATGCTCCCTCTTCTCAAAATCAACGGGTTGCTGGCCTTGAGGTCGGAAGTGATGAAAAGCCTCGGGTTTTCACCACCGATAACATTCTTTCCCCGACTGATATGGGGGATTTGATTGAAGCTGCCTATCGTCAGATTTTCTTCCATGCTTTTGCGTGCGATCGCGAGGCTGTATTAGAGTCTCAGCTTCGCATTGGTCAAATCACAGTACGTGAATTTATTCGCGGTCTGCTGTTGTCTGATCGATACAAGCGGAGCTTCTACGACCTCAACAGCAATTATCGCTATGTAGAACAAACTGTTCAGCGAGTTCTGGGTCGGGATGTTTACAGCGAGCGTGAAAAAATTGCCTGGTCAATTGTCGTGGCCACTAAGGGCACTCAAGGGTTTGTGGATGAGTTGCTCAGCACCGAAGAGTATCTCAACAACTTTGGCGACAACACGGTACCTTACCAACGGCGTCGGGTTTTGCCCGGTCGCACGACGGGTGAAATTCCCTTCAATATTCAATCTCCTCGCTATGATGAGTACCATCGAGCCCAGCTAGGCTTCCCACAAGTGGTCTGGCAAACCGTGGTGCGCACCTACCGCTCCTATGACAGGCAACCCAAGGCTGGCGATCCGTCTTCGTTTCTCTCTATGGCCCAAAGCATCAATGCTCGGGGTGGGGTTCCTCAAAACGTGTCGGCGCTAAATATTGACTATGACAACTTGGTTCCTCGGCGTTAATGAGCTGAGAGGTCTGCTCCAGTGAGGCGTTCGCGCGTCCTAATCTGCGGATCAGAGGCAGGTGCTAAAAGGTAAGCCCTAGAGGTTTGCTTTTTAGCTTCTGCCTCTTTGTTGTGAAAGGGTGCTCTAGATAACAGTTAGCGAGTACTGGGCACCAGAAGATAGAGGAAGTCTTTTTACGTTCTCTATGGGTATCGCAGCACCGCCCATGCCTCCTCAAATTATTGTCTGTGGCCTCGGTGCCATTGGTGATCGAATTGTGCAATTGCTGCGACAGCAGAGTGCCCACGTGGTGGGGGTAAACGACTGTTCTCGCCCAGAGCTATCGGATATTATTGTGGGGCCGCTCCAGTCCCCTGAGACCCTTTTAAGGGCAGGCATAAAATCAGCGCAGACGCTGATTATTGCCACTAATGACGATGCAGTCAACCTAGAAATTTTGATGCAGGCGCGACTGTTAAACCCCCGCCTGCGCATTATCAATCGCTTGTTTAATCAGGGACTTGGAGAGCGGCTGGATCGCACCTTAGCCGATCACACAACCATGAGTGTGGCAGCATTGTCAGCCCCACTGTTTGGGTTCGCGGCTGTGGGAAATCGAGCCATTGGTCAACTGCGGCTATTTGAGCAGGTGTGGCCTATCTACGAAGAGCAGATCCATGCTCACCATCCCTGGCGCGATCGCAAACTCAGTGATCTCTGGGATGACCGCTCCCGGATGCTCATTTATTATTTGGCGGCAGACCGTGAAATTGATCTCGTCTCTGGGGTTCTATCTGGACAGCGGCTACAGGCGGGCGACCGGCTCATTTTAGGAAGTCAGCCCCGCATTCGAGTGACTCGCTCATCCTGGCTGCGCAAGCTCCTTAAAATGGGGGTTGGTATGCGTCAGTTTCAGCGGCACAGCCGCGCCGTAGGGGTGGTTTTGATGCTGTTGTTGGCCACCATTGCCTTAGCAACCCTCACCTATACCCACTTTAGCTATCAATCTTCCTCCCTGGTGGATGCGCTCTATTTTTCGGTGGGCATGATTACGGGTGCTGGGGGGCAAGAGTCGGTGGCGGAGCAGTCAGCAGACTGGATCAAGGTCTTCACAGTGGTGATGATGTTGTTAGGAGCAGGGGTGATCGGGATTTGCTATGCCCTGCTCAATGACCTGGTGTTGGGAACCCGGCTTCGCCATTTTTGGGATGTGGCTCGGGTACCCCATCGAGATCATTTTATTGTTTGCGGCTTGGGTGGGGTGGGCATTCAAATTGTCAATCACCTCCGTGCCAATGGGTATGAGGTTGTGGTGGTTGAGCGGGATCCAAATAGTCGCTTCTTGCAGATGGCGCGATCGCAGAAAGTCCCAGTCATTATTGGAGACGCCAACCTACCCGTGACTCTGCAAACTGCCAATTTGAAACACGCGGCTGCACTATTGACCGTGACTCAAAGCGATATGGTCAATTTAGAAATTGGCCTGACAGTCAAAAATTTGGCTCCGCAATTGCCCGTCATTGTCCGCTGCCAAGACCCCCAACAGGCGGAGCGGATGCAGCGAGTCTTTGAGTTTAATGCCGTGCTCAGCCCTCCCGAACTAGCGGCTCCAGCTTTCGCCGCTGCTGCCCTAGGCGGGCGCATCCTAGGGAACGGAATTACTGCCGACAGTCTGTGGATTGCCCTATCCCTGCTGATTACGCCCTCTCATCCCTTTCGGGGGATGCCGGTCAAGGCTGTAGCCACATCAGCAGATTTGGTGCCCCTATACCTGGAAAGCCAACGGCAAACAATTCACGGTTGGGCGTTGCTTCAGAAAACCTTGAGTCCGGGGGATGTCCTCCATTTGACGATTCCAGCGATCAAAATTGAGAGCCTTTGGCGGCTGATTCCCACCGTAGTCTCTTGAATGGCTAGACCATGTGCTCACCTATCCCACGACGAAGCCAAATACGCAGCCTGATTTTGTGGAAGGGCACGGCGTGCAGTATACCCTGGTGAAGCCCAGCGCCTATGACTATGAATACAGCGGTTTACAGATCAATAGCTTAATCCCACAGCATCTTTAGCCCATCAGGATCTATGACCATAGTGCTCTTACACCGGGGGCAAGGGCGCTCTTCTGGCCAAGGGGTAACATTGTGCCCATGGCACCCAGGGCAAACGCCAAGGTCTTTGTCGTATTTAGGGTCACCAGTTGAACCGTCTATGAACTCGCGGCCAATGAGTACATCTACTAAATTTTAATCTCTGCATACCATTGTCTGTACAACCGCAACCATGCCATAACCTCGTCCCCCTGACACCATCCTGTGGCAGATTTTGCATTTTTGCGATCGCAGTATCGATATAGCGGTTTACAGATCAATGGAGTACATGGGGTGCAGGGGGCAGTGCCCCCTGCGTGGGGGTTCCACCCCCATACCCCGTATCTCACTCAGGTGAGAACCGCTATAAGACTCATTTCAACGCTCTCCTATGACACCTCATTGGGGTCAATCCCTAGTTCCTTCAGTCGTTCAGCTAAACGGTTTGCCCGCTCCTCAGCCTGCTCCGCCCGCTCTTCAGCGGAAAGAATGAGCTGTCCCTCGCTATCAAACCACCGCAGCCACAGCCGCTCAATGCCTTCATAAACCCCTTGCCAAACCCCAAGGCTAAGGCTCCACTCAGAAATTTGGATGCGCTGCTTGGTGAAGTCGAGCGGTTGGTAATGCCCGCCAACCAAATGAAAAGCCCTCAAATTGTTGGTGTATCGGTCAAAGAGAATGTAGTAGGGAACGCGCAGAGTCTGCTCGTAGACCTGCCACTTCGTCGGTGGGGCACCGGGGGCACGCTCTGTTTGGCCTAAATCTTCCTTTTCGGTACCCGGAGAGAGTAGCTCTACCACCACAAAGGGGTTGACCCGCTCTTGCCACACCACATAACTCAGCCGCATCTCTCTGCCTTCGTAGAGACGGGGTACTCCTACCACCGCAAACCAATCGGGGCGCTTGTGCCAGAGGGGATGATCGACATCGTAGTAAAGGTTCATATCGCCGACGCTAAACACCTCGTCTGCGGCGTAGGTAGTGAGTTGCAGCGTGGCGCTCAGTAAATGGGGCTGTAGGTAATGGTACTCGTCAGGCAAGCCGGGCTCCTCTGGGTCTTCGCTGGGTAGGTCATACATAGTGGGCAGCGTTTCTCGGGCTGACCGGGGCGGGTCAGTCTGCTCGACGGGGCGCTTGAGTTGCGGCATGGTGTCTATCCTCTTGAACGTTTTGGTCTCGTCCTCGGTTGGCGGCTACCGACTTCAGAAGCTGAATGCTTGGAAGAGCCAGCGGGCAATCGCACCATCATCTTCTGTGCTGCTTCGTTCCATCGCTTCCTCTACAGTCGTCAATGAAAGACCCGGTAAAACCTGAGATGCTCGGATTTCTCGACTGCCACCATTCTCGACGGCAAAGGCAATGACCTTTGCAACCTTCACATTTATAACCCAGTATTCCTGCACCCCTAACCGTTCGTAAAGCAAACGCTTGCGACCCAAATCATCACTAAGGGTTGTTGACGCAATTTCTATTACCAGTTGGGGTGCCCCATAGTGATTGACATCTACAGGTTGGTTATTCTGAGGAGGCAAAGCAAAACTGTCTCCTAAATAAAAGGCAATATCAGGCTGACCTTCCTGTTCTCCTGCTTTGCGAAACGAAGTATTCGTCAACTCCACCATGCGTATGACCCGTAGCGTTGCAAACAATGAGACAACCTTCGAGACAATGGAATTTTCTCGCCCATGCCACGCCCCTAACGCTGCCATTTCCAGCCGCATCCATTCACGGTCAAAATAGCACCGAGCTTTCTCGTATTCGGTTCTTGCGCATATCGCCACATACTCCTTCCACTGAGCAGGCACCCAGATATCCGTCTTAATGCGTTGTGGACGGGATGTCGTATCGACCATATTGCCACCCAAATCCTTTCTATAATCCTAAGGGTTCGAGAACAACAACCGCTGCACATTTCCATCTGCCAAAATCTCAGGCAGCCACTGATCTCGCCCCAACATGCAGACAAAATACCGATGATTGAGTTAAGGCAAGACTGCCGAGTATCAATGTCAAAATCCGATCGATTGCACAGCGCCACATAATTTTCCCAGGGGGATAGTCGAAGTCATGGCTCTAAGGCTCGGTAGAACAAGCTTCTAACCGTTAAGTAGTATTCTATCAAGGCAGTCTGGGCGATTGCCCTACTCGTGGTCAACAGCAATTGTAAATTCAAAATTGAACCGTTTTTCAGCTCTCCCTGAGGATTCAGCTCTCCCTGAGGATAAAGCAACCCAGTGGTGGCAATGCCATGGAAGAGTCACGACTGAGTTTTGCGCTAATGCTGAGTTACCTAAATCGCCTGCTTGAGGGGGTCGCAGAAATTTTGCCAGATACAGCAACTCCTTGACTATACTGGTTGGTCAACTTGCTATCTAGCGTTGGTGCCTTGAGTCTGAAAGAGCTACAGATCCGGGATGAGTATCGGAGCGATCGCGACCACCTCATTCAAGATTTCTACATCCCTTGTCTAGAGGAGTCGTCGGTCTACAGTCGGGCGGTGGGCTTTTTCTCCAGCTCATCGATGTCGGCGGTGGCTCAAGGGTTGACGGCGTTTGTCCGTTCCCAAGGGCAGATGCGGTTGGTAACGTCTCCCAAGTTATCGAACGATGACATAGAGGCAATTGCCCGAGGGCTGCAAGGGCGAGACCAGGTGATCGAGCGGGCGTTGCTGCGCGAGTTGGAACAGGACTTAGAACAGGTGCTCAAAGACCGTCTGGCCTGTTTGGCCTGGCTGCTTTCTCAGGGCGTACTCGACATCAAGCTGGCGATCCCCAAGAATAGCCGCCAGTGGGGCATTTACCATGAGAAGCTAGGTGTCTTTGAGGATGGCGACCATAGCTACATTGCCTTCACGGGCTCAGCGAACGAGAGTTCGAGCGCCTTGATCGACAACTTTGAATGCTTGGATATTTTTACGTCCTGGGATGAGCGGGTTCAGGAGCGGGCACAGAAGAAGCGTGAGAACTTTCAGCGCCTCTGGGATGATGAGACGCCCAATGTTGAGATTCTGAGTTTCCCAGAGGCTGCGGCTAAGTCTCTGCTCCAGTTTTGTCCCCCGTCGGCACCGGATTGGGAGCCAGGGCTGAATTAGGTTGATAGGTTTCCAAGTATTCTGCATAGTCATAGATGGCGCAAAGACAGCTATTGACAGGATGACAAGCAAAATCTCGAAATTTGAGGTTCTGGGTTACTACGCAAAGAAGTTTCAGCGGTTGCGAGTAGATCGTGCCCACGGGGTAGCGCCCCACAAGCCCATCTTGCTGTTGGCGGTGATGGAATTGTTTGAGCGCAACGCCATTGCAGAGAACCGCATTGACCTATCGCCCCAACTAAACCACACATTTCTCAAGTACTGGAGTTATCTAGGCTCAGCTAGTCACAACCCAGATATTGCGCGCCCCTATTTTCACATGAAAAGTGGCAAGTTTTGGCACTTTATACCCAAATCAGGCTTTGAGGGTGTGCTGACGGCCAAAATCAAGCTCAAGACGTTGACAGAGGTGAGGAAGACGATCGCCTACGCCTACGTGGATGAAGATCTGTTTGACTTCTGGCAAGATACCCCTAGCCGCAATAGTCTCCAAGCTGTTCTGGTGAGCCGCTGGTTTCCTGGACAGTTGGAGGAAGTCAAAGAAATTTCACTAACCGATGAATTTCAAGACCCGCCGGGGTACTTTATGGATGCCTACGCTATGTATATAGACAGGCTGAAAGAAGCCTAATGCGAGGCAAGTATTTTGACCAAAGATTTGACCTACTATGCCAAAAAGTTTGCCAACCTGCGGGTTGACAAGGCTCGTGGCACTGCGCCCCACAAGCCAATCTTGCTGCTGACGGTGCTAGATCTGTTCGAGAAGGGGTTAATTAGCCGCAATGAGATTTACTTGTCACCGGAGCTGACGGCAAATTTTCTCAAGTTTTGGCATCAGTTTGTCTCTAGCGATCACCACTCGAATATTGCTCTGCCGTTGTAAAGGTTCACTCCCCCCCGGTGAGACAACCTTGCTTAAAGGGCCTGAGGTAG
>NZ_WVIC01000016.1 GCF_009939295.1 Petrachloros mirabilis ULC683
TGTTGGACATTACGCTACAAGAAACGCGACTTTATCGAGACATCAAGGAGGAGGGACGAGAAGAAGGACGAGAAGAGGGGGAGCGATTGCTCGTTCTACGCCTCTTGTCTCGACGAGTGGGGGAATTGCCCCAGGAAGCTAGATCGCAGGTTGAGGCTCTGTCGTTGGAGCAGCTAGAAAATCTGGGTGAAGCCTTGCTGGATTTTACCAGTTTGGCTGATTTGGAAGCTTGGATAGCCAATCAGGAGTAGCGATCGCCCCATCCATCCGATTGCCCCATCTATTAATCCGATCGCCCAGCCTGCACAAAACCCGATCGCCCCATCCATTGTGAACCCCTAGGCTTATTCTTGAAGAGGTCTAAAGATCTGCGCGGTCAAGTGCTGGAGCTTCTGTAATGCTCGTAAAGAGCCTTGAATGAGAGTTAATGACCGTCGGGGCTGGCGCAACAGTTGCAGGGCTAGGGGTACAGGCTGCATTTGACCTGATGCACTCAGGGCTGGAGAAAGGTCGGGAAGGGGTTGATCGACTTGATCGCTGACCACTCGCACCATTGCTGCCCGAATCTGCCACTGTTGGAGGCACTCAAAGGCGGTGAATCCTTCCATATCGACGACGGCAACCGGAAATTGTTGGGCGAGCTGCTGTTTCTCGGCCACGGTCGTGATGATGCGATCGCAGCTCACCCCCGAGACCAAAGCCACCTCAGCCCCCAGCCGGGTTTGTATCCATTCTGTTAAGGTGCGATCGCTTTGCCGCACCCGCCCCCTAGACAGACTCGCCCAACAGCATTGATAGAGAACCCCATCCCCCACCTGGCACTGGGGCACCAAACTACCGCAGACCCCCATCAGCAACACCGACTCAATCCCTTCTCCCTGGGTGCAATGCCACTGATCCAAAAATCGCCGCACAGGTTCAGAACCCACAGGAATCGCCCGTACCTGGGGTAAAGCCCCTACACAGGCCACCAAACCCCGACAGACCGCCCGATACTCAGCCCCCTGTGGAACCAAAATCACATCGACTTGCGTCTTAGCCATCAGCACCCCATGACTAAAGTGTTCAAAACAGCCGCCCCACCCATTCACTCCCTCACAGTTCAGAAAGCGGCACAGTCACTCCCCCAAAACAGCAGAAAATCAACTGAAATAAAAAGGAACAATTCCTGTAGATTAATCTGAGGCAGACCCTATGGCAGAATTTTCGGCGATGTTGCATCTTCTTCTGGGGAATTGACCCAAATCACGTCTTTTCCCGCTAGCCTATGGTATCTTCCTCGGAGATAGGATATAGTACCTACCCATCACAAAGCCTCGATAACGCCAATTACGGCAAAATTTCCGCAGCGGAGCAATGCCAGGGCGTCGGGGTTGAGGCAACCGAAGGCCACTATAGATCATCATTGCGGCTATCATCCAGTTTGGGAAAGTCGCCGGATGATAAATCCTTTTTAGGTTCTCAGGCAACATTTGTCCTGTGGTGTGGTTTATGTGATTCAGTTTGGTGTTGAGCAGGAGTGAGCGTCGTATGGTTCAGATGGCACTGGAGTCGCCAGTCTATAACAAGCAGGTCGAGCGGTTTTGCCAAGAGATTCTCCCCCAAGTTTCTCGTACCTTCGCCTTAAGCATTCGATTTCTACCTGGGAACCTAGGTCGAGCGGTGCTGTGCGCCTATCTCATCTGTCGGATTGCTGACACCATAGAAGATGACCCTGCGGCCCCTGCTCAAACCAAGACGCGTTTGCTAGAGCAGTTTCTGGAGTGCTTTCAGTCGCCCCACTTGGCAGAGCACTATCCGGCCATGGTACGCAACGTCACGGGTGAAGCCGCCCATTTAGCCTTAGTCCAGCATACCGATCAGGTATTTTCTTTATTTCGCAGTTTGCCGCCAGCGTCACAAAAGTCAATCTGTCACTGGGTGAGTGAGATGGTGGTGGGGATGCAGAAGCTTGTGAATCTACACCCCAATGGCATCCGGATTCAGACTCTCGAAGAGTACCGCGAATATTGCTACTACGTGGCTGGAACCGTGGGCTATCTGTTGACTGATCTGTGGTACGAGCATTCGCCCAGCGTTAATCACAAAGTTTACGAAACCCTGCTCGAAACCTGTGAAGCCTTTGGGGAAGGGTTACAGACCGTCAACATTCTCAAGGACATCGCCTGGGATGCAGAGCATGAAAACTCTATTTACATTCCCCAGCAAACCCTGCAAGCCCATGGCAGTAGTCAAGATACGCTCCTACACCCCGACTTCTTGCCTAGCAATCATGCCTCAATTAAATCCCTGGTGGAACTGGCTTGGTCAGACTTAGACAAAGCCGCTGAGTATCTGCTTAATGTGCCCAAGTCTGCAGTACCCATTCGCCTGTTTTGCATCTTGCCCCTCGTCTTTGCCTACGGCACCCTGCGAGAGATTACCGGCAGCACCGCCATGCTGCACTCGGGGGGCACGGTGAAAATTAGCCGCGCCGAGGTGAAGTCGCTGATCATGGTCAGCCCGCTCACGGTGGTTAGCAACCATGGAGTGCGCTGGTTAATTGATCAAGTTCGTCATCAGCCGTTTTTGGTGGGCAACAAGCGCTGGCATAAAGTCGGCGTAGATAGGTGAAGTTGTGCAGCGGCAGACAGCCCGAACTCCCTACAGATAGCCCCTGTGCCGTCCACACTAAAGCAGTGGATGCCGCGTTACCCATGCTTGGTATACGGCTACTACCAAGAATTGTATCGGATTTTAAGGTTGACTAGAGCTTTTGTACTATAATTTAACTGTGTGACCAGTCCTGCAAGGTATGAAATGTCAAGTACTAACACTGGTATTGAATGGACTGATAAGACCTGGAATCCCACCACTGGCTGTAATAAGGTAAGTCCGGGGTGCCAGTACTGCTATGCTGAAGCAATTACAGAGCGGTTTCCTAAGAGCTTTTCACAAGGTTTTAAGCTGACACTGCATCCAGAGCGATTAGAGCAGCCAAAGAAGTGGCGAAAGCCCAGTCGGATTTTTGTCAACTCCATGAGTGATCTTTTTCATCAAAATGTGCCTTTTGCCTATTTGCAAGAGGTTTTTACGGTGATGAAAGAGACTCCGTGGCACATATACCAGATTTTGACTAAGCGTGACCAGAGCCTAGCAGAATTAGCACCTCAGCTTGAATGGTCTGAGAATATTTGGGTTGGTGTATCTGTAGAAAATCAGAAATATACTCACAGAATTGATGCTTTGAGACAAGTACCAGCAAAAGTTCGTTTTCTTTCATGCGAACCTCTTTTAGGCTCACTGAGCCTAAATTTAGAGGAAATTGATTGGGTGATTGTTGGTGGTGAGTCTGGACATCAACATCGTCCTATGAATCCAGAGTGGGTGAGCAATATTTTGCGCCAAACACGAGAAGCTGAGGTCGCTTTCTTTTTCAAGCAGTGGGGAGGACATCACTCAAAAGCTGGTGGCAGAATGCTTGATAATAAAATCTGGGATGAAATGCCATCTGCTTGGTATAACCATGTTAATAAGTGGCAAAAACAGAAGACTTCTAAGCATCTCAAGTCTGATGGGTTAGAACAGAGATATTTAGTTTCTGCCAAATAAAGAGAGTCCAACCATGAGTCGGCTTGGAAGTGAAGGTGAGGATGTTATTGGACGCTGGTCGGAGGAAAAGTTAGATTTACTAGCGAAGTACCTCAAAGCTTACTCTGTCATCATGAATGAACAGAAGAAAAGTTGGCTCAGAGCATATTACTATATTGATGCTTTTGCCGGCTCCGTTAGACCTAGAGCAAAAGAGGATGAGCAACGCTACATTGATGGCTCTCCTCTACGTGCTTTGCAAACAGAACCTCAATTTGATGGCTATTGGTTTGTTGACGTTTCTCAGCAACGAGTAGAACGCGTAGAGGAACTGCGTGCAGAATTTTCAGATTGTGTAATTAATATACGTCAAGGTAATTGTAATGAGATCTTGTGTAATGAGATAGCTCCGCAAATTCCCTACTCATCTAAGCGGCGAGCATTCGTTTTCCTAGATCCTTATGGTTTACAAGTGGATTGGGAAACAGTAAGAGAACTGGCAAATACCAAAACCTGCGATATTTTTGTCAACTTTTCAGTCATGGGTGTTACTCGTCTCCTTCCCAGAGATCAGAACCCAGAACCAGAAGTAATAGAGCGCTTGAGTAAAGTTATGGGGAGTACAAATTGGATTACTGAGATCTACCGGGAACTACCGGAGATTCAGCTAGACCTATTTGGAAATCCAACGGAACCTACGTCGAGTCGTGACACAATTCAGGCTGAATGGCTAGCAAGTTTGTATACAAAACAACTGCAAGCTCTCTTCCCACACGTTAGCAGACCTGTACTCATGCGGAACTCGACAAACTCGGTGCTGTATGCGTTATGTCTGGCAAGCCATAAACAAACAGCCATTAAGATCACAAACCAGATCTTTGATCGATACGAAAGATTGAGAGATCTGGGAAGATAGAACTTTCGCGCTTACCCGATAGCCTTTGACTGCACCCTGCCCAAGACTGAGCGGCATAACAGATACAGCAGTTTGCAAATCAATGGAGTACATGTGTTGCAGGGGGCGCTGCTCCCTGTGTGGGGGTGGAACCCCCACACCCCGTACCTCACTTAGGTGAGAACCGCTATATACATCTGGCGTAGATTGTGACAGCTGGGGTGGCTCTGAACCCCTTAGAGGCCGTCTGAAAAGCCTCATTCATCCCTGCATTAGCCCCCCCGATCCCCCAATATTTGGCTACGGTGTACACACATCTCTAGTTCTCCGTGTTCCACGCTGCATTCGCCCTCTACATCCCCCATTCTGGGGGACTGTGAGATATTCAGAACCCCCCAAATTACGCCCTTCGGGCACGCTTCGCGAGGGGGGGCAGGGGGGCGAGTGTAAGGATGTTGGAGGATTGTAGTCATCCTTTTAAGATTTGTGTGTACACCGTAGCCAATATTTGGGGGAAGAAAGCCAAAAACTCTGCTCATTTCCCCCCAGAATTACGCCCTGCGGGCATGCTGCGCGAGGGGGGCTAGGGGGGCAAGTGCAAAGTCTAAGCAACTTCTCAAACAAGCTCTTAAGCTGTTAAGCATCTAAACTGCATGTTGATCGCTCTCAAGCCCTTGCTACAAGGGGATTGACCTGGAAATTTAAATGCCGATCAGCTTAGCTCTCTCGGAGGGGCAAGATCACTCTGGTGTGGGAAAGTGCGCTGGAAATGTCTGCGCGAGGGCTGCCTGAATTTGCTGTTTTTGGGCGGCATCGTATCCCCAGCGATGGAGAAAATCGACGTAAGTGCCTGTCTCGGTCGTCAGGCTCTGCCAAAGCTGCTCTGCTTCTGCCTGAATTTCGGGTAGAGCTAGGCGCTGAATCAGTGTGACTGAACACTGGCTGACTCGCTGGGAACTCTGGGCTAGATCCTCTGCCTGCTGCCGCTGATGAGCGAGGCTCATGGCTGTAGACATGGCTAGATTTTTGATGAGTAGACTGGCGACTGGCTCTGGATGAGCTTTGAGGGCTGCCACCACAGCGGGGGAAGGATTATCGGCTAGGGGACGCTCATCGGTGAGATAGGCGACAAAGAAGCCCCGTGCGCCGTTCATGGTCTGCACCAGATCTTCAATCAAAGGCTGTACCTCTTTCTCTGCGACCTCGCCAGTGTCTAGGTGGGTGAGCAGGGTTTGAGTGAAGGTGATTGCGGCTTCAAAACTAATCGAGTCGGGCACGGTGAGAGAGCCAGTCATCGAAAACCTCCGGGAAAGACAAACAAGAAGCAGGACTACCTGCTTAGGGGTTGGCGCTTAGGGGTTGGCGTAAGGTTGCGACCTGATGCAATAGGGTATCGACAAAGGCGAGGGTGCCTTGGGTGGAGCGTCCACCTGCAATTTGTGCCAGTTCTTGCCGCCGTTGATCTAGATCCAGGGTATGAACCCGAATGACGGTGCGCTCAGGGTCTGCACCTTGGGCGGGTAGGGTCTGCTTTTCGACGCGGAAATGATGATCGGCCATGGCGGCAATGATCGGTTGGTGAGTGACGCACAGTACCTGATGGTCGTGGCTGAGGTGATGGAGCTTGGCGGCAATGGCTTCAGCCACCTGACCCGAGACACCGACATCAATTTCGTCAAATACTAGGGTTTCCACTGCATCTACCCGAGAAAAACAGGCTTTGAGGGCTAGCAAAAAGCGGCTCATCTCACCGCCGGAGGCTGTTTCAGCTAGGGGTTGTAAGGGCTCACCGGGGTTGGGGCTGAGCAAAAAGGTGATGCGATCGCACCCCCACCCCGAAGGCGGCACCGGGGTCAACTGCACCTGAAACTGAACCTTCTCCATTGCCAAGGGTTTGAGCTCATAGAGTAAGCGCTCCTCTAGGGCTTGTGCCGCCTGCCGTCGCAGACGACTGAGCTGAGCACAGGTTTTTTCTAATACAGCCAGACTGGCCTGACTGGCTTGCTCCAGTGCCTCCACAGAGGTGGCACCATCGGTGAGTGCCTGATAGTCTGCCTCAACCTGAACTTGGTAAGCGAGGGCATCCGTGAGTGTGGGGCCATACTTACGACAGATCTGCTTCAGTTGCGTCATGCGTTCGCTGATGGCTTGTAGTCGTTGGGGATCGGTTTCCAAAAGGTCTCCGTAGGTATGGATTTGGCGTCCGGCTTCTTCTACTTGGGTCAGTGCTTCTTGGACGAGGGCGGCCAGGGGCTGAATCTGCGGATCATAGGTACTCATATCTTCTAAGAGCTGCACCGCTTTGCCCAACTGATCGGCACAGGCTGCCCCTTGTTCTTGCTCATAGAGCAGTTGGTAAACCTGCTGGCTTTGCGCCTGTAGCTCGACGCTATGACTGAGGCGCTGAAACTCCTGGGCTAACAGGTCGGCCTCGTCAGGATTGCTCAGCTCAGCCTGCTGTAGCTCCTGGTGCTGAAAGTGCAACAGATCTCGCTGCTGAAGGCGCTGCTGCTCCGTGGCACGATACTGCCCCAGGGTTTGCTGGGTTTGTAAAAAGTCCCGGTGGGCGACGGCGACTTGCGATCGCAGTTTCTGGAGCTTCTGCCCCCCAAAGGCATCCAGCCAATCTCGCTGCCGTCCACCCTGAACCAGTTGCACCGTTTGCCCCTGAGCCGTGATTTCCACCACCCGCTCGCGCAACTGCTGCACCTGCTGCCGATTCACAATCACGCCATTGACCCGAGAGCGACTGCGAAGCCCTGCCTCTGACTGGCTTAGCTCGCGGCTGCACAGTAGCCCCTCCCCCTCTAGGGGATCAATGTCAATCTCTTGCAGCCAGTCTCGCAGTCCCGACGTGAGCCGAAACTCGGCCTCTAGGGTGGTGCGATGGCCGGAGGCCGGTCGCAGACCCTCCCTGCCCACACGAACCATGCGGCTGGACACTTTCCCCCCCAGCACCACATCCAAGGCATCCAAAACAATGGACTTTCCGGCTCCCGTTTCCCCGGTCAAAACATTCAGCCCCGCGCCAAAGTGAATCACTAGCGCATCTATCAATACAAAATTCTCAATTCTAAGAGACAACAACATAGATTCTGTTTGAGAGCTTGAGGCCAGTCCGTGGAAATCCTCTGTAAAATTGTGTCACACCCACTCAGGAATTTCCGGGGATCAGCGTTCTTCTGTCCACCTGGAATCGTTCTCCCTTTTGCAGTAGCTTAGAAAACCGCCAACACACCGCGAAGTTGTTACAATACTTAATGATAGACTGACGCATCCAGTTCAAGGAATCTGTGCTTTTCCAGTTTGGTTTTGGGTAAGACAGTCTTCTTGAGCTTGTGGTTTTCACTTGGTAGCCCTTTCACCCCCCAATGGTATGACTCTGGCAGACAGACCCACGCAACGTTCAAAAACGTCGGCACTCGCGCCCGCTGTTGGCTCCGCCGTGGCCGTGGATTCCCAGGGGTCGTTCCCCTCGTCTAGGGGGGCGATTAAACCCACCCGCACTGAAGTCTACGACCCCGAAGCCATTCGCCATCTATACCAGGGGCAGTATCTCAAGGTGCTATGGCGCTGGATTATGATTATCTGGCCCCTGGGTGGATTTATCTTGAACCGCTGGTGGGATCGCCGCACCGGAAAGGCTCAAGCCCGTGAACATCAGCGCGCTGTGCAGTTGCGCCAAATGTTGACGACCCTGGGGCCAGCCTACATCAAAATTGGTCAGGCGCTCTCCACTCGCCCCGACGTGCTTCCGGCTGCCTATTTAGACGAACTGGCCAAGCTCCAAGATCAACTCCCCCCCTTTGCCAATGAAATTGCCTTTCAGTTTATTGAAGAAGAGCTAGGCCAACCTCCGGCACAACTCTATGCTGAGTTGACCCCAGAGCCGATCGCGGCAGCTTCTTTGGGGCAGGTTTACAAAGGACGGCTCTATTCTGGTGAATGGGTGGCAGTGAAGGTGCAGCGCCCCGACTTGGCTGAAAAAATCACCTTAGACATCTACCTTCTGCGCAGTTTGGCGGCTTGGGCACAGCGTCAGTTTGGCAATATTCGCAGTGATCTGGTCGGCATTTTAGATGAGTTTGCCGGACGCCTGTTCGAGGAAATGGACTACACCCTCGAAGGACGCAATGCTGAGCGCTTTGCGGAGCTCTATGGGTACCTCGAAGAAATTTACGTTCCCAAAATTTACTGGAACTACACCCATACTCGGGTGCTGACCATGGAATGGATCACTGGCACCAAGCTCAACCATCCCGATCGAATTATGAGCCAGGGGATTGATGCCCGCCATCTGATTGATGTGGGGGTACAGTGCTCCCTGCGGCAGCTTTTAGAGCATGGTTTCTTCCATGCTGACCCCCATCCCGGTAATTTGCTGGCGATGCCCAATGGCAAGTTGGCCTATCTCGACTTTGGCATGATGAGCGAAATCAACATAGAGCAACGCTATGGTTTGATCAATGCCATTGTTCACATTGTGAATCGAGAATTTGAAGCCCTGGCTCAGGACTATGTGAACTTGGGTTTTCTCACCCCCGAAACCGACTTGACCCCCATTATTCCGGCGTTGGGGATGGTGTTTGACAATGCCCTCGGCGCTAGTGTGGCTGAGTTAAATATTCAGCGTATTTTTGATCAGCTCTCCGAAATTATGTATGAGTACCCTTTTCGGGTGCCAGCTTACTACGCCCTGATTGTGCGATCGCTCCTCACCATGGAGGGGATTGCCCTAGGGGTTGACCCCAACTTTAAGGTGTTGAATGCGGCGTATCCCTACGTGGCCAAGCGTCTGCTCACCGACCCAGCACCAGAGCTGCGCACGAGCTTGCGGGAACTGCTGTTTAAGGATGGTAATTTTCGCTGGAACCGCCTCGAAAACCTGCTCCGCAATGCTCGCACCAGTAGTGACTATGACCTCAGCGGCGCGATCAATCAGGCTCTAGATTTTCTGTTCTCAGAGCGGGGCGAGTTTATCCGCGATCGCATCGCCCATGAGCTGGTGAACAACTTAGATCACCTGGGTCAAAATACCCTCCAAACCCTGCTGCACAGCATTCGCCATTACATCGGTATAAATGGCACCTCAGCCCCCTCATCCACCCCAGATGCCACAACACAGAAAAATTTCCAGCACATGCAGCAAATCTGGACGCTCCTGCAAGATGCCCCTGGGTTTGAACCCCTGGAATTGCTGAGCGCGATCGCAGACATTCTGGGTCGTCCCGAAACCCATCGCCTAGGCCGTCAAGTTGCCAGCGGGCTCGCTCAAAAAGCTGCCGCTCGCCTGATTCGGGAATTTTTAATTTCAGAAACGCCCCCGACCGGTCGTTCTATCCCCACCACACGACCTCTCCCCTCAGCCAAGCTACGCCCATAGGTCAAACAGTAACCATCAGGACCGTGAGCGACCTTTTTGGGGGATTCCCCGCTGACTCTTGCTCCGTAGCGTTATTGTCAAAAACAGCTCTGCCCCACAAAAGGCATGCTCAGGTAATGTTGCAAAGTCGCAATAAAAGATAACAGGCTAGTGCCGCCTAGGGGAAATAGGCCAACCGTTTGCGCCAGGGTCTCGCTGGCCGCAGGCTAGCAGCCCACGCTTTGATCACTCTGGAGATTTACGTCACAGGGTACTAGAGCTAGGGGAACAGACTGAGTACAATTAAGTTCTGCGCCGAGGGGATCTTAGCTTTTGCGGGTTCAGCCTCAGCTCATGGGTAGGATCAAACGCTCATCAATGTCCACAAGGAGAGAGCCTTGCTAACTGACACCTTTAAGACCACAAAGTCAGAAGAAATTTTTGCCGCAGCGCAGAAACTTATGCCGGGAGGAGTCAGTTCGCCCGTGCGGGCTTTTAAGTCCGTCGGGGGGCAGCCCATCGTCTTTGATCGAGTCAAGGGCGCTTACATCTGGGATGTAGACGACAATCAGTATATTGACTACGTAGGCACCTGGGGGCCAGCCATTTGCGGCCATAGTCACCCCGATGTGATTACAGCACTCAGAGAAGCCTTAGACAAAGGCACTAGCTTTGGAGCGCCCTGCCAACTGGAAAACGTGTTGGCAGAGATGGTGATTGCTGCTGTTCCCAGCATTGAAATGGTTCGGTTCGTCAACTCAGGCACAGAAGCCTGTATGGCAGTCTTGCGCCTGATGCGAGCCTTTACCAACCGCGAGAAAATTATCAAATTTGAGGGGTGCTACCACGGCCACGCCGACATGTTTTTGGTCAAGGCGGGGTCAGGGGTAGCCACCCTGGGGCTGCCCGACTCCCCAGGGGTGCCCAAAGCTGCCACGGCCAGCACCTTGACAGCCCCCTACAACGACCTGCAAGCGGTTCAAAAGCTGTTTGAAGAGCATCCTGACCAAATCGCTGGGGTTATCCTCGAACCTGTGGTTGGCAATGCTGGCTTCATTCCTCCCGAGGCTGGATTCTTGGCAGGGCTGCGGGAAATCACCCGTGAACAGGGTGCTCTCCTGATATTTGACGAAGTGATGACCGGATTCCGGATTGCCTACGGCGGTGCCCAAGCCAAATATGGCATTACCCCCGATCTCACCACCCTGGGTAAAGTGATTGGCGGGGGGCTTCCCGTGGGAGCCTATGGTGGGCGACAAGAGATCATGAGTATGATTGCTCCGGCAGGGCCGGTCTATCAGGCCGGAACCCTCTCGGGTAATCCCCTGGCCATGACCGCCGGAATTAAAACCTTAGAGCTGTTACGTCGTCCCGGCAGCTACGAGCAGCTCGATCAAATCACCGGCAAGCTGATTAATGGATTGCTGGCCGTGGCCAAAGCAACTGGGCATGAAGTTTGTGGTGGCCATCTTAGCGGTATGTTCGGGATGTTTTTTGCCCTTGGCCCAGTACACAACTACGAGGACGCCAAGCAAGCGGATGCCGCCAAATTTGCCAAATTTCATCGCGGCATGTTGGAGCAAGGCGTATATTTAGCCCCCTCACAGTTTGAGGCTGGGTTTACCTCCCTCGCCCATACGGACGCAGATATTGAGAAAACCCTGGCGGCGGCTAAAGTCGTTCTTGAGAGTCTCTAGCCCCTGTGATGCAAACCTCAAGCCCCATTACCCATCAATTTCAGACTACCCTTAAGGTTTCCACCCGGGGGAAGGCTCTGCATAACATCACCGCTCCTGTGCAGCAAGCCGTAACCCAGTCCGACCTTGATACCGGGCTGTGTCATCTGTTTGTGCGGCATACCTCTGCCAGCTTACTGATCCAGGAAAATGCTGATCCAGATGTGCTCAAGGATTTAGAAGCCTTTTTTTCCCACCTGGTTCCAGAGCAGGGGTTTCCCTATCGTCATGCTGCTGAAGGGCCTGATGATATGCCGGCTCATATTCGCACAGCACTCACTCAGGTCACCCTTTCCATTCCGCTCTGCCGAGGCCGACTTGCCCTAGGCACTTGGCAGGGCATCTACCTCTGGGAGCACCGCCAACAGGGTTCTCAGCGCCAGGTCATCCTTCATTTGACGGGGTGTGAAGGCTGAACCTGAAAAACTATTAAGGTTCGGTCATCAATGCTAGGGATTTTGGGGGTTTGACTGGTGCGATCTTCGGTACTTGGAGGCTGTGAACCCACAAAGGCTTCAACGGTGGCAAACAGTTCGTCGAGAATGGCCTGGGAGTTTGAGCAGGTGTGACAAGCCTGACGAAACGCTAGAATTAAATTTTCTTCTTCAAATCGTCCGCCATTGGCATTGGCTGCATCGGTAAACCCATCGGTATAGTAAATAATCGTGTCACCGGGATAGAGCCGCACCTGCGCTTCTGGGTAGAGGCTGTCTGGATCCAAACCAATCAACATGCCATCTGAGTCTAAGCGCTCAATGCTGTCAGCGGCAGCGCGCCACAGCAGGGGGGGATGATGGGCAGCGTTGCTGAATCGCAAAATCTGGGTCGTAGGATCGTACTCCGAATAAAACAGGGTGACAAACCGATTGGAATTTTCTAGATCGGTATACATGACCTGGTTGAGATTCTGCAAAATCTGGCCAGGGGAATGACGATTGAGAATATTGGTGCGAAGAATGCCTCGGGTCATGGTCATAATTAACCCTGCGGGCACCCCCTTACCCATGACATCCCCAATCACAATACTCCAGCGATCCGGGGGGTCAAGGTGCAAGTGTCGGGGACTTTGTGCCGCAAAATAAATGGGAATGAAGTCGTAGTAGTCTCCCCCCACCTGATTGGCTGTTTTACAAGTGGCGGTCACAGAGACCCCTTCAATTTGGGGATGACGATTGGGGAGTAACCGCGCCTGAATTTCAGCCCCAATTTCTAGCTCCCGAGCGAGGCGTTCTTTTTTGCGTAACTCGACGGTCAGTTCTTCGTTTTCAATGGCAACTGCGGTTTGATCTGCCACGAGCTGGGCAAGCTTTTGCCGAGTCTCTGTCCATTCATAGTCTGGATCGCTGCTAAACAGGTAGAGCCGGCCTCGTTCATGGGGCTCCAGGTTACGAATCAAAATGGCAGTGCTAAACCAGCGATAGTCAGTGGGCAAGAATTGCCCTAGATGTTGATCTAGGTGATGGAGGTTGCGCCGGGGGTTTAGGCCGGGGGCGCTCAAGTGCCGAGTTGCCTTTTCTAGAGCCCAGCGAATGTTGTGACACTGATGACCTTCATGGCAATAGAGGTGCTCTAGAGAGACTTGACCATTGTTGCGGCACAAAATCAGAGCAGCGGCATCGGCATCGGTCACTCGCGTGCCAATCAGGGGAATCAGCGCTAAAAACTGATTGAGATTGTTAAAGCTGCGTAACGAAAAGCTCAGAGAACTGAGGAGATCGTGGGCTTTGGTTTGCTCACGCTGAAGTTTGGCCACTAGCTTTTTGAGCGCGGCCACGGCTGCTACAGGGGGGTAGGTCTCTGGATAGCCATAATCTAGAGACTGTGCAGGTTGTTGCGGGGTGGGTACAGCCGCCATAAAGTCAAGGCCGAAGGATGATAGCGGGAAACCCTGGCCATACAGTTGGCAGGAATTTCTGATGTGCTAGCTTAGCACTCTTCCTGGCTGAACGGGTGAGCAGTTTTCCATATTTGCGAGACCAAGTGTGCTTAGCAGAAGCTCCTAGGCAGGTTCCTTGATAAACGGTGTCTAGGAGCTGAGTAGGGCTTCCACAAATTCATAGCTGGAGAACGGGCGTAAATCTTGGATGCCTTCGCCAGCTCCAATAAAGCGAATGGGCAAGCCCAGTTGTTGCACCACCGCCAGTGCTACGCCCCCTTTGGCGGTGCCATCTAGTTTGGTCAGCACAACCCCCGTGAGCTGAGCTGCTTCTGAGAAGACCTGAGCCTGACGGAGGCCATTTTGACCTAAGGTGGCATCTAGTACTAGCAGCGATTCAATATGAGCTTGGGGGGCTTTTTTGTCAAGGATACGGCGAACTTTGCTCAGCTCGTCCATGAGGTTCTTTTTATTTTGCAGGCGACCAGCGGTGTCTACAAGCAGTAATTCTATCCCGCGGGACTGGGCGGCGGAAATTGCATCAAACACGACTGCCGCTGGATCTGTGTTTTTGCCAGGATTGGCTACCACATCGACTTGGCTGCGTTGACCCCAGATTTTGACCTGCTCAACAGCAGCCGCTCGAAAGGTGTCCGCTGCTGCAATTAAGCAGCTATAGCCTGATTGAGTCGCTACATGGGCAATTTTACCGATGGTGGTGGTTTTGCCAGCCCCGTTGACGCCTGTCATTAACCAGACGGTGAGGGTTCCTTTTTCGGGGGCAAGCTGGGCATGATATTGTCCCGATTGGATGGGGCGATCGAGAATGTCTTGCAAAATTTGTTTGAGGTATGCGATCGCAGCATCAGGGGGCAGTGCCTCCTGTCTGAGTTTCTCCTGTAGCGCCTGAATCACAGTATCCGTGGCTTCAATGCCCACATCCGCTTGCAGGAGCAGCGCCTCAATTTCCAGGACAGCATCGGCATTCAAGGGTCCTTGACCCACCACCGCTTTAAGCTGATTGACCAGTCCCCGGCGAGTTTTATCTAAGCCTCGCCGCAGCTTTTGCAACCAGGTAATTTCTTCTACAGAAATATCTTCCGGACGCCGCCCTTGAGCCGCCAAAACTTCTGCGGACCAGATAAAGCCTTCATCAAAGGTCATCTCAGTCTCAACATCCCCCTTGGACACAGCCTCCACCCTAGTAGGCGTTGGCGGTTGAGTCTGAGCGGACGGCTGAGCTAGAGACTCAGACTGCATTGGGGCAGGTGCGATCGCATTAGATTTCAACCGCTCCAGGCGATCTTGGCGCTCGACCTCTGAGCGTGCCCATAGGGGCGTAGACTTTGTTGCCTGCGCCTGGGACTCAGAGGCTTCGTGTGCAGCTTCCGGCGGTGCTATCAGCTCAGTTTCCTCTGAGGGTGCCGTAGGGGCAGTTGCAGTCAACTCAAGAGCCTCTGCGCCGGAGATCTCCGCCTCGTCAGCGTCGGACTCTAGGGGAGGCAACTCTGTCCCCAACTGTCGTTGCTGAATATTTTGGTAGGCCGTCTTAGCCCAGTTTAAATAGTCCTCTGGGTCGGTTTCTGGGTCAGCCTCGGCAGTAGCCCCTGATGTGATCTCGGCAGCTTTTGGGGCGACAGCAGCACCCTGAACAGATGGCGGGGTATCCTCCGCCACCTCATCATCAGGGTTGTACTGTCGCCGAAACCAGTTAAAGACCATAGAAACTGCCTAAATTGCTGCACCTTTTTACAATAAACAAAAAGCCGTTCAGAGCTGCGAGATCCTAAAGCATCCTCAACTAAGGCGTCTCTGAAACCCCAGCCTGAGATCTGTCCTTGGCCAATTGGTGGGTAACCCGTCGCAAAACCCCATTGACAAACCGATGGGCATCTTCGGCGCTATAGCGTTTGCACAACTCAACCGCTTCGTTGATGGCCACCCGATCCGGCACTTCTAAAAACACCATCTCAGCCGTAGCAATGCTGAGAATACCCCGATCAATCTGAGCCAATCGGTGCAACTGCCAATCCACCAGAGAATCGGTGAGCAGTTGGTCAATCTCTGCCCGACGGCGGATCAATGTCTGGAGGATTTTCATGGCGTAGTCCCGCACCTCTTCCCGCAGCGCCAACTGAATAAACTCTGGCAGCTCCATGGCAGTGCCGAGGCGGTTCACAGCGGTTTGGGTCAGCTCAATGGCTTCTGAGACCATGGTGCGAGCACTGGGAAGATCTGCTGCTCGAAACTCACTGTTGATAAGTTGCTCATTTCCTCGTTTCAGCTCCGTTGCTGCGGTTTCCAAGGCTTCTCGCACCTCCCCAGACAACGTACGCACAGCGGCTAATACTAAATTCTGTAAATCCTGCTCAGCAAGGCGTTCAGACTGATTAGGAAGCTGCCCCACACTGAGGAGCGCTAACTCACGGGCAATTCGACGGGGCTGCATCACAGGCTTAATTGAGAAGGTTCAGAAGAGCAAACCCCTTGATCTTAATACCCAAAGGGTTCGGTTGACAGCCAGAATGCTACTGAACCCCAGAAATCTCATCATCCCTATCCCGGCGTCTAGGTGGCAGGGCAACCAATAGAAACAGTGGGAACTTGGGGATAATAGTCGAGGAGTTGCCAATATTGAGGCCAGTTAAAACTGCGTGGGTCTCGACGGCTGCCGGAGCGATCCACTGCCTGATGGGTGGTAATGCGAGATCGTGGCACCCCCGTTTGAGCCGTTAGCCATCCTAGGGACAGGTATTGGGCGTCGGTATAGCCCTGATGACTGTTGCCGTTGTGGTTGCCCCCAGGCGGGGTTTCTAGGGAAATATGGTAAGCAAAATTGTTGACCGAAGGAGACAGACGCGGATTCGTTTGCACCGTTTCTACCCCTTGGGAGCCAGGAAAGACAGAATTGCCAGCCCCGAAGGCTCGCTTGTCTGGTGGCACAAGGTAGACAACGGTTCCATCCAATAAAATCAGCGTATGGTAGCTGGCTTGATCGGCATCGCGGGGATGGGGGGTTTGAAAGTAGTTGATGGCGCTACGACCGGAGCCAACGGTTTCATGTAGCACCACAATGGGATCGCGGTAGAGAGAGCGACCTTGCAAATCCTGGAGATAGCGCTCACCAAAGTTGGTGGGGTCTGCCAGAGCCACCCGCTCAGGGGGGCGGTATTGGTGCAGACGCTGGATTGGATCGCTTGTCAGGGTAGCGGGCAGCAGATCTTGACGAAAGCGGGTCAGAGTTAAGCGACCCGCCACAAACCGGGTTTCCAGGTTGGGTTGAGGGGGGTTAGGATGGGGCTGCTGGGTACACCCCTCTACCGGGATAGCCTCTAGCGGAGAGCCGTGGGTTGTGGCAATGGCTGAGTGGAGGGCTTCGGAGGCCGTGGCAGCCCTGAATCTGAATATCCCTGTTTGGTGACTGCCCAGCCACAAGGTGATACAGAGGGTGAGCAGGGTCAGGATGGGAAGCCAACGTTTGGAATTCATGAGTGTTTCGACGGTCTTGACAACAAAAAGCGGGATAACCGACCTACATAAATCCGGTTCAACAAGTCGGGGTCGCGGGGGTATATTCCCCATCAAGCCTCAGGGAGACTCCTGCGGTGGTGCATGGCGCAATACTGGCTGCCAGCGATACCGCCGTAGATCAATGGTGTCTTGAGCATCAAACATAATTGCTTCTTGCATCAACAGTAAACGCTGTAAGGCATCGCTTCCTTGGCGCTGGGGAGTCTGGGAAATTTTTCCCTGGGCGTTAATGACGCGGTGCCAGGGAATGTCGCTGTCTGGATCGACCCGGAACAGTGCATAGCCAACCTGACGCGCCTGGCCATGCCAGCCCAGCAACTCAGCAATCTGACCATAGGTTGCCACCTGTCCAGGGGGAATTTGGCGAACCAGCTCATAAACCTGCTGATAGCGGGGAGAAATTTCAGCCATGGTACTAGACATATCCATGCTCAGCCAAGAAATCGGGACTCACGGATTTTGGTGCAGCCACCGGAAAGTCTAGGGCTGCTTCAGGGGGATAACGGAGAAATTTCGCCACATATTTCCCCAAAACGTCGGTTTCGATATTGACTAATGTGTGGGGTTGGAGGTAGCGCAAATTGGTCATTGAAAAGCTATGGGGAATCACAGCAACCTGAAACCAATTGCCCTGGAGGTTGCAATCGGCGATGGTGAGGCTGACACCATTGACGGCAATACTGCCCTTCGGAATCACGTAAGCGGCAATGGCATCCGGAACGGTAAAACTCAGCAGCCAGGATGTTTCGGTTGCACTCAGAGATTCCGTTTCGCCTACCCCATCAATATGACCTGTCACAAAGTGTCCCCCCAGGCGATCGCCTACTCGCAGAGCCAGCTCCAAGTTGACCGGATGTTGAGTATTCAGCTTGTGCGCTAGGGTAGTTCTTGCCAAAGTCTCTGGGGATGTGGTTGCCAAAAAGCCTTGGGGCAGACATTCCGCCACAGTCAGGCAGACCCCATCTACAGCCACGCTATCGCCGAGAGCTAAGGTGGCTGTCAATTCCGGGCAGTGGACTTCCACTTGAGAAGCCCCTGCAGGGTGTAAGGTGCCAATTGACTGAGTGAGGCCAGTAAACACAATCTAAGGACTTTAACGTTTTGTATGGATTGCCAAACGTTTGCGCAGATCGATACGATCAAGGTAATGCGTCAAACTAATGGCTGAGCCAAAATTAAGTGGTACCCCCTTTCTCCTATGCAAATGTCTCCTATGCAAAGACTAAGGGATGTCTTATGTTTGATCGCTCAGGGTCATTATAAGAATAAAGTACAGGGGGCAGATCACGCTTCTGCAAGGCTCTTCTCATCTCCTGACTTAGCTTTCGATGTGCCACACCGTCCTTGAGGCTTGTCTCATGATTGAAATGAATGTCGCTGGTATCGCCCTTGATGCGGCAACCCGCATTCCCATTGTGTTGCTCAAAGATGGGACGGAGCGGCGAGCGTTGCCGATTTGGATTGGTCAGAATGAGGCGCGAGCGATTCTCAGCGTTTTAGAAAATCAAAAAACGCCGCGCCCGATGACCCATGATTTGATGGTCAATTTGCTGAGTGAATTTGAGGTGGTGCTCAAACGCGTGGTCATCCATGCCCTGCAAGACAGCACTTTTTATGCCATCTTGACGGTGCAGCAGGGTGAGGTCACAAAGCAAGTTGATGCTCGTCCCAGTGATGCTATTGCTTTGGCTTTACGGACAAATGCTCCCATTTGGGTGATGGAGGAGGTGGTGGCGGATGCCTCGATTCCAGTTGATCCCGATATAGATGAGGCGGAGCGAGAGGCATTTCGAGAGTTTTTAGCAAATATTAATCCCGAGGATTTCAGCCAAAGTCGCGGGGACGGTGAGCCCTCCGCTAGTTAGCTATGCAGTATCGACGCTTTGGTCAGACTGGATTAAGCCTATCTGTGTTCTCTTTGGGGACGATGCGCTATTTGGCCGATCCTGAGATGGCTTACAACACTCTGGTTCGGGCTGTGGAGCTGGGTGTTAACCATCTAGAAACTGCCCAGGGATATGGAAACAGCGAGATCTACTTGGGGCAGGCACTCCAGCGAGGACTGCCCCGATCCCGAGAGCAACTTGTGGTGGCGACAAAGATTGCTCCCCAGCCGGATGCCCAGTCGATGCAGGCAGCGATTCAACGGTCTCTAGAGCGCTTAGGGGTGTCTTATATCGATTGTTTGGGGATTCATGGCCTCAATACTTGGGAGCATTTGCAATGGATCACGGATCCTCAGGGATGTATGGTGGCGGTTAGGGCTGCGATCGCAGCCCAACAAGTGCGCCATGTAGGGTTTTCCACCCATGGTTCTCTGGAGTTGATTCTGGCAGCCATCCAAACCCATTTCTTTGAGTTTGTGAATCTGCACTACACCCTCCTATTCCAGCACAATGCTCCAGCCGTCGCCCTGGCCGCCACAAAGGACATGGGCGTGTTTATTATTTCCCCAGCCGATAAAGGGGGAAACTTGTATACACCGCCCCCCACCCTGGCCAAGCTATGTGCGCCCCTCGACCCGCTGCATCTCAACGCTCGATTTTTACTGAGTCAACCTTCGATCACCACCCTCAGCGTCGGCCCCGCCTGTCCTGAGGAACTAGACTGGCCCCTGGCAGTAGCCGATCAAACCGAACCCCTGACCCAGAACGAGCAAGTAATCCTAGAGCGGCTTGCCCAGCATCAAGTCCAAGCCCTCGGCTCAGACCTCTGCGAGCAGTGCTATCAGTGCCTCCCCTGTCCTGAAGACATCCACATTCCCGAGGTGCTGCGATTGCGGAACTTAGCTGTGGCCTACGGCATGACCGAATTTGGCCGCTATCGCTATCGCATGTTTGAAAATGCTGGCCACTGGTTTCCCGGGCGCAAAGGCAACCATTGCACTGACTGTGGCGATTGCCTGCCCAAATGTCCAGTCTCACTGCCTATTCCAGATCTTCTGCGCGATAGCCATGAGCGGTTTCAGGGTGCCCCCCGCCCTCGCCTGTGGGAATCAATTTAGCTCTGATGACATTCTTATGAGACTTTATAGATGCGGAAACGACAATCTTCGGCTTTCGGAAAGCAACTGAACTTGAATTCAATGTTCTGTCAAAGCTAGATCGGCAAATATTATGCGTTACCACATCATGCTGCAATTGGTTGTACTCATCACCATTGTTCTGGCTTTCACCGCTGCCCTATTTGCTTGGCTACAAGAGCGCGACCCTACCCAGACTGAGGTTGAGTTACCCCAGCCTGGCTTAGAGGCTGTCTTTAATCTACATTCGCCCCCGAACCCTCCGGGGGGCTTTAATCCCTCTTAAGTCCCCCAGAATGGGGGATTTAGGGGGCTAGTGCAAGGCGTTAGAAACTTTCCAAACCGCCTCTAACGCAAGAGCATAAGCTGCCTAAAACTGCGTTGGCGCGAACGAAGCAGAGTTTGTCGGTGGGCACTCAAGGTTATCTGCCGCCGCCCGACTTCTTTATATAGCGGTTCTCACCTGAGTGAGATACGGGGTGTGGGGGTGGAACCCCCACGCAGGGGGCACTGCCCCCTGCACCCCACGTACTCCATTGATCTGTAAACCGCTATAAAGGCTTTACTTGATGTTCAAACCAGGCCACGATTTGGGGCAAGGTTAGCTCTTCAATTTCGGTAACTTCGTGTTGGGCAATGGTTTGGAGCGGCACCAGGGAGGCGGTGAGCAGATGGGTAAACCAGTCCACAAAGGAGGCATCCAGATTGGCCTGGGTCTGCATCTGGGGCTCTTGCTGTACCCAGGTTTTAATTTGCTCAGAGGTGAGGTCTGCGATCGCCATCCCCAACCCAGCCCCAATCTGCTTCAAGTAGCGCAAACTGTAAACCGTAATCCGCATCGAGAAGCGATCGCGCGTAGGCAAGAGGGTCTGGTCAATCATCGCGCATTCTTCCGGGGTCAGCAAGGCTTCCAGCGACTCGGATACATTCATAAAAGATCACATCAACTCGGTTAATTCTTCTGGGGTTGGATCAAATAGCCACAGCGATGTTCGCCATTGACCAGCCAGTGGGTGCGCTCCACCTGACAGTCGGGGAGTGCGATCGCAAACATCTCTAGCTCATGGTCACACACACTCGGGAACGACTCCGCCACATGGGAAATAGCACAGTTATACTCCGTCAAAATAAACCCGGTCGCCTCTGAAGAATTCACTCCCTCCGGCAATGGGTAAGACTCGGCCATATAGCCCTCTGCCCGTCGCAGCGCCACCAGCCGCGTCACCCGCTCTGCTAGGGAACCCTGCCCCAATTGGGCTTGATATTCCAGAGCCTTGCGCTCCCACTGCTTGCGTAGGATCGAGCGCATCTGCTCTGGGCCAACGGTTTCGGCCAGAGTGTCTAATAGATCCAAGGCAAACTCATCATGACGATTGGGGAAGCGATCGCGCCCCTCCTTACTGAGCTGATACAGATGCTGGGGACGCCCCATGCCCGCCTGTACCGTCTCAAACTCAATCAGACCCTCTGCCTCCAAATCTTTGAGGTGGCGACGAATCGCCTGGGAGCTGACCGCCAACGACTCTGCCAACGCCTGCGCTGAAGCCTGCCCCCGCTTGAGCAACTGATTCAGAATATCTTGCTTGGTAGACGTTCCAACTGTCACAACTTGGCTACCCCAACTGACCTGTATCCCATCTCAATGATTGTCTGGGCGGCAATCTTAGCCCGCCTGACCCCGGAAGCTTATCTGACGCTTTTCAGACTTTGACAACCTTACTATTGCTAAAGTAACCTAAGATGAAGTTAAACAACAAAAAAGTTGCTTTAATTATACACAGGCCACTCCGGTCCGTAAGATTAAATCTGGCTCCATTCCCAGATGTGACAGAGACTCCAAACTGTATTCATCGGGAATGCCTCTAGCTGGCTCCAACCGCCGATTCATTCAGAGACCCCCGATTCAAGAGAACCGCTGCGATGACTGCCTCCGTTCAAACACTGGTTAACCAACCTTATAAATACGGCTTTGTCACCACTATCGAGACTGAGACCATTCCCTCCGGCCTCAGTGAAGACGTCATTCGCCTGATCTCGGCCAAGAAAAACGAGCCCCAGTTCATGCTCGATTTTCGGCTCAAAGCCTATCGCCAGTGGCTAAAGATGACCGAACCCACCTGGCCCCATGTCAGCTACCCCGCCATCGATTACCAGAACATCACCTACTACTCCGCTCCTAAAAAGCAGCAGAAAAAGCAAAGCCTAGATGAAGTCGATCCGGCTCTCCTAGAGACCTTTGAAAAGCTAGGGATTCCCCTATCTGAGCAAAAGCGACTCAGCAACGTGGCCGTCGATGCCGTCTTTGACAGCGTTTCCGTGGCCACCACCTTCCGGGAGCAATTGGCCCAAGAAGGGGTGATTTTCTGCTCCATCTCCGAAGCCGTTCATGAGTATCCCGAACTGGTCGAGAAATACCTGGGTAGCGTGGTTCCCGTCAACGATAACTTTTACGCCACCCTCAACGCCGCCGTGTTTAGCGATGGCTCTTTTGTGTACATCCCCAAAGGCACCCGCTGCCCCATGGAGCTGTCCACCTACTTTCGCATCAACACCGAAGGTGCGGGGCAGTTTGAGCGTACCCTGATCATCGCCGAAGAGGGCAGTCATGTCAGCTACTTAGAAGGCTGCACCGCTCCCATGTTTGACACCAACCAGCTCCACGCCGCCGTGGTGGAACTGGTGGCGTTGGACGATGCCGAAATCAAATACTCCACCGTCCAGAACTGGTTTGCAGGCGACGAAAACGGCAAAGGGGGCATCTACAACTTCGTCACCAAGCGGGGTCTGTGCGCCGGTAAAAACGCCAAGATTTCCTGGACTCAGGTGGAAACCGGCTCCGCGATCACCTGGAAATACCCCAGTTGTGTTCTGGTGGGCGACAACTCCGTGGGCGAGTTTTACTCCGTGGCCCTGACCAACAACTGCCAACAGGCCGACACCGGCACCAAAATGATCCATGTGGGCAAAAACACCCGCAGCACCATTATTTCCAAGGGTATCTCCGCCGGGCGCTCCCAAAATAGCTATCGGGGGCTGGTGAAAATGGGGCCAAAAGCCAAAGGCGCTCGCAACTACTCCCAGTGTGACTCCATGCTGATTGGCAGCGATGCCGAGGCCAACACCTTCCCCTATATCCAGGTGCAGAACCCCACCGCCCGGGTTGAACATGAAGCTTCGACCTCCAAGATTGGCGAAGACCAGTTGTTCTACTTCACCCAACGGGGGATCTCCATGGAGGATGCCATTTCCATGATGATTAGCGGCTTTTGTAAAGACGTATTTAATCAACTGCCCATGGAATTTGCCGCCGAAGCCGATAAGCTCTTGAGCTTGAAGCTTGAAGGCAGCGTCGGCTAAACCCGGAGGACTTGATCATGGTGCAAACCCTACCAGCCCGCGACGTTGATCTTGGATACCTTGTTCATCGGTTTGGACTGCAACGGATTCGAGAACCCAGGTTTTTCTCTGAATGGCAGGAAGGCTTACCCGAGCTGATTGAGGCCGAGCAACACTTTCTGGGGCACATTCAGGAAGGCTACATTAACCTGGTAGAATACCCACCCGTTCTGGAAAGGGCGGTTCAACTGTCTATTTTGAGTCCTCTTTTATTTCTGGCTGGATTTTTCCTGCCCCCCTTTCATATTCAGGTTGAGAAATCCATTGAAGTTTCAGACCAGAACGAAGAGGTCACTATCCGAGGGCAAATCGATATTCTCTTGATCAAAGATCAGTTTTGGGTGATGGTGATTGAATCTAAGAAAGCTTCATTTTCGACTGAAGTGGGGCTGGCACAGCTTCTTGCGTATATGTTGGCCAATCCGCATCCCCATCGGCCAGGATTTGGCATGGTGACGACAGGTAGTGCCTTTCTATTTGTCAAATTGGTGCAAGGTGATACCCCCCAATTTGCAACCTCCGATCAGTTTGGCATTCTGAATACCACTCAGGGTATCCATGAAGCATTCAGGGTTCTCAAGCGCTTAGGCCAACTTTAAAATACTACAAATACAGTCTTAGAGAGGGTGATCTGTGATCCGCGAACAGAGTGAAACAATTTTATCCGTCAAAAACCTGACGGCGGAAGTCGAAGGAACTCTATGACGTATTTGCCATTCTCAAAGGGATTGGCCAGCAATCGGTTCAGTGGAGGAACAAGAACTGTGACTCAGGCAACCTCAACCCTGCAACAGACCCGTCAGCCCAGCCTCATCGAAGGCATCTCCTGGGAGACCTTTGAGGCCATTGAAGCAGCCTTTGCATCGGTGGCGGGGATTCGCTTGGCCTATCTGGATGGGGTAATAGAGCTGATGCCCATTAGTGATGACCACGAAGAGTTGAAGTCAACCCTGGGTCGCTTATTAGAAGTCTATATGCGCGCGATGGGCATTCGCTACTATGTCCGGGGTGGTCCCTCTCTCGGCAGCAAAGGGGATGCGGCTCGGCGACAGCCGGATGAGTCTTACAACATTGGCACGAAAAAGGATCGGGCTGATATTGCCATTGAGGTTGTCCTCACCAGTGGCGGAATTGATAAGCTGGCCTGTTACCAACGCTTTGGCATCCCTGAAGTGTGGTTCTGGCAGGAGGGGAGCTTGAGACTTTATGGCCTTCGCGAGGGAGCCTATCAGCAGGTTTTTGTCAGTCAGTTTTTGCCGGACTTAGATCTAGCAGAGCTGGTGGCTGCGGCCAATCTGCCCGATCAGTATGATGCCGTAACTGCTTACATGGAGCGGGATCACCAGTCGCCGCGCTGAGGACAGCGGGGGAAGCCCCCTGCCATAGATGACGTTTTTTCTCTAAAGTTCACATCTGCAATGATTATCGAAAATAGTCCGGTTATCTTATCTGTCCAGAACCTGACGGCGGCAGTCGAAGGGATTGAAATTATCAAAGGCTTGAGCCTAGAGATTAAGGCTGGCGAAATCCATGCCATTATGGGACCCAATGGTTCGGGCAAGAGTACTTTTTCTAAGGTGCTGGCGGGGCATCCCGACTATACGGTGACGGGGGGCAAAGTCCTCTACCAGGGCAAGAATCTTTTAGAGCTAGAGCCGGAAGAGCGGGCGCGGGAAGGGGTGTTCTTAGCCTTCCAGTACCCGCTGGAAATCCCGGGGGTCTCTAATCTCGACTTTTTGCGGGTGGCCTACAATGCCAAGCGTAAGCACCAGGAACTCGAAGAAGTGGATATTTTTGACTTCGATGACTTGGTGCATGAGCGCCTGGAAGTCGTGAAAATGGATCCGGCCTTTTTGGAGCGCAGCGTCAATGAAGGATTTTCAGGGGGCGAGAAAAAGCGTAATGAAATCCTGCAAATGGCGCTCTTGGAACCCACCCTGGCCATTCTGGATGAAACCGATTCTGGGTTGGATATTGACGCCCTCAAGATTGTGGCCAATGGGGTGAATCAGTTGATGCGCCCAGACAATGCCACCCTGATGATTACCCACTATCAGCGTTTGCTGGACTATATTGTGCCGGACTTTATCCATGTGATGCAGGGCGGTCGGATTCTGACCACGGGGGGCAAGGAACTGGCGCTAGAGCTGGAAGCCAAGGGCTATGATTGGCTCCAGGAAGGTGAACTGGCGGAGGTGACGGCATGAGTATAGAAGTGTCTACGCCGAACGCTCGTCCCCATTCCACCGGGGTGGATCGTGATGCAGTGTTGAAGCAGTGGCTGACCCTGCGGGCTGACCTGCCCCAGGCTCCGGATTGGGTACAAGGGGTGCGCGATCGCGCCCTCCCTCTGCTCCAAGAACAAGCGCTGCCCACCCTGCGGGATGAAGACTGGCGTTTTACGGATCTGGCTCCGCTCTATCAGGTGGCGTGGCAGGCGGCATCCCCAACGGGTCTCCAGATTGGGGATCTGCCCCTACGGACAGGGCTAGAAGGGGCACTGCAACTGATTTGTGTGAACGGGTTCTATGCCCCCCACCTGTCTACGACAGACTCAAACCTAACGGTACAGTCCCTAACGACCTTGGAGCCATCGCTTCAACCCTATCTGGGACAGCAGCCTCAGGCTGGGGATGTCTTCGCTAGCCTCAATACCTACAGCTTGTCGGACGTTCTAGTCCTTCGGGTGCCCCCCAATCAGAGTTTGGAACAGCCGATTCATTGCCTGTTTATCACCGTGGGGGATCTGCCGATCATGGCCCATCCACGACTGCTGGTGGTGGCCGAGTCCGGCAGTGTGGCAACCTTAATCGAAGACTATGTGTCTCTGGGTACTGCTCCCGTGTTTACCAATGCGGTCAGCGAGCTGTTTGTGGCGGCCAATGCCACCCTGAACCATGTGCGGTTGCAACGGCAGAGCCTAGATACGTTCCACATCGGTAAAACAGGGGTTACTCAAGCTCAGGATAGCCACTATCGAGCTTTCAACCTCAGTTGGGGTGCCCAAATCAGCCGCCACGAGCCGGAAGTGATCCTCCAGGGGGCGCAAACCGACACCCAGTTGGATGGGTTGACCCTGGCGGTGGGGACGCAGTTGGCCGATACCCATTCTGCGATCGCATTTCAGCAACCCCGCTGTACGGCTCGTCAGTTGCACAAGTGCATTATTGACGATCGAGCCCGGGCGGTCTTCAACGGCAAAATCTTTGTACCCAAAGTTGCCCAGGAAACCAATGCTGGGCAACTCAGCCGCAACCTGCTGCTGTCGCCCAAGGCGCGGGTGGACACCAAACCCCAGCTCGAAATTGTGGCCGACAATGTCAAATGTGCCCATGGTGCCACCGTCAGCCAATTAGACGCCGATGAAGTCTTTTATCTGCAAAGTCGAGGTCTAGATCATGACAGTGCCTGTGACCTGTTGGTAAATGCCTTTGCCACCGAAGTGATCGACAAAGTGCCAGTTCCGGAACTGCGTCCGGCTCTGCGCCAAGCAATTCTTGCCCAACTCCATTCGTGAGCCGCTTATGATTGCCACCCAGGAAAAAACCCTTGCTGCCCAAGTTCGCGCTGATTTCCCGATTCTGGATCAGGAGGTCAATGGACACCCTTTGATCTATCTGGATAATGCCGCCACCTCCCAGAAACCGAGGGCGGTGGTGCAGGCGCTGCAAGCCTACTACCAGCACTACAATGCCAATGTCCACCGGGGGGCGCACACCCTCAGCACCCGAGCCACCGATGCCTACGAAGGGGCACGGGACAAGGTGGCAGCTTTTATTCATGCGGCTCACCGCGATGAAATTGTGTTTACCCGCAATGCCACCGAGGCCATTAACCTGGTGGCCTATGCCTGGGGGCAAACCCAGCTCCAGGCCGGGGATGAAATCATCCTGTCGGTGATGGAACACCACAGCAATCTGGTGCCCTGGCAGATGGTGGCCCAGCGCACAGGCGCGGTACTCAAGTTTGTGGGGCTGACCCAGACCCAGGAATTTGATCTCGATCAGTTTCAATCTCTGATCTCGGACAAAACCAAGCTGGTGGCCGTGGTTCATGCCTCCAATACCCTGGGGTGCATCAATCCGGTGCAGGAGATTGGTGCGATCGCCCACCGCTATGGCGCTAAAGTCCTAATCGACGCCTGCCAGAGCGTCCCCCACCTGCCCATCGATGTGCAGGCTCTCGACTGCGACTGGCTGGTAGCCTCCGGCCATAAAATGTGTGGCCCCACCGGCATTGGTTTCCTCTACGGCAAACAGGACTTACTGCGAGCCATGCCCCCCTTCCTGGGCGGCGGCGAAATGATTGCCGATGTTTACCTCGATCACTCCACCTATGCCGACCTGCCCCATAAATTTGAAGCCGGGACGCCTGCTATTGCTGAGGCCATTGCCCTAGGGGCAGCGGTGGACTACCTCTCTGGTTTGGGCATGGAGCGCATCCACGCCTACGAAGCCGAGCTGACCGCCTACCTCTTCCAGCAGTTGCGTCAAATTCCCCAGCTCCAGCTCTATGGCCCCCTACCCAACGCCCAGGGGGAAGGCCGGGCAGCCCTGGCAGCCTTCACTGCGGGTGAAGTACACGCCCATGACCTGTCGATGCTCCTCGACCAAGCTGGGGTGGCAATTCGTTCGGGCCACCACTGCACTCAGCCCCTGCATCGAGAGCTGCAAGTCAGCGCCACAGCCAGAGCCAGTCTGTACTTCTACAACACCCACGCAGACATTGATCGGTTTATTCAGGCCCTCAAAGAAACCATTGACTTCTTCAGCGGCCTCATGGGGTAGGGGTTGGTATTGGGGACTCAACTTGTCATCGGTGGATAGCGGTACGCTTGCTAGACTTAAGCGGTGCTTGGCTTTAGTTTGACTCCGGTGCGGTGTATCTTTATGGAATTTGCTCTGCAATCAAGCCTATTTCTTGTCCATAAGACAGTTCAAGCGTGTGACCATCTGGATCTCTCAGGAAAGCCCAATAACCGATTGGATATCCAGAGTCTTTTGGTTCTTGAAGCAGAACTTCTTCCTGTTTTGCTTTTTCACAAAGAGAATCAATTATTTCTCGACTTTGACACCCAACTCCAAGATGTGCAAGGGGAGATAGAACAGAATTCACTGAGCTTGTCTGGATGAGAACAATGACAAAGGGGCGAGTGCGATCGCAAAGCCAGACCACTGCAAAACCTGTCTCTGCATCAACGCGAGAATGAATCACTTGCATTCCAGCGTAAGCCGCATAAAATTTAATACTTTGGTCAATATCTGTAACGGGAAGTGCTATGTGAGTTAATCCAACATCAATCATCGCAGTCTACCTCTTGCTTTATCTAGAGATGATAGTTGTCTGAAAATGCACCTTGTAAGCAGCCCAAGTAGGTGGGTGTAACTAAACTTAAGACGCTGAAGCTTGAAATCTTTGCCTGGTGGAAGCTTATCTAAAAAATAATCCTGCCTATCCACTTAACGTTCCAATTCAGCAGTTGTCATAACCTTGAACTTAGCACCAGCGGCTTCCTTCAATCTGCTATACCAGGGTTGTTATTCATCACCTTGATGTTTTAAGAACGACACTAAATGCATCATAAAATCACGCTTTCCTATTGACGCCCCTTCCATACGTAGGATGTTATAAGCTGTCGTCATATGAAAATAAAAGTTTGGTATTAGAAAATCATTTACATACGAGAGCCCAGGTAATTCTATATATAGCTCTTGCCCAAGCTCAAGCCGGTAGATTTCTGAAAGCTTAGCATCAACAACATTGACACCTGCTAGAAGCTCCTTGGTGGATGAAATATGACTACGAGCTTCAGTTAAAGATGATACGTCAGGGTTTAAGTTGTTTGCTGACTGACCTAAGCACCATAATGCGAAGTTACGAGGCTGATTACAAGTAAACGCTATTTGTGCACCAAAGCCCTGGCGATGGCCGCCCCCTCCACCCAGAAACCCTGACCTGTAAATTTATTGATCACCCCTTGTTCCATAACTATCAGTTATAAGCCTGCGCTTAAAACTGATAGTTATCGCATACTATCCCTCTTTTGTCACTTTTATGGGAGAAAATCTGGAATACCCAAATTACGTTGCTGGCATGACGATAGTATGAGCTATAGGGAACGAGCGAATAGAGGCTTCAAATTCTCTCTGCCTAGAGTAACAAAAGAGAGATATTGTCTTGCTAATGGAGTTGTGGCACAAACTTCTGCAACGGGTCGGGTTCGACGCAATATGCCTGAGCCGATTCCAGTTATGGTGATTGGACGGCTGGCAGTTGATCATCGTTGGCAAGGCAAAGGTATGGGTCGCGCTTTGCTACGAGACGCAATTCTGCGCACGCTGCAAGCTGCTGAGATTGCAGGCATACGTGCAATTCTTGTACATGCTATTTCGGAAGAGACGAAGCAGTTTTATGAGACGTGTGGTTTCACTGCTTCGCCTGTTGATCTGATGACACTGATGGTAAAAGTTAATGATGCCACTGTTTCTCTTAGTTCGCTCTAATGCGCTGCGTGGAAGAGTTGCCGAGTAAGCCAGCTCATGACGTTGTGTCGAGGATTTTGTCATGTTCTCAGATAAAAGAATTGAGACTGTTTTAGAGTTCTGGTTTGAGACCTTATCGCCCAAGCAGTGGTGGTCAAAAGACGCAGAACTCGACCATCTGATCCAAGACCGCTTTGGGGAACTGCATCGCCAAGCTGCCCAGTGCGAGCTGTACCCCTGGAGAGACAGTGCCCCAGGGCGGCTGGCGGAGATTATTGTGCTAGACCAGTTCTCCCGCAATATCTTTCGCAACCAGCCCCAAGCCTTTGCCCAGGATTGCCAAGCCCTTGTGCTGGCTCAAGAAGCCGTCTTCTGCGGGGATGCCGCAAAACTAAGTCCCCAGCAAAAGGCAATTCTGTACCTGCCTTATATGCACAGTGAGTCCAGGGCAATCCATGAAATTGCAGTTCGGCTCTACGGAGAGCTTGGACTTGCGGAAAACTTGGACTTTGAACTGCGGCACAGAGCCATCGTTGATCGCTTTGGCCGCTACCCGCACCGCAATCAGATTCTGGGTCGTTCTTCTACCCCAGAGGAGATGGAATTTCTAAGGCAACCAGGAACGTCGTTTTGATTATGGACTGTGTAACCTTGCCGAGGTTACTGTCCTGGGGCGAGGAATTACGGGGATGAACCCCTCAACCCGAAGGTGAACCGGGGAAGCCCCTGCCGTCAATCCTCGACGGATGGGTCGCGCGGGTTTGGAGTTGGCCAGGCTTAGCTCTACCTCGCTCAGGATGTGTGCCAGCACCACCTTCATTTCAAATTGGGCAAAGGCCATGCCAATGCACCGACGGGCACCCCCGCCAAAGGGTAGATATTCGTAGGGTGAAAACTGGCGCTCTAAAAAGCGTTCCGGTCGAAACTGCTCTGGCTGCGGATACACGGACTCGCAACGGTGGGCCAGATAAATGCAGCCTAATATAATGGTGCCGGGGTCTAAAGTGTGGCCTGCGATCGCAACCGGGGTACGCACCACCCGAGGAAAGGTGAGGATGCCCACAGGATGAATCCGCAAGGTTTCAGAGCAAACGGCGTTGAGGTAGGGAAGCCGCAACAGGGCATTGACATCTTCTAGGTCTTCTAAGTTCTGAAGTTCTGAGCGCAGGTGTGTACGAACGTCAGGCAGTTTGTGTAGCCAGTACATAGCCCAGGTCAATGCTGTTGCGGTGGTCTCATGACCCGCGACCAATAGGGTCATTAATTCATCGCGCAGTTCTTCATCGGTAAGACCCGCCCCCGTTTCATCCTGCGCTGACATCAACAGTGTCAAAATGTCTTGCCGCTCTGGATTGGGATGGGCACGGCGATCGGCAATTTCAGCGTAGATAATCTGGTCGATCTGCTCACGGGTGCGCAAAAAGTTTCCCCAAGGGCTCCACGAGCCCCAGTCTTGGCGCAGCGACCGAAAGTAGAGCATGCTGGCTCCAAGGGAACTCCCCATATCGTTGAGCATCTTGGCCAACAATTGCTCTAGACGTTGATAGCGGGAGCCCACTTCAACCCCGAACACGGCACTGAGAATCACCCGCATCGAAATGGACTGCATGGCTGCATGCACGTCAATGTTTTGTCCCACCGACCAGGTGCCAATGACCGTCTGGGTGATCTCGCCCATGAGCTGACTGTAGGATCGCATCCGCTCGCCGTGAAAGGGCGGCATCATCAGTTGGCGCATCCGACGGTGAGGCTCTCCCCCCAAGCCCAGCACTGACTGCGACCCTAACAATGGCTCAAAGATTTCATTCAGTTCGCCAGGTACATCAAAATCTTTGCCATTGTCGCTACTCAAGAGATGCTGGAGCGCCTCTGGGGCACTGACTAGCACCATGGGCGGAAATTTTGTACTCAGAGCCAAAGAAAAGCAATCGCCATAACGCTGAGCGCAGCGCTCCATCAAGGTAAAAGGCTGGACGATCCAGCTCAGCATTTGCCAAATGACGGGAGCTTTTAATCCTGGAGGAAATGACATAGACATTGAACTCAATAAAGCCAGCCTGTGACTCGCAGTGAGGTTGGCTGCGCGCACACCTATTCAGTGTATCCAATGTCCAGAATGGGTGATGCAGAAACCGATACAACTCAAGCTGGTGGTTAGGGCTGAAGCGATTTCAATCGCTCCATGACTTTTGTTTCATCTTTCCCTTTTCTTTGGGCTCTGAAAAACTCCGCAGCTTTTTGATAGTCTGCGATCGCAGCTTCTTTATTTCCCAACGCAGCAAAGGCATCGCCCCGTCGTTCATAGGCAAGTGGGTCATTTTCTTTGAGTTGCAGCAGTGCAGAATAGTCCCCAATAGCAGCTCGATGCTGACCCATGGCCTGGAGCGACTCACCTCGATATAGGTAAGCAAAGGGCTGCTGGGGATTGAGTTGCAGCGAGCGGCTGTAATCTTGAACTGCCGACTCATGCTGCCCCATGCGGCGGTAGGCACTGGCGCGATTGTAATAGGCATAGGCAGAGCTGGGGTTCATGCGCAAAGCCTCAGTGTAGGCTGCGATCGCAGCCTCATAATTCCCCCGTCCAAAATGCCGATCGCCCTGACGCATCGACTCAGCCGGACGCACCGCAGATGCCTGAGCCAGAGCCACCCCAGGCATCATCAGGCCACCAACGCCAAGAACCCATAGACCACTGGCCAGACATAGACCCCGAACATAACGCAACTGAAGCCCTGACATAGAACCCTCCTTGATAGCTATCCAAGTTAAATCAAATCACCCATTCTGACATTGAATCAATCCCACCCCATCCTCCCCAGGATTGGCAAACGATGCTAACCTTGCCCCACGAACCTGTGGCAAACCCAATGTGCTCACCTTGACTCCACCCTCTAACAACTCGTTCCCCCTAGCTGCAAAAGGAAGTTTCATCCCTGCCTACCCGCCTTTCGGTGGGTCTGCTATGATTGCTCAAGCCTTACGAGACCATCACTAGATTTACGAAGCCATTTAAGGATAATACCTATGACTGCAACCGCCACTTCGTTGCAATACGACGTTAAAGACTTGTCCCTTGCGCCCCTTGGCAAACAGCGCATTGAATGGGCAGGGCGAGAAATGCCAGTTTTGCGGCAAATTCGCGATCGCTTTGCCCAAGAAAAACCCTTGGCTGGCATTCGCCTAGCGGCTTGCTGTCACGTCACCACCGAAACCGCCAACCTCGCCATTGCCCTGAAAGCAGGTGGCGCTGACGCCGTTCTCATCGCCAGCAACCCCCTCTCCACCCAAGATGATGTCGCCGCCAGCCTGGTGGCCGACTACGGCATTCCGGTCTTTGCCAAAAAAGGGGAAGACAACGCCACCTACCATCGCCACGTTCAAACCGCACTCGATCACCAGCCCAATATCATCATTGACGATGGCAGCGATGTCACCGCCACCCTGATTCAAGAACGTCAGCACCAAATTTCCCAAATTATCGGCACCACCGAAGAAACCACCACAGGCATCGTGCGCCTGCGTGCCATGTTCAAAGATGGTGTGTTGACCTTCCCCGCCATTAACGTCAACGACGCCGACACCAAACACTTCTTTGACAATCGCTACGGCACCGGCCAATCCACCCTCGACGGCATCATCCGCGCCACCAATATGCTGCTGGCCGGGAAAACCATCGTCGTCGTTGGCTACGGCTGGTGTGGCAAAGGCACCGCCCTGCGAGCACGAGGCATGGGAGCCAACGTCATCATCACCGAAATTGACCCCGTGCGCGCCATTGAAGCAGTCATGGATGGCTTCCGGGTGTTGCCCATGGCTGAAGCCGCACCTCAAGCTGATTTATTCATCACCGTCACCGGCAACAAACATGTGATTCGCCGCGAACATTTTGAAGTGATGAAAGACGGTGCCATCGTCTGCAACTCCGGCCACTTTGATATTGAAATTGACCTAGAGTCTCTGCGTCAAATGGCCACCAGCGTGCGCGTAGTGCGCAACTTTACCGAAGAATATGCCCTCAGCAGCGGCAAATCTGTAATTGTGTTAGGTGAAGGTCGTCTGATTAACCTCGCCGCTGCCGAAGGGCACCCCGCCAGCGTCATGGATATGAGCTTTGCCAACCAAGCCCTAGCCTGCGAATATCTGGTCAAAAATCGTGGCACCCTGGAAGCTGGCCTGCATTCAGTTCCCCTGGAAGTGGATCAAGAAATTGCCCGCTTAAAACTGCAAGCCATGGGCACTACCATTGATACCCTGACCTCCGCCCAAATAGAGTACCTAAACTCCTGGACAGCAGGCACCTGATCTGAACCATCTATTGCACATCGATAAAGCCCTACCCATTGGTAGGGTTTTCTTAATACAGCGGTTCTCACCTGAGTGAGGTACAGGGTGTGGGGGTTCCACCCCCACGCAGGGGGTACTGCCCCCTGCACCCCACATACTCCATTAATCTATAAACCGCTATAAAAGGTGTTATCGGTCGCTATGGCTCGTCTTTCTCTTGAATTGCAGCGACACTTTCTGGAAACCCAACGACCCTCGACGCGGGTCACGCTAGTAGACGTGCTTCAAATTGCTGAAGAGCGAGTTTTTGGTCTCCTGTTTGTCATGTTGGCGCTTCCTTCTGCCTTGCCAATTCCTGCGCCGGGGTACTCCATCCCCTTCGGAATACTGATTTTTATCCTGGCAGTTCAGTTAATTGCCGGTTCCGCCCGTCCTTGGTTTCCCCAGTGGGTCTTAAGCCGTTCCTTCTCACTTCAGCAACTTCAGGGCATCCTGAAGTCTGGAATTCCCTGGTTAAGGCGAATTGAGGCCGTGACTCGTCCTCGTTATACTCCCATTTGCACCAGTTTTCCCGGTCGTCTGACCATTGGTATAGCTGTAGCCCTCATGGCAGTGTCAATGATGATTCCCATTCCTGGCACCAATACCCTGCCAGCTATTGGGGTTTTAATCACCGGCTTTGGGCTATTGGAAGATGACGGCATCATCAGCCTTGCGGGGCTGGGGCTCTGTGTGATGGGGGGAATCCTGTCCCTATCGATTCTGCTGGCGGTTTTGTGGGGCGGCCATAGCCTGCTGGACTGGATCCAGGTGTGGCTCCAACGCCAATAAACGACTATGGCGATCCTTAAAGTCCTCACTACGAACTAGGTTCATACTTCCACCTCTACGGTAATCGAGGTATCGCAGCAAATCGGCAAATTCCACTAAGTAACGGGGTGACTTACCGGGGTAGATTTCAAGAATGGTGCCAACTTGCCCAATGGGTAGCTGTTGGATGGACTTAAAAAGCATGAAGACGCAAACGTCTGCCGTCAATTATAGCCATCGCTCCAACTGCCGCCAAATCAAGCTTTTTGACGGATGGAATGAGTGCATTAAAGCAAGATAACGGTGAAGTTGTGCGGCGGCAGATAACCTTGAACTCTCACCGATAACCTTTGTACCGTCCGCACCAACGCAGTGTTAGCTGGCGATCAACGTGGGGTAATATTTTGCCACAACTCGGCTGCTATAAACCTCGATAAATGTCCCACATTCGTTGTTGCAATGACAACATCTGGAATTGCTAGGTTCATTGCTTGAGCAATCAAAATCATATCACCGTCAATCGTTTTATCCCCTGCTGTTGGTTGTCCTTGCTGACGAGCTTGCGCCCAAAGCAGCGCTGCTTGATGCATTGCAGTTGTTGTAATCGGCAAATACTCAAGAATCTTTGCCAACTCGTCTAAACGAGAAACACCTTTCGTCTTGTGTGCCCGAAATAACTCACGCCGAACTTCGTAGTCTGCAATCTCCGGAATGAGAACACGGTTTCCTAGTGTTATGTGGGCTTGGAGCCACTGAGCACAAGCAACACTCTCAGCAGAAAGTTTTGGATTGGTGACTAGACCCAGTGGTCCTGCATCTAACACAATGACTCGACTCACCAAGTTATACCCTTCAACTCGGACGGAAATAACTTGCGCTCAGACAGTCGATCATCATCTAGAGCACGAATTAAATACTGACCTGTCTCTTGCTGTTCCTCATCGTCCTCATCATCAATCCAGGACTGAAGCAAATTAACCGCTTCAGCTTGTTTTTGCTTCAGTAGGATAGAATTTGTTAAAAGCTGTAATGCTAATGCCTCCACTGAAAGCCCATGCTGATTGGCTTCCTGTAAGAGATATTGCTCTAGTTCGGGCGACAGATTAAGGGTTAGAGTCATAGGTCTGCAAAGAATACACTTTACATTCTAACCCTGAGAGGCTAAAGAGTTGGTTGGTGTGAAGCGCTAACCTTTAATACCGAATTGGTCGTACAACATTTTTCTCAAAACATCACTACCGCGTTCTACAAATTCATCCTCAGTTTCCATCTCTGACGATAGACCGATGCGATCGCTAAACTCAGATATAAACTCCTCGTCACGAACTAAATTGGAAACCTTTTCTGAAAATTCCTGCTTCTTGTCCATTGGAATAGGCACTGGGGTAAGGAGATTACTAACGGCTGATGTTAAAGCAGTTTCGATAGCTGAAAGCGATGTGTTAGAAGATGGCAAAGCTTTATTGGGTGAATTCTCAGCCTTGCTCATAAATTCCTTAAAGTTAGTTATAGCGGTTTACAGATCAATGGAGTACATGGGATGCAGGGGTCAATAATTTGACGTTTTGTTTTCTCATCTAATCGCTCCCATAGCTGTCGAATTCACGAAGCTAGTCCTCATAGCCGATCAATTATCATTGCTCATCCCAAAATAACCTTAAGACAATGCTACAGAAGCACCTTGATGGTACTGTACCCGCAGGTAGCTTATAAGTATTGTCACCACCGAAGACTAAGCCAGCTAACGACCAAATTGAGCGGCAGCGGGGGACTTCAACTTTAACACCAGCTACTTTTATCTGTCCGCTCCGATGACTTGTTAGCTGAGCGACGCACCGATTGCCCCCCAGTACCGCTCCACCGATCGCCCCCTGTGACTTCGTCCTGATCGATCGCCCCTCGCTACCGCCCTCACCGATCATCTTCTGGGTGCTTTCGGGCTGACCGATAACACTCGAACCACCGCCTCAACCAGCACCCTCCTGAGCGTTTTCGAGCTCACCAATAACCCTGAAGGATGAGTGTAAAGGCTCAAGAGCGGAGCCAGCTAACTGGAAATAGACAAGTTACCCTGGTAAAACAACTTGGACGCGGAGGTATTATGTCTCAATCTCACCGTTGGGATGCTGACCAGACTAGCAACCACAAATCCTTTGAGTTGGCAGGAGCCCGTCCTCATTACACTCCCGACCGCCCCGGACAGGTCGAGCATATCTTTCTGGATCTGATGCTTGATCTCGAACGGCAGCGCTGTGAAGGGACGTGTCAGATTCGCCTCAGTCCGGTGCGCAGCGGCATCAAGACCCTCGCCCTTGATGCAGTGGATATGGAAATCCAGTCCGTGCAAGTGGGTCGAGCACGGCAACGGTTTGATTACAACGATGAGCAGCTCACGCTGCACCTTCAGCACCCCACCAAGGTGGGCAAGCCCCTCACCCTAACCATTGAGTATGTGTTGGATCATCCCCAACGGGGGCTGTATTTCATTCAACCTGATGAGCATTATCCCGATAAGCCTGTTCAAGTCTGGACTCAGGGTGAAGATGAAGACTCTCGGTTTTGGTTTCCCTGCTTTGACTATCCGGGACAACTGGCGACCTCTGAAATCCGCGTTCGCGTTCCCCAGAAGTTCCTGGCTATCTCCAACGGAGCGCTGATGTCGGTCGATACGGAGGGCGATCAAAAAATCTATCATTGGTCACAGCCCCAGGTGCATCCCACCTATTTGATGACCCTAGCTGTGGGACAGTTTGCCGAATTGCAGGACATTTGGCAGCACCAGGGTGCTGACATTCCCGTTACTTACTACGTGGAAAAAGGGCGGGAGAAGCAGGCTCGATTAAGTATGGGCAAAACGCCCCGGATGATCGCCTTTTTCAGTGAGAAATATGGCTATGCCTACCCCTACCCCAAATATGCTCAGGTCTGTGTGGATGACTTTATCTTTGGGGGCATGGAAAACACCTCGACCACGTTGTTGACTGATCGCTGCCTCTTGGATGAGCGTGCTGCTGTGGATAATCGCTCCACTGAAAGTTTGGTGGCTCACGAGCTGGCGCACCAGTGGTTTGGGGATTTGGTGGTGATTAAGCATTGGTCTCACGCCTGGCTCAAGGAAGGCATGGCTTCTTACTCTGAGGTGATGTGGACAGAGCATGAGTATGGAGCGGATGACGCTGCTTACTATCGCCTGCAAGAAGCCCGCAATTACTTCAACGAGGATAAAAATCGCTACCGGCGACCTGTGGTTACCCATGTCTATCGGGAGGCGATTGAACTGTACGATCGCCACCTTTACGAGAAGGGAGCCTGCATTTATCACATGATCCGGGCGGAGCTAGGTGAGGAACTGTTCTGGCAGGCCATCCACACCTTTGTCCAGGACAATGCCCATTGCACTGTAGAGACGGTGGATCTGCTCCGCGCCATTGAAAAGGCGACGGGGCGCAATCTACTGTTTTTGTTTGACCAGTATATATTTCGGGGTGGCCATCCTGACTACAAAGTAGGCTATAGCTGGGATGGCGATCACCAGATGGCCAAGGTGACGGTGACTCAAACCCAGGTGAGCGACAAGGATGCCAACAACCATCGAGCCTTGTTTGATCTCAAGCTTCCCGTTGGCTTTGGTTTTTTCAAGGGGAAAACTCAGGTGACGCGGCAATCTTTTACGGTGCGGGTGCATGAGCGCGAACAGAGTTTCTACTTTGCCCTGCCTGACAAGCCTGCCTTTGTCAGTTTTGATCTGGGCAATCATACCCTCAAAACAGTGGAGCTAGACTATGCTCTGCCGGAACTGAAAGCTCAGCTCCTCCATGACTCCGATCCGCTGTCGCGCATTTTTGCGGCGCAGGCTTTGGCTAAGAAAGGTGGCCTAGAGGTGGTGAAAGCTTTGGGGACAGCACTTAAGGAGGATCCTTTCTGGGGAGTGCGGGTGGAGGTCGCGGGTCAATTGGCGACGATTAAGCTCGATCAGGTGTTGGCTGCCCTCAAGCCGGGACTCAAGGATCCAGAGGCGCGGGTACGACGAGCGGTGATTGATGCGATCGCAGCCCTCAAGCGTACCGAAGCCTATAAACTACTCAAACCCATTGCTGACAAGGGTGACCCCAGCTACACCGTGGAGGCGACTGCCATCCAAGCCCTAGGGGCAGTGGCAGCACTACCCCTTGATGGCAAGCCCAAGGAAGACAAGATCCTGAAGTTGCTCAAGTCAGTCTTGAAAGAACGCTCAGGCTGGAATGAGGTTGTTAGATCGGGTGCGATCGCAGCCCTCAGTCACCTCAAAACCTCCGTGGCTGCCCTGGATTTGGTTTTAGACTACACTGCCTTGGGTACGCCCCAACCCCTGCGACTGGCAGCCATCCGAGCCTTGGGCACCCTTTCCACCGGACAAACCCCCGATCAGGTGGATCGGATTCTGGCTCATTTGTCTACCTTGGCCGGAGAAAGCTTTTTTCTGACCCAAGTGGCGGTGGTGATCGCCCTGGGCAAAATGGAAACTCCCAAAGCTATTGGCATCCTGCGTGCCCTTGCCGACCAGACCCCCGATGGTCGGGTGCGCCGCCTAGCCGACGAAGCCATCCAACGGGTGCAAAAAGCGGCTGGCTCAAATCCGGCTCTCCAAACCCTGCAAGAGGAATTTGAGCAACTCAAAAAAGAAAATCAAACCCTCAAAAGTCGCTTAGAGACATTGGAAGCCCGATCGAACAAAATCGAGGCAAAGTCTTAGCTAGACTTACCTGCTAGAACAATCTTCACCCACTGCTCAGCTAATCTTCAGTTACCCAACTAACTTCCAAATCCAATACCCAACTCCGAGAAATAGAATCATCCCAACGATCCACGTAAGCTTTGTCAAGAGTGGAGAAGAAGTATCAGGAGGAGTCACCTTCACCTGAAAATTTGGAGTGCTGAGATACGAGAGAAGATTTTCTGGCGTGGCTATATCCATAAAAATCTTAGTGACACTAGGCCAAACATAGTCGGTGTTATAGGTATTAGGGCCATCTTTTACACCCCCAAAACTTTTGAATAGGGCATCGTCATAATATTGGGTAGAAGTCACTGCTTGATTATGGAAAGCTATCAGTGGAGGATTTTTCTTTAGGTTAGAACAGGAAAAATAAATGGCTTTGTTTTGACTAGCAATTGCCTCATAATTGGAACATTGTCCAGAACGGGAAACCACCCATTGACTGGGTGGAACCAATGTATCGGAGCCACCATGCAAAATTGCCACAGGCTGCGTTAGACTTTTTCCCGTGTTCCGAATCAGGATAGGGTCTGCCGTAAATGGAGATTGAAACAACTTCAAGATCCAAATCGCAAATTTTGGAATTCCCATTTCTGTACTTGCGGCGGGATCAGCTGTGACAATTTGCTTAGGAAAAAATCGATTGTTGGGCGAATCTTTCAACCCGAAGGGAAAACTCAAGGCAATTAACCCTCCCAAGGAATGACCAAAGACAAACGTATCTAAGATCTCCTGATTCCAATGGGCATAGCGCTGCTGATGGCACAGATACTCCCAAGCATCTTCCGTGAGGGCGATCGCATTTGCCAGCCATTCCATCGGAGAATCAACTAAGCTCAAGGCGGTCGTGGATAAAAGATGAATTAAATTTTTCCCGTACTCCCGACGAAACCAACTGCAAACATTCAACAATGCAATAATAACGACCAAGGCTTGAGCCACTCTCCGCAATTCCCCAGCACTAAATTCGGATAATCCACGACTCAAACCCACATCACCCCGTTCATAAATCTCTGAAAACATGGGATAAATATCTTCTACTGACAAGGAATTCTGGGCAGGAATCTCAGACTGAGTGGCAACAGATAGCCATGTCTGAAAATGAGCCAGAGACGGGCGGGGCGGGGTGGGGGTTTGGGGTGGAGTATTGGGATAAAAACTCCGTTGAAAATCAGGAAAAAAGACAATATATCCCTGCTTTACTAATTCAACGAGGTGAGCCTCATAAAAAGCAGGCATGCAGAGAGCAAATCCATGTAAATAGAGGATGGCGTTCAGTTTTGTTTCAGAATTTGAGGCTGACTCCGGGACATACACTCTGATAAAGGTACCATCAGCATGGCTGCCGCCTTGATACACATAATATTTATCCTCTGGCACATGCACACAGATCCAAGATGGAGATAAAGCAAGTGACATGGCTATAGCGTCCTTAATTTGATGGGACAGGTTTATTCAGCTCTTTGGAGCTAGCTTCACGTCCTTTTAGATAAACAAGCCCTGTAAAGATTGCAACTCCAGTTTCAGTTCCAGCTAAGTCATGCAAAATATGAAATAATGCATTCAAGGTGACATTAGGACTGGTATAGGGATCACCACCATATTTTTGCAATAAAAACACAAAAAATAAATTCACCCCAACTGAGAAAATAGGAAAGAAAATAATTCGCCAATCGTCAAGTAGTTTATATCCGCGATAGGTGAGTACACTAAAGATCAACGTGAGCGCAATATAGATGGGAATTTTATAGTTACTGTTTTCTGACATATCCCCGACAGAATACAATATCGAAATCACTAATAAACTCAGTGCAAAGATAATATTGAGAACTTGAGTGATCCATGTATGCTTAACAGCAAGTCCATCGCCCCATAGGGCAAAGGCAGAGAGCAAAAAGAAATAAAACATAAAGTTTAGCATGGTAAATTCATCTTGGTAATACCAGCACTGAGTAACGTGCCAACCAATTTCTGATGCGATCGATACCATGATGAATGACAAACCCAATTGAGATGCAAAAATAGTACTTTGAGGCAATTTCAAGACTGTTAATGAATGGTAGAAAATTTTCATTGACACAGGAATCAGGACAAATGCCACGATATGGGTCAAGATCAAAGCAAGTTTCCAAGAGCCTGTAATACAAGTACGACCAGAAAGAGAGCCGGATGTTTCTGGAAGCGTACTTAAGATATAACCTAGTCCAATAAAAGAGATTAAGAAAAATACAAAGATACGTTGGAATGTAGAATCTATTATTCTTTCATTGGATAATTGTTTAGATGCATTGATTTGTTTGATCATTACAAGTTCCAGATATAGAGCGGTTTTTACAACTATGGCATACAACCATTATGTCAAAAAGCTTGCCCTGAAATGCTTTGGCTGTTCTCGCATTTATGAATTTCGCTATAGCTGTCGTGCGTAGATTATTACAAAATGACAACAACATTTTAAGTCTTGACAAATTTCAGAGCCATATTAAAGGCACGAGTCCCATAATCTCGCTCAAATTCTGTAGCACAACGGGCGTTCAGCCAAGGCAGCTCTGCTGGCATCAATCCTCGTTTAGACAGTCCCTCGACCCACGATAGGAGCGGATCGTAGACATACCCCCAGTAGCGTGCCTCCACAAGTTTCAGGGGTTGAAACTTTTGAGACAAATCTTCTTGAGTGTAATGTTGATGACCCTTACGGACATCGCACTCCCCATTGTGAACTTGGTTGTAAAGCCCTAGACGCCACAGGATGCCCTGGAGTCGGGGCTTGAGATCATAGGGGTCTAACCAAGCAAAGGTTCCTTGATGGGGGACCGATAACACTAGTGTTCCCCCTACCGGTAAGAGAGTCTGGCAGCGATCAATAAAAGCTGGCTCTTGCTCAAGCTGAACATGCTCAAAGACATCAGACACCACAATGACGTCATAGTGCGATCGCGGCAATTCAACCGTCGTAAAGTCACCTGTAATACCCTGAACATGGGCAGGAATCGGCTCAACTTGGCATAGCTTCCAGTCTAGACAGGTGATCTGCTCAGCTCGATCAGCATAGGGATACCCTGGCGTAATCGGACCACTCCCCACATCAAGGAGGGCATTCACCGGACTAGGCAGTAAAGCTCGAATCATGGCCTTGCGTTGATCGCTTTGAATGGACATCGAAGCACCCCGAAAACGACTACCAATAATTGAGGCCGCCCTGGCGGTGAAGTTCACGATTGGCTTGCCAGAAAACCCACCAATCCACACAAAATGCCACCAAGACCAAAGGAAACCGCAGACATCGATTCCTCCAAGAATAATGCCGCAAAACCCCAAAGCGTCGAAACCAAAACGCCCGGGGAATCAGCCACCATCCCCGCTCCTGCACCGCCGCCTGAATTAAATGGTGCAACCATTGAGGGTTGCTGTGGTTGTTGTGACAAATAAGGGTGCCTGCATCACAATCGGGGGTGGCATTTTCCCATAGGTAATGATAGATGAACGCATTCAAGGTGCTACCCACAACCAACCGGATTTCATGGCGAATCAGCGCTTGAGGGGTGACGTAAGCCTCAAATTGATGGGCTGCCTCTGGGGTTCTTTGAATGCGACTAAGCCGTTCAGGCTCCGTAAAGCGATTAGTAACGATCATAGCCCGGAGAAACCCATCTTCTACCGGGAGTCCCGGTGGCATCCAAATCGTGCGCAGGGCAGCAGCGCGACCACAGTACAGTTGTCCACAGATTGCCACTTTAGCAGAGCTGGCGGTAGAAGAGGCGCGCAGAGATAACCACTCTAAAAAGGTCTTTGTCGGCTTGAGTTGAATGTCTTTGATGGGGGTATCGACCGACACCCAGGCTTCTGGGTGGTGCTCAAGGGTCTGTATCATCCGCTCCAGGGTGCGGGGTGCCACAAACTGAATATCTGCATCCATCAAAATCAGGTATTCTGCCTCGGTGGCTGCATAGTCATGGACATACAAGTTCCAGGCATGGCTCTTGCCCGGTTGAGCCACATCATGAACATACCAATGGACAGTGGTGAGGCCATCGTCTAGCGCCAATACCTCCAGGGTTGCCTGGGCAACTGAAACCGTGGCGTCGGTACACCCATTGGCAACCACAATCACTTCTAGGTGAGGCTCGGGGATCTGGGGGAAGGCGCTAGCAGCTTGAAACAAAGATTGCTGAAAGAGCGACTCTAGCGTCTGGGGTAAGGTTTCAGCTTCGTTACAAGCCAGCAGACCAATGCTAATATTCATTCTTTCTGAGCCTGACAATAGTTGCAAATCTCAGCTACAAAGGCATCCCCATACTGCTCTAGTTTACGGCGACCCACCCCAGAGATTTGAGCAAAGTCCGCCAGGGTTTGGGGTTGCTGCTGAGCCATTTGCCGCAGACTGGAGTCTGCAAACACAATATAGGGCGGTAGGGACTGCTCATCTGCTAGCCGTTTACGCAGCGATCGCAGCCGTTGGAACAGCGCCTCGGCCTCCGCCTGGTTCGCGGCTGAAACCCGCTTGTCAGAACCCTTGTCGATGGCGGCTGGGGTGGAAAGGACAGATACCTGGACAGATTGTTGCCCCCGTAAAATGTTCCAGCTTGCGGCATTGAGCTTCAGGACGGGGTAGCCATCGGTGGTTTCGTCTAGCCAGCGCTGGTGCAGGAGGGTACGCCCCAAGAGCCGCCACTGATCGGCGGTGCGATCGCGCCCAATTCCATAGGTTGAGAGTTTGTCGTGCCCCTTACCCAACACCTTTTGGCTTTTAGAGCCTCGCAGCACCTCAATAATGTGGTTCATGCCAAACCGCTCCCGGCAGCGAGCCACACAGGAAAGAAACTTTTGAGCCTCTACCGTCCAGTCTTCCAACGGTTTGGGCTGAGCGCAGTTATCGCAGTTGGCACAGTTTCCGGCAAACGCTTCCCCAAAATAGGCCAATTGAATCGTCCGACGACAGACCGTTCCCTCCGCATAGTCTAAAATTTGGCGCAGTTGTTGACGAGCCACCCGTTGCTCGTGGGCTAAAGGCTCCCCAGTTTCCGGATGCACTTTTTGGGCAATCAACCAGTCCAGCGTCCGCAGATCCTTAGGGCTGTGATAGAGCAGACAGGTAGCAGGTTCACCATCGCGTCCAGCCCGTCCTGCCTCCTGATAGTAGCCCTCTAGATTTCGAGGCAAATTGTAGTGAACCACAAGACGCACATCTGACTTGTTAATGCCCATGCCAAAAGCAATCGTAGCCACCATAATTTGGACATCATCTCGGATAAATTGCGTCTGATTTCGGCTGCGATCGCCATCACTCATACCGGCATGGTAAGGCAATGCCCGAAGGCCGTCTTGCTGCAACCGGGCACTGAGATCTTCAACTTCTCGGCGGCTAAGGCAATAGATAATGCTAGAGCCTTGAGTTTGGCGCAGCATTTGCACCAACTCAGGGTAGGCTTGACGGTGCTTGGGTCGCACTTCGTAGTAGAGATTGGGACGATTGAAACTGGCAATGTGAATGTAGGGCTGTTGCAAGCCCAACTGCTGCCCAATGTCTTGACGCACCCGCTCTGTAGCCGTAGCCGTCAGTGCCATCAGGGGCAGATGAGGATACCGCTGCCGCAGCTCTGCCAAGCGACGATACTCTGGTCGAAAGTCGTGACCCCATTCTGAGACACAGTGGGCTTCGTCAATGGCTAGGGCGCAAAGACCTACCTGAGCTTGAACTTGATCGAGAAACGCCAAGAATGTTGGGGTCAGCAACCGCTCTGGGGCAACATAGACCAACTTGATCTCACCCCTTAAGATTTGAGCCTGTCTCTGACGGCTCTCGCTGCCGCTGAGACTGCTATTGAGAAAAGTAGCCGCCAGATCATTGGCCTGTAGCGCATCTACTTGATCTTGCATCAAGGCAATCAAGGGTGAAACCACCAGCGTGATCCCCGATCTCAGAAGCGCAGGCAATTGAAAACAGAGAGACTTACCGCCTCCGGTCGGCATGACCACCAGCAGGTCGCGGTTCTCTAGGGCAGCTTCAATAATGGCTTGTTGTCCGGGTCGAAAGGTTTCATAGCCAAAATACTGCTTGAGCGCCGTCTCTAAACAAAGGGGCTCAGGGGGCGGCGCAGTCGGGCGAGAGAACATCACAACCTCAATACTCAGTCAACACTATCAAGTCCAGGATTCAGGAGTCACGCTGACGGGATTGCCTGAAGCGCTTTGAGGGCTTCGTCCACATGCCCCTGAAAGTTGAGCTGAGAGTTAAATAGATGACACACCGTTCCCTGCTGATTGATAATATAAGTCACCCTCCCTGGCAGAATGCCGAGGGTGCTGGGAACCCCAAAGCTCTTGCGGACTCGATTTTGGGAGTCGCTCAGCAACAGGAATGGCAATTGATAGGCCGATGCAAATTGCTGATGAGATTGCTCTGAATCAGCACTAATCCCTACAACTTCAGCTCCAACCTCCTGAAAGACTTCATACTGATCTCGAAAGGCACAGGCTTCTTTGGTACACCCTGGGGTATTGTCCTTGGGGTAGAAAAAGAGCACGACGGGCTTGCCCTTGAGCAGTTCGCTTAGCTGAATGGTCTCGCCTTGGGCAGACTTGAGCTTAAAATCAGGAGCCTGATCGCCGACTTTGATGGCCATAGCGGAAATGATTTATAGAATGAGTTGATACAGAGTCACAGGTTGACTGGAATGTGCAGGATCCCAATTTTGCCCCTGGGTTTGGCTACTATTCTATAGTGACGGGCAACATCTCGACGGGTGCTCAGATCAGGACTGCCCCTCAAGTTGTATCTTGGCGCACCAAAGTGCGATCGCACTTTGGTTAACTTGGTGTTCAGCCAACAATCTTCAATTGCCCCAGACCCCAGCTTGAGAGATAGCCTCTTTCACGCATGCAGAGGGCTGATTTGTGGTTTTACCCTGTTAAAGAACTTCTTGGAAGTAATCGGTGCATGCGTTTAGAGCAACTGCAAGCGTTTCTGGCGGTTGCCCAGTCCGGCAGCTTTCAGCAAGCCGCCCGTCAATGTGGGGTCACCCAATCCACCATCAGTCGTCAAATTCAGGGACTAGAGGCCGATCTAGGTATGCCTCTGTTTCATCGAGGCGCTCACAGTAAACTCACCTTGGCCGGAGAGCAGTTGTTGCCCCACGCCCGTAAAATTGATCAAGAATGGCAATCTGCGGTGAGCGCCATTACTGATCTCAGAGATGGCAAACAGCCAGAGCTCTGCGTCGCTGCGATTCAATCTGTGTGTGCCTATTACTTGCCCCCTGTGCTCCAACAGTTTTCCCAGCTTTACCCCAAAGTGCAGTTGCGAGTCACCTCCCTGGGGAGCGATCGCTCCCTCAAGGTACTCAAAGATGGCCTGGTAGACTTGGCCATTGTCATGAATAACCCCTTTCTGCTGCAAACTGCGGAAGCGGTGGTGGATTCTCTCTATCACGAACCCATTCAGGTGCTAATGGCAGCCGATCATCCTCTGGTCAGCCAAAATTGGGTGCGGTGGGTCGATTTAGCGCAATATCCCCAGGTGGTGTTCAAAGACGGGTACGGAATGCAGCGCCTGGTTCAAGAGCAATTTCGACAGCTTGGTCTGGAACTGAAAGTGGCCATCGAACTGAATACCCTAGAGGCTTTTCGGGGGGTCATCCGTCAAGGACTCATGCTGGCTCTGCTTCCCCAAGGAGCTTTAGTCGAATCCAGCACCGATCCGACCCTGGCGGTACGAGAGCTGGCACCGGTCACCTCTAGTAAAGGCTTCTCAGCAGCGGTGCTCACCCGAGAGGTGGTGATGGTGACCACCCAAGACCGGCTGCTGATTCCACCCATTGCTAACTTTCGGCGGTTAGTCCAAGATTTTTTCAGCGCTCAGGTGCGATCTGCTACTGATTCCACACTGAGCCTCTCAGGGGCTTAACAACAGCTCCGATCTATTTTGCCAGGAGAAGCCATGAGTCAGGCGTTTCGGGAGTTGCTTAAAAAGATTGGGAGTGGCCCACATACCGGCAAGTCCTTGAGCCGAGAGGAAGCCAAGGCCGCCACCCTGATGATGCTGCATCAAACCGCAACCCCAGCCCAAATCGGGGCGTTCATGATTGCTCATCGCATTAAGCGTCCGACCCCCCCAGAGCTGGCCGGTATGCTCGACGCCTATGATCAACTTGGCCCTCAGGTGGGGGCGATTGCCTCGGCTCAGCCGGTGATCGTGTTTGGCATTCCCTACGATGGGCGATCGCGCACGGCTCCGGTGTTACCCCTGACGGCCTTGATTTTGGCGGCAGCCGGTCAGCCAGTGCTCATGCACGGGGGCACTCGTATGCCCACCAAGTATGGCATTTCTCTGACCGAACTCTGGCAAGGGCTGGGGGTAGACTGGACCTATTTGTCTTTGGCTCAGGTGCAGGAGGGGCTTGCCCAGACGCGGTTGGGCTATGTGTACTTACCTGAGCATTTCCCCCTGGCACAGGCTCTAGTCCCCTATCGAGATCAGATTGGCAAGCGCCCTCCTTTTGCCACCTTAGAGTTACTTTGGTGTCCCTATGCTGGGGATGCCCATTTGATTTCTGGCTTTGTGCATCCACCGACGGAGATTAACCTGCAAGCAACCCTTGCTCTGCGTGGCACCCATCACTACACGACAGTGAAAGGACTCGAAGGAAGCTGCGATTTGCCCTGCGATCGCACCGCTATTGTGGGCTATCATCCCCCTGAGGCCGAACTCCAGCGGTTGCTACTTGCTCCCCGAGACTACAATCTTGGCGGTCGTGCAGTGCCCTTAGCTGACGAAGGGATCTTGTTGCACCAAATGCAGCAGGCTCTCAAGGGTCAAGACTGTGACCTACTTCCTGCCGTGCTGTGGAATGGAGGCTTTTATCTTTGGCATACAGGCTGCTGTGCTGACTTGTCCCAGGGCATTGCCCAAACCATGGAGTTGTTGCAATCTGGATTGGTGTTAGCTCAACTGGCCCAGTTGCAACAATGGCATCAAACTCAGAAGTCTTTAGCCACCTTTGCTTAAGGGTTCCTGTCATGAGCTTATCCCGACATGGCTGAGCCGAACCGACCCACCGTTACCGCCTTGATTTTGGCAGGGGGTCGAAGCTCTCGCATGGGTACGGATAAAGCCCGCATTCCCTGGCAGGGCATCCCCCTGCTCACCCGAGTGGTGTGTGCTGCCAATCAGTGCTGCGCCACTGTGGTTGTATTAACGCCCTGGCCAGAGCAGTATGCTGACTGGGTTCCCCCCACTGTGCAGTGGCTACCGGAAGAACATCCCGACCAAGGCCCATTGGTTGCTCTAGCCCAGGGGCTCAAGCAGCTAAATAGTACTTGGGTACTACTTCTGGCCTGTGACCTGCCCTGCCTAGATCCGCAGATCTTGCAGAGCTGGATTCAGATGACCGGTGCTTTCCCCTACTCTGACCCATTGGCCGCAGCGCCGCCCATCTGGGCCTATGTCCCCCGCAGCCCTCAAGGCTGGGAACCCCTGTGTGCCTTGTACCATGTGTGTTGTCAGTCATCACTGCAAACCTTTATTGAGCAAGGTGGCCGATCTTTTCAGCGGTGGCTTGGCCAAATTCCTGTACAAACCCTGCCGTTGACGCCTCGGGTCTCCGCCATGCTGTGGAATTGCAACACCCCCCAAGATCTACTTGAGGGGTAGATTAGAGGCAGTCTGAAAAGCCTCATTCATCCCTGCATTAGCCCCCCCGACCCCCCAAAATTGGGGGGAGAAAGCCAAAAACTCTGCTCATTTCCCCCCAGAATTGGGGGGCTAGGGGGGCAAGTGCAAGGTCTAAGCAACTTCTCAAACAAGCTCTTAGACCGATCTGCCATCTAGGGGATGACAAATGACCCTAGTTGAGAATATTTTGTAATTAGAATTGAGGGCATACTATGGGGAAATTTAAGTACAAACAGACTTCTAAATTTAGCTTAGAAGGCAGGTTTGCGGCATTTGAAGGTGGCAAACCCCATCAACCCAAAGCCTTAACACTCCTGACCTCTGAGGGTGAGTACAGCCTCAAACTCGCTAAATATTTGCGATTACCCCTCCTCAAGGGGTTGATGCCAGGGGACTGGATTCAAGTGGAGGGGTTGCAGGCAGAGGATCTAGAAACCGGGCTCTTCAAGTTCAAAGCCTATCAAGTGCGCTTGCTATCGCCCCATCCGAGCGATCCAGAGGTCACGAATTCCTTGCCCGCTTGCCCCAAATCAACCGCAACCAAGGTGTTGATTTGCCAGTCCTCTAGCTGCGTTAAGCGGGGGTCTAAGCAGGTGCAAAAAGCCCTGGAAGCAGCTCTGTGCGATCGCGGCCTTGCTGACCAAGTTATGATCAAAAAAACGGGCTGCATGGATGCCTGCAAAAAAGGCCCCCATGTGGTAGTGATGCCCGGTAAGGCTCGCTATCAAAGACTCCATCCCCAAGACATTCCGGCATTGGTGAGCGAACATTGGCCCACTGCAACGCAGAACTCCCAGGTCGAGTCTATGATTGATTAACACAGCATCTCCTTGCCAGCATCCCCTGCCAGAGGGCTTGCCCTTTATACTTGACAAAGGCATTTGATCGACCCTGTATTCATGCCCACTTTCCACCACCATGCTCCTGCATCTGTCTACCTGGCAAGACGTTGAAACTTACTTAAAAACCTCCCCAGGCATCCTGCTGCCCATTGGCTCAACCGAGCAGCATGGCCCCACAGGACTGATTGGCACAGATGCCATTTGTGCTGAGGTCATCGCCAAGGGCGTGGGCGAGGCAACCGGTGCCCTGGTGGCTCCCACCCTCAATGTGGGCATGGCGCTGCATCATATGGCCTTCCCCGGCAGCATGAGCCTGCGCCCCTCTACCCTGATTTTGGTGATTCGAGATTACCTGGTCAGCCTGACTAGAGCTGGCTTTTCCAAATTTTTCTTTATCAATGGCCATGGGGGGAATGTGGCCACCCTTAAGGCCGCGTTTGCCGAAACCTATGCGGCTCTGGCAGATCTGCAAATGCCCGGTTGCGATCGCGTTCAGTGCCGCCTGAATAACTGGTACATGAACCGAGACGTGATCAAACTGGCGCAGGAGCTCTATGGCGATCGAGAAGGATCTCACGCCACCCCCAGCGAAGTGGCGTTGACCCAGTTTGTTTATCCAGAAGCCATCAAAACAGCACCCCTCACCCTAGAGCCAGGCCAAGGCCACGCCATCTACGGAGCTGAAGACTTTCGGCGACGGTACCCCGATGGACGCATGGGCTCTGACCCCTCCTTGGCAACCCCAGAGCAAGGCCAACGATTTTATGAGACTGCGGTTGCCGCCATTCAAACAGATTATGTGAAGTTCTTAGCTGACTCCTAGTCGTCCCTGCATTCGCCCCCTACATCCCCCATTCTGGGGGACTAGGGGGGTAAGTGCAAGGTCTAAGCAACTTCTCAAACAAGCTCTCAGTTTGAGGTCGCACCCTTGGGAGGCAACAGCGAAGTTGTGACTCGCTATTACCTCTCAAGCGCCATCTAGTGCCTAGAGACCTAGGTCGGCCAAAATATCACTAGCGTGAGTATCCGTTTTGACGCTGGTGTAGGCATGACTAATTTTGCCATCTGAGCCAATCACGTAGGTGACACGCTTGGCATAGCCTCCCCCATCGGCATCGTAGGCTTTGATGATCGAAAAATCGACATCCGCAAGCAGGGGAAAGGGCAGATTAAACTTTTGGGTAAAGGCTTGATGAGACGATTCATCATCGGCGCTCACCCCAAGCACCACAACATCTTTGCCTTGATAGTCTGTGTAGTTATCTCGAAAACTACAGGCTTCTTTGGTGCAACCCGGGGTATCGTCTTTGGGATAGAAGTAGAGCACCACGGTTTTACCCGCAAAGTCTGACAGAGAAACGGTGTTGCCGTTCGTATCTTTGGCCGTAAAGTCTGGGGCAGACGTGCCAACCGTTAAAGCCATAACGATTCTCCAATGCAAAGGACAGAATAGGGCTAGAAAACAAGCCCCTGTCGTATGGTATACCTTTTATTCAGGTTATTTCTGGGATTATTTCTAGGGGTATGTCTGGTGGTGCTGAATAGGTTGAGCCAGGGGGGTTGGCTGGGCAGCGGGGTAAGAAATGCGCTTGTGATGAAACTGGAGCCACACTTTGACAAACACATCAGCTAGAAGCTTGAGGTCATCTCGGGTCAGCCCTGCATCCAAAAGTTGATTATCTTGCCACCGTGCCTTAAAGATCTTTTTGATCATTTGCAGGGCAATATCAGCATTTTCTTCTTTTAGAGAGCGCAGAGCCGCTTCACAAGAATCTGCTAGCATGACGATCCCTGTTTCCCGAGACTGCGGCGTCGGGCCGTCGTACCGAAAATCTGCCTCTTGGACAGGAGGCATCTCTGGGTCTGCAACCGCTTGCTGTTGGGCTTGGTGGTAAAAATAGGCAATCACCATAGAGCCTTGATGTTCGGGGATAAAAGCGCGCACGGCAGTCGGCAGCCGACATTTGCGCGCCATGACTAGTCCTTCGGTGACATGCTTTTTAATCAGAGCGGCACTTCGCCAGGGATCATTGATTTGATCATGTTTATTGGGTAGGCCAAATTGATTTTCAATAAAGCCCTCGGGATCGTGGAGTTTGCCAATATCGTGATACAGGGCACCCGTTCGCACTAGCTCGACGTTGCAACCCAAGGCTCGGGCTCCGGCCTCCGCCAGGGTGGCAACCAGCAAGGTGTGCTGAAAGGTGCCTGGGGCATCAGTTGCGAGGCGCTTCAACATGGGGCGGTTAGAATTAGCCAGTTCTGCTAGGCGGATGGGGGTCACCAAGTCAAAGACATGCTCTAAGTAGGGGCTAATTCCTAGGGCCACAACCCCCCATCCCATGCCCACCAACCCCAATCTCAGAGCAGTGCCTAAGGCCACATAGATGCCTACGCCAGTGATGCCCAACAACACCAAGGCGACCAACCCTTGGGTGACGGCGACAATAACCCCAACGAGGGCGAGATCTTCGCGCGATCGCGTCTGGTGCGCCACCATAGCACCGACTAAACTTGCTGAAGCGACAGCAGCCAGCTCAATCCAGCCCCCGACCAGTGCCAAAGGCATCAGTGCCGACAACAGGAGCACCACGGTCGCCCCCAGAATCGAGCCATAGAAACTTCCCACCAACATCCCCACCGCTGGCAAGCTGGCATAGCTAAAGCTGCCGGTACTCCAGACCACCAGAGGCGAGCTGAGCGACAGCAGCAGCAACAGCACATAGTCTCTCCGCGATAGAGACTGGTGGGTATGCTGCGAAACCCACCACACCCCACCTACGGCAATACTGACAAGGCCAGTAGTGCCCAGCAAGCCCAACCAGTTAGGTTGGCGACGGCTCAGCTTAAAGTGCTCTAGGAGCACAAAGTCTGCTTGGGTGATGGTTTCCCCCGCCTGCACAATCAGGTCTCCCTGTTGAATCTCAATCCGAATTGGTGTCACAGCCTCGGCGGCAGTATTTTCTTGGCGCTTGGTGCCTTCAAAATCAATGATCAGATTGGCTCGCAACAGATTAGACAGCAGGTGTACCCCCAAAGCCTGAGTGGCAGGCGCAGCGTCTGAGAGCTGTAACTTAATCGCCTCTCGCAAGGTGTCCAGGGGCAACCCAGGAGGGATGCCCTGAACCAACATTCGACTCGTTGCCAGCCGGATCTGCTGCTCCGCCTCTTGCCAATCGGCATCCGATAAACTTAAGGCATCCTGAAGTTGGGAATTGGGGAGGGCGGCATCCGCCGTCCGTAAGGCACGCTGATAGCGCTGTTGAGCTTGACGGATTTGGGAGTTTAGCTCGGTAGGGTTTGAGGTGCGATGGTCGAAGACCGCCCTTTGGGCATCGCGGTAGGCTTGCAGTTGCTCTCGTGCTTGTTGTGCTAGGGATGGAGAGGCAAGAAGTGTTCGCCCTGAAGTGGATGAAGCCAAAATATCCTCTAAATCAGAGGTCGCAGCTTGCCGCAGATAGTGCTGCACCGGGGTAGATAAAATTTCAGGAGTGACAAAGGGAAAAGCGCCTACCGCCTGACGCACGTCTCGAACTTGACTGAGGGTTGCCTCTAGGCTGAGGCGAATTCGATCTGTAGCCGTCTGACTGCGCATAAACAAGCTGATGGTCTCTTGGCGCGCCTGCCGACGAGCCTCTTCGGTCGCATAGGGATCTTCGACACTCGTCGATGCCGGGGCTCGAATGGTCTGGGGAGCGGGTCGTCCAGGGGCTAAACGAGGCTCATTATAGAAGGAGTGACCGACTACACCCGTCAATAAAACAATTGACGACCCGGCCAAGAGAAAGGGCGACCGGCGACGTTGAGCAGGCCGATAGCAAGCAGAGTATTTTGACTTAAGGGGATTCCGAAGAGATGTCCACCATTGATTTAGCCATCGCCGTTGGGAATGAAACAAGCTCATCTTTGAACTGCCACCTGAAAAGGGTAGGGGTCGAGTCAAAGGGAAAACTTTGTCACCCAACCGAATTACAGACGTGCTGTTGTGCTGATCTCGGAGAGCGGCAGGGAGCACCGCTTGTTTTAGATCGTTAGAGGCTGTCTTTAAAGTCTTGCTCTATATTCGCCCCCCCATTCTGGGCGGCCTTGATCACACTTAAGTCCCCCAGAATGGGGGATTTAGGGGGCTAGTGCAAGGCGTTAGAAACTTTTCAAACCGCCTCTAAGGTCTCCTGAAAGATCCTGGAGCGCATCACCCGCAGGTTTTGCTGAGGTTCCTTACCCTAATTATAGTCAACTTGACCTGTGCGCCGTAGATTCATCCACAACGTTCATTGTTGCCCAGTAATGCTCAGCCGTTGCTGGGGGATTGGCAAAAGGATTCTTCCGCAGATCCAAGACAGATACTTTTCTGACTCTAAGTGGCTCAACAGACGGGTCACAGTGACTCGGGTTGTGCCTAAAATGTCGGCAATTTCTTGATGGGTGAGGCGAATGTTCAGGTGAATGCCCTGATCTGTAGAGCGCCCAAATTTTAGCGCCAACCAATCTAACAACTGAAGTAAACGCTGCTGCATGGGGCCGCTGCGGATGCTGAGCAACTCTTGCGATTGATGGAGATGAGCCAGCAAAATTTGATTGAGATAGGCACTGTGAACGGTGACCAGTGGAGATACGTTGACCGTACTCAGACATTCTGCTTGATGAGGCCGAATCTGAGCTAGGGCAGATCCTACAACATCACCTACTCCCCAGAGTCCCAGGGTAATCAGGGCACCGTCTTCTGCCAGGGTGAAGGTGCGAACTGTCCCGGCTTCCAGACGCCAGAGGATGTCTTGAGGCAGGGGGATTAACTCCCGCTTCCGGAAGGTTTGATTGCGCCTTGGGGGTAAGGAGGGGTTTTGCAACACATCTCCTCGCAGACGCGAGGAGACAAACGATCTTTGGGGCTGGGGATCACGACGGTTGTGGATGAGGATAGACATGAGGGTGTCTGCATCGAAAGAACAGGAATCTGGGAAACTTGAAAATCTGGGCAGGCAATGGCAGCCTTTGTAAAGGCTTGGCAAGGCCGCACTGTACATTTAAGCCGATAGTCTTGGGTGAAATAGAGACAGCGATCGCAGGGAATCTGATGTAGCTCTTGCAGATGTTGACATCCCTGGCGCAAGGATCGCCACAGGTTATAGATCAGTAAAGCTATCAACATCCAGGCGCAAAGGCCACAGGTAAGGGTTTGGAGATCCCAGGAGATGAGTGCCATTGCAGTCATGAGCAGCCACAAAAGTACGAGGTTGGAGACAAATTGGATCAAGGGGCTGGGTTAATCTCAGGCGTTATTGACGAACCCCTCTCAGAGCTGAAAAGCCTGCTTGAGTTGATTGACCCAGGTGGTGACGCGCTCTTGGGTTAAATCGGGCTGATTGTCTTCATCAATGGCCAGCCCTACAAACTTGCCATTTCTCAGTGCCTTCGATTCGTTGAAGTCGTAGCCCTCTGTTGACCACTGGCCAACCGTTTGACCCCCTTGCTCCGTAATTTTGGCCTCCAGAATGCCGATGGCATCCATAAAGTTATCGGCGTAGCCCACCTGATCCCCAGGGCCAAAGTAGGCCACCTGCTTATCAGTGAAATCAACGTCATCTAATTCAGGGAAAATTCCCTCCCAGTCGCTCTGGAGTTCACCAATATTCCAGGTCGGACACCCGATAATCAGTGCCTTGAACTCAGCAAAGTCACTGACCTGCGCCTGAGAGATATCCACCATTTCCACCTGATCGGCACCGAAGGCCGCGCAGATCATTTCGGCAACCGCTTCGGTGTTGCCAGTTTGAGTTCCGTAAAACAAACCAATTTTGGCAGACATGCAGACTCCTAAATTTACAACTGTTTGGATTGCTTAGAGGCTGTCTTTAAAGTCTTGCTCTACATTCGCCCCCCAACCCCCCGTTCTGGGGGGCTTTTATCACTCTTAAGTCCCCCAGAATGGGGGATTCAGGAGGCTAGTGCAAGGCGTTAGAAACTTTTCAAACCGCCTCTTAACCCCTCAGCCTTAGCTGGCCTGTGCCATGGGGTTAGGTGGCCTCGACTGGCGTAGCCTCCTGCTGGGGTAAGCCCGTTGGCATACAGTGCGTCGTGAACTCATTAGTGCGAGTTGCTCGCGCTTCTGAGCGCTGAAGTTGGGCATTTCTTGCCAGCAATGGGGGCAAAACCAGTGAAGTCCTGCCTCGTGAATGTGACAAAGCAAGCTTCCTGAACAGCAAGGGCATAAATTTGTCGCCGTCATCCCAACCTCCAATCCCACAGACGCATTTTGGGTGGTCAATCTGTCCTGCTGGCCAGCCACCGCACTGCTGAGGGCGTACTGTTGAGAATAGCTTTATTGAGAATTAAAGTCAATAAGCTGATAGATTTTAGTCTCGCCTTATTGAAATCGCCCCTCCCGTTGTCTGAGTCTAAGACCCTTGCCTAGATTAGGTCGCTGCCAATGTCTATCCTTGATAAGGCTCTAGTTCAATAAAGGGATTTGGCCTTGTTTTTCCCAGGTGTGTGGGGTGCCGTTGTGGTTTAAGAGTGGCTCAAATCTTAAGTTCTCTTTAGAATCTGTGCATCTAAAGTGGGGATCGCATAGGTTAACTTCAGTCCTTCTGTTGATCTGTATGATCTAACAGAAATAGCCCTCTCTACGAAAGGCTAGATGGGGGCTAGATGAGAGCAAGTTGCCAGCAAGGTTTAAGGTTTATGACAACGGCCACGTTTTCTGAAGCTGTCGTAGAGACAGCTATTGCGCCTATTTCTGACCCAGTTTCCACGGCCACTGTTGAACGTTCGCCGTTGCTGACCTCAGGCGTCTTCGTCACAATTCATGGGCACTTTTATCAGCCCCCCCGGGAAAATCCTGACCTGAATGCCATTGAGCGCCAGCCCAGTGCTGCCCCGTTTCATGACTGGAATGCGCGCATTTGCCATGAGTGTTATCGCACCAATGCTTTTGCGCGCGTCCTCAACGATCGTGGCGAAGTGATCCAAATCGTCAATAATTTTGAGTATCTCAGCTTCAATATTGGGCCAACTTTGATGAGCTGGCTGGAGGGATACGATCCCGAGGTGTATGAGCGGATTATCGAGGCCGACCGCCACAGTTGTGAGCGTCTTAATGGCCATGGCAATGCGATCGCACAAGTCTATAACCACATCATCTTGCCCCTGGCCAATCCCCGAGATAGATTGACCCAGATTCGCTGGGGCAAAGCCGACTTTCGTGCCCGGTTTGGCCGCGACCCCGAAGGCATGTGGCTAGCTGAGGCGGCAGTAGACTACCCCACCCTAGAAGCCCTGGCCTCAGAAGGCATCCAATTCATTATCCTGGCCCCCTCTCAAGCCCAGCGCTGTCGTCCCATTCCCGCCGATGCCGCCGACAGTCACCCCTGGCAAGAGGTGGGTGGGGGGCAAATTGACCCTACCCGTCCCTATCGCTGTTTTTTACCTGGCGGGGCTCGCCAGGACTTCATTGATATTTTCTTCTACGACGGTCCTATTTCCCGAGATATGGGTTTTAACGATGTGCTAAGCAGCTCTAACCACTTTGCCGGTCGCTTGGCCCAGGCGGTGCGGGGCGACCGCCAGACCGCCCAACTAATTTCAGTGGCCACCGATGGCGAAACCTTCGGCCACCATAAGCGCAACACCGAGCGTGCCCTGGCCTATGCCCTAGTAGCCGAGTTCCCACAGCGAGGCTGGAGCGTCACCAACTTTGCCCACTATCTCAGCTTAGAAGCCCCCACCTGGGAAGTGGAGTTAAAGCCAGTGACCGCCTGGAGTTGTGCCCACGGTGTCGATCGCTGGCAAGACGACTGTGGTTGCGGCGGTGAAGGCAGCCTCTGGCATCAAAAGTGGCGACGCCCCCTCCGAGATGCCCTCGACTGGCTACGCGATCGCCTAGCACAGGTGTATCAAGATGCTGGAGAGCCGCTATTGGTTGATCCCTGGCAGGCACGAGATGCCTACATTGAAGTCTTTGGAGCTAGCTCCAATTCAGCGGAGCAAGCAGATCGAGCCGCCAAAATTGCCGCTTTTCTGGAACAACACCAGCAGCACCCCCTGTCTCCAGCCGAGCAAGTCGACGCCCTGCGGCTGTTGGAAATGCAGCGGCACACCCTGTTGATGTACACCAGTTGTGGCTGGTTTTTTGAAGAACTCTCTCGCCCCGAAGGCGTGCAATTGTTGCGCTATGCGGGTCGCGCCATTGCCTTAGCCAGTGAGGTCACTGGGGTCAACCTGGAGGGTGCCTTTATTCAACGCTTGGCCTTAGCCCCCAGCAACGTGGAAACCTTTCAAAATGGGGCTGAAGTTTATCGCCAATTGGTGTTGCCCTCTCAAGTTAACTTTGAGCAAGTAGCGGCTCACTATGCCATTACCTCCTTATTTACCACCTATCCCCAGAGCGCTCAGGTTTACTGCTTTCAAGCTCAGCAGCTTGACTATCAACTCCAGCGCATGGGGACGTTGACTTTAGCCTTTGGTCAACTGCACCTCACCTCAGAGATTACCCAGGAAACTGCCCATCTAATGTTTGGGGTTTTACACCTGGGTGGCTGGGACTTTTACTGCGGCGTACAGCCCTTTGGCGGACGCCGCACCTATACCGAGATGAAAGCCCAAGTCCTAGAGGCATTACAGCAAGCCAGCACTGTTCAGGTGATTTTGGCGCTGTCTGAAGCGTTCGGAGCTAACAGCTATAGCTTGCATCATTTATTTGCAGAGGAGCGCCACCGAATCATTACCCTCTTGTCTCAGGACACCCTAAGTCGCCTGGATCAGCTTTACACCCAGGTGTATCGCAATAATTACAGCCTGCTGATGGCCTACCGTCGGGACAATTTAGAGGTGCCGGAGGAGCTGAAAATGGCGGCGCAAGTGGCTCTGCGTTATCAAGCCATCAAGTTATTGCAGTCTCTAGAGCAAGCCCTCAACAGCCCTGAAGCCCTGACCACCCAAGCGGAAACAGGGTATTTGAATGAATTGACTGCTGTGGCCACAGAGGCGCAACAGTTGGGCTGTCCGCTTTCCCTAGGGGATGGGGAGCAAATTTTAGAGGGGTTAATTTTACAATCACTGACTCAGCTCTTGGTGCAGGGCAAGACGGAGCATCTAAAGCTGCGGCTCCAGCGATTGACCCAACTGATTGAGTTGGTACACACCCTCCACCTAGAGGTGCAACTCGATCGCGCCCAAGAGCTGTATTATCAAGCTTTTCAAACCCATCTGTTGCCCGTAATCTGGCAACAGATTCCGCCTGAAAATCAGCCCCAAGGGTCAGAGGCTCCTGAGCCTCCAGATGCAGACAACCCATTTTTGCCCTTGTCCAACGGCGAGCTTCGGCAACTCCTGCGTCTAGGTGTGACGCTAGCGGTTGACGTGCATGGCTGGTTCAAGCAGATGGAGTAGAAGTGCTAATTTAAGGGTAGACAAGAAGGTCAAGCTGTTGGATAAAGCGAAAGTCACGCTGATTTTTGCTGAGAAGAGGAATTTGATTTGCGATCGCAGCTGCGGCAATTAGGGTATCAGCAATTCTCAAGCCGTGACTAAGAAAATACTTTTGGAGTAGCTGAGTGGCGAGATCGCTAACTTGACTGTTCAGAGTCAACACTTGAAACTGTGAGAGAAATTGACTTAAAGCCTGTAGTTCGACTTTATTGCGGCACCCAACTGTTAACTCCATAACGGTGATGGTAGAAACGGTTAGGTTGTTTGTTTCGCTCTCATGGGCTAAGCGCTCTTTGGCGATCGCATCATCGTTGGCAACATCAATAAGAATATCAGTATCCACCAAAATTTGGGTCATATCAACTGCGCCAGTGTTGTTGCCGAACTTGCCCGACCCAGATAGTGCTGTCTTTCATTTCTGGACGATCACTCCACATGCCGACAAAAGGCTCATTTTCCAGGTTGAGAGATTGTGGGATAGAGTTTTGTGACAGAGGGTAGCGTTGTTTGAGAAAAGCAACGAAATCTACTACAAGCTGCTGAGCCGTGGTAGGAAGGGTAGAAATATCATCCCTTAGTTGATCGAGTTTAAACATGACCGTGCTCTCTGAAAATATGAGTTAGCTGGCAAAAAACTGATTACTGATTCTCTACTTTGAGTGGCAAGAAAAAACATGGGGCAGGCATAGCTGCGACGACAGAATGCTCTATGGCCATGACTTCCAGACAGCACATCTATTGACTCTACTTTAGCGGAGTTATCATGAGAAAGGGTAGCTGCGAGGGGTGTACACCCATGGGGTGCCATCTTGACGAGCCAGGGTGCGAGTCTGACTAGAGCCAATCAAAATCACGGTTCTCATGTCGGTGTCTTCAACCGATAACTGCGCCAAGGTCTTAACGATTATGGCTTGAGCGGATCGGCCAACGCTTTGGGCTAATATCAACGGCGTTTCAGGGGCACGCCATTGCAACAGCAAATCCTTAGCCTGCTGGAGCTGCCAAGTGCGCTGCTTGGAGACAGGGTTATAAATGGCAATGGCAAAATCAGCCTGAGCCGCCGCGGTCAGCCGTTGGGCAATTACCGACCAGGGTTTGAGAATATCTGAGAGGGAAATCACACAAAAGTCATGGCCAAGGGGTGCCCCCACCTGAGCCGCCGCCGCCTGCATGGCGGAAATGCCAGGGCAGACCTGAATGGAAATCTGTTCCCAGGCGGGATTGGCCTCTTGCTCTAAGATTTCAAACACGGCGGCGGCCATGGCAAAGATCCCCGGGTCGCCCGAGGAAATCACGGCGACTGAACGCCCCTGAGCGGCGAGGTTGAGAGCTAGGTGGGCGCGATCGCGCTCCACCCGATTATCGGATCTATGGCAAATTGTGTGGCTGGGTCGCAGCGGTTCAACCAGCTTTAAGTAGGTTTTGTACCCCACCCAATCGGTTGCTGAACGCAGAACGCGCTGCACTTCTGGGGACATCCACTCCATCGCCCCTGGCCCGGTGCCCACAATTGCTAAATGCCCGGTTTTCGCTGCTTGGGGATGAAACCGATACACTAGATGCTCTGGGCTGGGGGAGGTAGTGGGGTCTTGCTCGGTTACCTCGATGGTGAGGCTGCCAGTCTCCGTGAGCGGCAATTGACTTTGCTGGAGCCAGGGCGCAGTGCCAATCAGTTTGACGGACTCCCCCGCCAGCAAATTAGACAAAAACGTTTTGGCATCCTCAGGGTTGACCAGGGTATAGCCTGCCGGCGGTGAAAGCAACGCCGCTCGAAACCGCAGTTCCCCCGGGGTGGTAATAGCTGGCTCAATGTTCAAGAGAGCCGCCAGATGCCGAGCCAGGTCGTTAGCACCCTGTAAGCCGCCCAGGAGGGGCACCACAGCGCTACCATCTTCTGCGATCGCCAGCACCGGGGGTTCCTGCCACTTGTTGGTGAGTACTGAAGCCAGGGTGCGAATCAGAATCCCGGCTGCACAGACCCCAATGATCGGCGTTCCCGCTTGAAAGAGCTGTCGTAGCGTTTCCCCAAAGTCCTGAAAGGGAATATCCACATCTTCAGTGCGCCCCTCTAGTCCATAGAGCAAGGAGTCCGGAATAGAAGGCATCACAGTACGGGCAAAATCTGCCCCCGTTTGATTCAAGGCAATAATAGCAACGCTCATGGAGTCTTGAACCCTACTCAACTTAAATTCCACCGTAATCAAAATAGGGCAAAGACTATTTCCGCTGCTCTTGAATGCCCCGCCGAAACGCCTTGGCCGCGGCTAGGGGACTGGAGTTCTGCACACAGCCTCTCAACAGATTAAAATCTAAGTCGGGAAGGAGTTCACTGCGAGCGATCTTCTCATAGCCAGAGGTCTGAGCCAACCGTACCGAATTCTCTTCACGCCTGTGGTAGAGGATGAAACAGCTGTTTTGCCAGAACCACACCTCTTTCACCCCCAATCGTTGAAACCGCTTCAGGCGGTTCAGCCCTCCACTGGTGACGATAACCTACAGAAGAACTTGTTGGGCGACTGCTGCAAATTGTGCGGTACTGTCCTGAACCGCTAAGCTTTGGGCATCTGCCGCCATAGCCTGTCGCCGCTTGGGATTTTTGAGCAACTCCAGCACCACTTCTTCTAGGCGACCGGCAGTTAGCTCCTGTTGTCGAAAGCTGAGTGCTGCTCCAGCATGGGTGAAGACAGCAGCATTGTATGCCTGATGATCTTCCGCTGCGTAGGGATAGGGCACCAAAATTGAAGGTGTTCCCGTGATCGCTAGTTCTGTGAGGGTTCCGGCTCCGGCGCGACTAATCGCTAGGTCAGCCCGCTGCAACAAACCCGCCATCTGATCATAAAAAGGACGCGCCAGATAGTGAGGATGTTCAAAACCGTAGAGATCCGGATCTCGATCTCCGGTCAGATGCACAATCCAGGTTCCAGCCTCCAGCCAAGCTGGGGCACATTCTCGCACGAGTTTGTTCAGTGCCACAGCCCCTTGACTGCCTCCGGTCACCACAATTAAGAGCGCGCCGTCTGGGATGGGTAGATCACAGGGGTTGGACTGTTGAAACGCATCCCGCACCGGGGTGCCGACTACGGTGGTTTTGGCTTTGGGTAAATATGGCACCGCTGCTGCAAAGCCCAAGGCCACTACACTACAGTAAGCACTCAAAAATCGCGTGACTTTGCCGGGTAGTGCATTTGAGTCATGTAAAACACTGGGCAGCCCCAGGGACTTGGCTGCCAAAATGGCGGGAGCGGCAATGTAGCCCCCTGTGGTCAGCACACCCTGGAACTTTCCGGTTTTCAGCAGTTTGCGGGTTTGCCAAATTGCCACCCCAAACCTAATCAGGGTTCGCAGTGTCCCTAGGCTCGGTCGTCCCTGGAATCCCTCTACGGCTATAGTATGGAGACGATACTGCTGGGGCACCAGTTGGGTTTCTAGGCGGTCGGGCACCCCCAGCCATTCAATTTGCACCTGTTGCTGAGCCAAGGCATCTGCCACTGCGATCGCCGGAAACAAATGCCCCCCTGTACCACTAGCCGCAACCAACAGCCGGGGGTTTCCGGAAGAAAGCGGTTTGCCCAAGGGTGTATCCATCAGCATCCATGCCGTGTAAAAGCCATCCGAATCATACCGTTTCCCATTAAAATCAAGACCCAGTTGCGCTCAGAACATGCTAGAACTAGCAGCAAAGGATTACCTCAATCCAGTCCATAGGATGTCGTCAGTATGGTGAACCAATCTTTCCCTAGGGGTGTTGCCCTGTCCCAGCGGCTACGTTTTTCGATGATGGGGCTGATACTCCTGTGTATTCCACTCGGCCTGGGAGATCCGGGCAAAGCTCTCACCATTGCCGAGGCGCAATTACCCTCAACCAGCGCTCAGCCAGCAACCAGTGCCCCCGCAGACCTAAGCGATCGCTTGGCGGAGATTGATGCAGCGGCCAATCGCCAAGATCTCAATGCCTTGATGCGTTTCTACAGCAGTGATTTTCAGCATCAGGATGGGTTGAACCATGCTGCGATGACAGAGGTGATCAAAAATTTTTGGGACACCCATGAGCAGGTAGAGTACACCACCAAGCTGTTGTCTTGGCAATCCACTGGGACAAACCGATACACCGCTGAAACCGAAACCACAGTAACGGGAACCCAGATCTTGAGCGATCGAGAGCTGAAACTAACCGCAACCCTGCGATCGCAACAGCAATTTGTCGAAGGGCAAATTGTTCGCCAGACCACCTTAGCAGAGCAAAGCCAGATTACCTCGGGAGAAAGTCCCCCCACTGTGACCGTGAATATGCCCGCTCAAGTGCAAGCAGGGCAGTCTTTTAACTTTGATGCCATTGTCCAAGAACCCCTGGGCTCACAAATTCTCATGGGTGCAGTGTACCAAGAGCCCGTCAACGCCGAAAACTACCAAAAGAAACCCGATATTCAGCTAGAGCCCTTACGATCGGGCGGCTTTTTCAAAACTGGGCGTGCGGCGGCTGAGCCCTCTCAAGAATGGATTTCCGCTGTTTTTGTTCGAGAAGGGGGAATGACATTTGTGACGCAGCGCCTCAACGTCATTTCTGCCCAAGCATCAACCCCAGCTACTGCGAGATAATTCTTCAACCCTGTGTCCTATGTGTAGGCAACCTTAAGCCTTGGTGCTGTCATGAATTTGGATATTTCTACCCCCAACACCGAAGCGACACTTCCCCCCCTAGGAGAGACACTCACCAGTCCGCCGGTGGAGCCACAGTTGCAATTTCTAGAAGCCGCTCAGATGTTGCAGGTGCAAATCCCCACCCCCCAAGAAACAGCCCTGGATTGGCAAGAAATTTGGCAGCATCTCTGTCAGCGTCTTGATGCCAGTCGGCGGATGTGGCCCGACAACCTCAATGTAGAAGTCAAAGTGGGTGAGCGCCTACTCGATCAGCGCCAATTGCAGATGCTGGAAACAGCCCTTTCTGGAGCCAACCTGCACCTGAAGCGAGTGTGTACCAGCCGCCGTCAAACCGCTATGGCTGCCATAACAGCCGGATACTCTGTCGAGCAACAAACCCCACAGCTTACCCTGGCGCAAAAGCCCTTGAGCCGCATCCAATCACCCTCCCCAGACCTTACCACAGGTGGGGTGGCAGCGCCCCTTTATCTTCAAGCTACCCTCCGTTCGGGTCGAGAAGTGAGCCATCCCGGCAGTGTGATCTTGCTTGGAGATTTAAATCCGGGCAGTGCCATCATTGCTGAGGGTGATATTCTGGTCTGGGGTCGCTTGCGAGGAATTGCCCACGCGGGTGCTCAAGGCAATGATCAGCGCTTGATCCTAGCGTTGCAGATGGAACCCACGCAACTGCGGATCGCCGATCAGGTCGCCAGAGCACCAGAAACGCCGCCCGATCAGTATCACCCCGAAGTGGCCTATGTGGCTGAGGATGGCATTCGTATTGCCAGAGCCAGTCATTTTTCAGTTGATATGATCTCATCTTCTGCGGATCGATGAAATCTCTGTAAACGGGATATGATTTCCTTGACCAGCTTGACTTCAGGTGTGGCAAATCTATGGGTCGAATTATTGTAATTACCTCTGGCAAAGGCGGAGTTGGCAAAACCACCACAACCGCCAATTTAGGAACAGCTCTAGCCCGTCTTGATCGCTCTGTAGCGCTGATGGACGCTGACTTTGGGCTGCGCAATCTAGATTTACTCTTAGGGCTAGAAAATCGAGTTGTTTATACCGCCCTAGAAGTCTTGGCTGGCCAGTGTCGCCTAGAGCAAGCTCTAGTCAAAGATAAGCGCCAGCGTGATTTAGTCTTACTACCTGCCGCCCAAAACCGCAATAAAGATGCGGTTTCTCCTGAGCAGATGAAGCAATTGGCCTACGCGCTCACCAAAAAATATGACTATGTGATCATTGACTGCCCAGCAGGCATTGAAATGGGCTTTCAAAACGCGATCGCAGCCGCCGACGAAGCCATTGTGGTCACCACCCCAGAAATTTCAGCCGTCCGAGACGCAGATCGCGTCATTGGGCTACTCGAAGCCCAACGCATCAAATCGGTCAAGCTGATTGTGAATCGCATCCGCCCCGCCATGGTGCAAGCCAATGACATGATGTCGGTAAGCGATGTTCAAGAAATTCTGTCTGTGCCCCTGCTCGGAATTGTGCCGGACGACGAAAGAGTGATTATTTCAACCAACCGTGGGGAGCCCTTAGTGCTTTCAGAAGAGATTTCCATGAGTGGCCTCGCCTTCAACAACATCGCTCAGCGACTTGAAGGCAAAACAGTGGAGCTCCTAGACTTAGATGCAGCCTATGACACCTTATTTTCACGATTGCGTCGGCTCTTTAAAAAGTAATAAACGCATCGTTAAATGGGTGGGGGGGTTAGAGTGAACGTCACCCCGAGTACTGTATGATCCTTTGGCAATGGCGATATGATTACTGAACTGTTGGAACGGCTATTTTTTGGATCGGAGACCCCCAAGAGTCGTGATCAGGTCAAAAACCGACTCAAGTTAGTCTTGGCTCACGATCGGGCTGATCTGACGCCTGAGATGATGGAGTCAATGCGGCGTGAAATTTTAGAGGTCGTCTCTCGCTATGTTGAGATTGAAACAGAAGGGTTTGACTTTTCCCTGGAGTCTGATCAGCGCACCACAGCTTTGATTGCTAATTTACCGATTCGTCGGGTAAAAATTGAACCCCAAGTCACTGGTTCCTCGGAAGGATCGCTGTGACCCTCAAAGCCCTTCAAACCTCTTTTCGGCCTTGGCTAGGGCGCTCAGCAAAATGGCTGTTGCCTGGGCTGTCGGTGAAACGCTGGCTCTTAATCAGCCTGCTGGGTTTGCTGCTGACCGTGCTGGGGCTAGCAATTTTGATGCGGCTCACCCCTATTTTTTACGTCACCCGCTTTTTGCAAGTCCTGCTTCAGGTGGCGACTCGCTATATTCCCAGCTATGTGAGTGGGCTGTTGGTGGTTTTGTTGGGGCTTTTTCTGGTGTGGTGGGGACAAAATCGTACCCTCGGCTCTATTACCGAAGTTTTAATGCCGGAAGGTCAAGATGAGTTGGTGAATCGGCTTCTCACCCATCGGCGCTTAAATCGTGGCCCTCGCATTGTCGCGGTGGGGGGCGGAACTGGACTTTCAACGCTATTACGTGGGTTAAAAACCTATAGCTCTAACATTACGGCAGTGGTGACAGTGGCCGATGATGGCGGCTCTTCGGGGCGGCTGCGGCAGCAAATGGGCGGTCTGCCCCCGGGGGATATTCGCAACTGCTTAGCGGCTCTAGCCGATCAAGAAAAGTTGATTACTGAATTGTTTCAATATCGCTTTCAGGTGGGGGATGGTCTGGCGGGGCATAGCTTTGGCAATTTGTTTCTGAGCGCCATGAACGAAATTACCCAGGGCTGGGAAGAGGCCATTATGGCTAGCTCTGAGGTGTTGGCGATTCAGGGGCAGGTGTTGCCCGCCACCCTGAGCGATGTGCAACTCTGGGCAGAGCTTGAAGATGGGCGCTTGATTTATGGGGAGTCGAATATTACGGCAGCAGGTGGCAAGATTCGGCGGATTGGTTGCACACCACCGCGGCCTCCTGCTCTACCCAGGGTGCTAGAGGCCATCCGCAACGCAGAGCTGATTATCTTAGGGCCAGGGAGTCTCTATACCAGTATCATTCCCAATTTGCTGGTGCCAGAAATTGTAGCTGCGATCGCAGCTAGCTCTGCACCTCGCATTTATGTCTGCAACATCATGAGCCAGCCCGGAGAAACCGATGGCTTCACCGTTTCAGATCATGTGCGAGTGCTAGACCGCCTCTGTGGTCGCCGCATTTTTGACGCCGTTTTAGCCCAGAAAAAATCTCCCTCTCCTGCCTGTCTGAGACGCTATGCCCGAGAAAACTCTGCCCCCATCGAAATTGATCGTCAGGCACTCTTACATATGGGTTGCCGTGTCATTCTGGCAAATGTGATGGACGAAGACACCACCCCTCAATATGTTCGCCACAGCCCCTATCGACTAGCTCGAATCTTGATGCGATGGTACAGTCGCACTAACGGGATGGAACGACGAACTGCAACTTCAAAGTTGCAGTGAGTGGAGGTCATCCACCCCTTATGATGAACACAGTTTACTTCTCCGTTTAAATTGACGTTTCGGGGATTTCTGTTCTCCTAGCTTTGTTCCTTAGCTGCACCCACCCAACGTCCTATGTCTATCGGTTACTTTGCGCTAGTCCTGCATGCCCACCTGCCCTTTGTGCGGCATCCTGAGAGTGACTATGTACTTGAAGAGGAGTGGCTCTTTGAGGCCATCACAGAAACCTACGTTCCCCTGCTTCAGGTTTTTCAAGGACTCAAGCGCGATGGCATTGACTTTAAGCTCACCATGAGCATGACGCCCCCGTTGGTGTCCATGCTCCGTGATCCCCTGCTGATTCAGCGCTATGACGAACACCTGGTTCAGCTTGAAGAACTGGCTCAGCTTGAAGTAGAGCATAATGCTTTTAACGGCCACATGCGCTACCTAGCGGAGCACTATGTAGACGAATTCAGCCGGGTACGAGAGTTTTGGGAAAGCTGCGATCGCGACATCGTCGGAGCATTCAAGCAATATCTAGACAGCAACAACCTAGAAATCATCACCTGCGGTGCCACCCACGGCTACCTGCCCCTGATGAAAATGCATCCCCAGGCCGTGTGGGCACAACTTCAAGTGGCCTGTGAACACTACGAAGAACATTTTGGCCGCCCCCCCAAAGGAATTTGGCTCCCTGAGTGCGCCTACTACGAAGGCTTAGAGCGCATGTTAGCGGATGTAGGGCTTCGCTACTTCCTCACCGATGGCCACGGCATCCTCTATGCCCGTCCTCGACCCCGGTTTGGCACCTATGCCCCCATCTTTGCCGAGACTGGCGTAGCCGCCTTTGCCCGAGACCATGAATCTTCGCAGCAGGTGTGGTCTTCAGAAGTAGGCTATCCCGGCGCAGCCGAATACCGCGAGTTTTATAAAGACCTGGGCTGGGAAGCTGACTATGAGTATATCAAACCCTACATCATGCCCAATGGTCAGCGCAAAAATGTAGGCATCAAGTACCACAAAATCACTGGGCGGGGCTTAGGTCTGAGCGACAAAGCCCTCTACGATCCCTACTGGGCAAGAGAAAAAGCAGCCGAACATGCTGGCAACTTCATGTTCAACCGCGAGAAGCAGATCCGACACCTATACGGCATCATGGGGCGGCCTCCTATTGTTGTATCTCCCTACGATGCAGAATTGTTTGGACATTGGTGGTATGAAGGCCCCTGGTTTATTGACTACCTGTTCCGCAAATCCTGGTACGATCAACAGACCTATGACCTCACCCACCTAGCCGACTACCTGCGCGACAATCCCACCCAGCAGGTCTGCCGTCCTTCCCAATCCAGTTGGGGGTTTCGCGGCTTCCATGAGTATTGGTTGAACGACACCAATGCCTGGATCTATCCTCACTTGCATAAAGCTGCCGGACGCATGGTGGAACTTGCCACCCGAGAGCCAGCGGATGAACTAGAGTGGAAAGCCTTAAATCAAGCTGCCCGAGAGCTGTTACTGGCACAGTCTTCTGACTGGGCGTTTATTATGCGCACGGGTACCATGGTGCCCTATGCCGTCCGTCGCACCCGCTCACACCTAGTGCGCTTCCATAAGCTCTATGACGAGATTAAAGAGGGTAAAATTGATTCCGGCTGGCTCGAAAAAGTAGAACTGATGGACAACATCTTCCCGCAAATCAATTATCGGGTCTATCGACCGCTATAGGCTACGGTGTACACAGAGTCTATGAGTCAAACCCATAATGCTGCATTCGCCCCCCTAACCCCCCCTCGCGCAGCGTGCCCGAAGGGCGTAATTCTGGGGGGAATCAGATAGATCGTCAAAGTCCCCCAGAATGGGGGATTTAGGGGGCTAGGTAGGCTGGATAACAGAACCGAGGACTTGTGTGTACACGGTAGCGCTATGGGAGGTCTGGCTCTCTCCAGTCCTTAAAATTCTCTGCGGGCGAAAATGAGAGTTGAGACTGTCAGCAACAGCACAATATAGGCGATGCCATAGAGAGCACTGACAAGGAGTTCAGAAGAGTTGGGCAAAATGCCATACACAGCCTGATTTTTGAGGTCTAACCGAGCTAGATCCGGAAAAACCAAATAGATCCCCTTCACTAAGGTCTTGACACTTTCGGTCTCAATGGACTGGCTAAGTGCTACCAAATTTTGGCTAAAATGCCCCATAACATAAACGGCAAAGGTCAAAATTGTGGCAATGAGTGAGCTGGTAAAGACGCCAAATAAAATGGCGGCTGCCGTAATCAACGACAGCTCTATGCCGAGATAGAGGGTTGAAATCAACAGGCTACCCAAAGGATAGTCAATCTGACGCCAGCTCATCACCAGCAAGAAAATAATCATCATCAAGGCCAAAAGTACCGCTAAAACGGCTGATAGGCCCAGGTGCTTGCCTAGGATGAATTCGCTGCGACTCATAGGCTTGGCAATTAAGACCAGGGCGGTTCGTTTTTCAATCTCTTTATTGATTAAGCCCCCACCCACAAAGGCAGCCACTGCTAGCCCAAACAGCCCCATGCCAGCCATACCTACATCCAGGCTGATTTTGGCTTCCGCTCCCCCCGATACCTCGGTGAGAAACAGCACACTGAGGACGAGTGCGATCGCATAGAGTCCTGCCAGATACAAAACCCGTTCCCGAAAGATCTCCCGAAAGACATTGGCTGCAATTGACCAGATTCGACGAACGTTCATAGCTCTATGCGTAAATTGCCACCCTTTAGGATGCCCCATTCTTGCCGCCAATGGTAGATGTTCTAGCCCTTCGATGATATACTCCTTGCTATCGGTTCTAGCGGGGAACAGCCGCTAGAGGTAACGGGGAAAGTCTGGTGAGAATCCGGCACTGTCCCGCAACTGTGAGGCCAGCCCTGTGGCTTGCTGAGTCAGGATGCCCGCCGATGTGTCTCTTTTGGTGAGTACCAGACCTGTCGTTTTCATCTGCGAGGTACGGATGAGGGTTAATTTAGACTTTCAACAATTGATAAGGCTTAGCGCAATTTTCCTTGGGGGGAAATTGTAGTGCCTTCATTGGAAATTGCCACCTGTAGAAGTTTAGCGGCATCAAGGCATGAGTGGGTCTGAGGCTTTCAATCCACTCTGTCTAGCCCCCTAAATCCCCCATGCTGGGGGACTTTGACGATCTGATTTCTCCTGAAGGGCTATACAGGGATGAATGTTTTTTTAACAGCCTCTTTCCTGCCAAACCTCAGCACCTAATAGGTGGGTGCAATGAAATAGTGGATATGAGCGGGAGTGGAGGGGGTGAACCCCTCTGCCTGGGAGCGCAGCCCCCAAACCCCTTTCTTACAATTAATTAGACTTGGCTACTTACTAAGAATCAAATATGCATAAAGTTCCAGTCACCGTCATCACAGGCTTCTTAGGCTCCGGAAAAACAACCCTAGTGCGCCATTTATTACAGAACAACCAAGGTCGCCGGATTGCCGTATTGGTGAATGAGTTCGGCGAAGTTGGAATTGATGGCGAATTGCTGCGATCCTGTCGGGTGTGTGATGAGGATGAAGATCCCAATAATAATATTTTGGAATTAGCAAATGGCTGCTTGTGTTGCACCGTACAGGAAGAATTTCTACCCACGATGCAGGCACTCTTAAAAAGACGAGATCGCCTGGACTGCATTTTAATCGAAACCTCTGGATTGGCTCTACCCAAGCCCCTGGTACAAGCCTTTCGTTGGCCTGAAATTCGGACTGGAGCGACGGTGGATGGCGTCATGACTGTAGTTGATTGTGAAGCCCTTTCCCATGGGCAATTTGTGGGTAATTTAGGGGCACTTGAGTCCCAGCGGCAAGCTGATGACAGCTTAGAGCATGAAACACCCATTGAAGAACTCTTTGAAGATCAACTCGCCTGTGCAGATCTGGTACTGCTCACGAAAGTGGATCGGGTTGATTTACAAACTCGAAATCAAGTTCAACAGTGGTTGCAAAAAGAACTTCCGAACGGGGTCAAGATTGTGACCTGTCAAAACGGTGAAATTAGCCCAGAACTCTTGCTTGGCTTTAATGCAGCCGTTGAAGATCATCTTGATTCTCGTTCCAGTCATCATGATACGGAAGCAGAGCATGAGCATGATGATCACATCAATTCCGTTCATGTTGTATTAGACCATGGATTTGAACCAGGGAAGCTGATCGACTGCTTGCAATCGCTGGTGCAGGAGTATGAAATTTATCGCATTAAGGGCTTTGTAGCTGTTCCCAATAAGGCCATGCGGTTAGTCGTTCAGGGGGTAGGAAATCGGTTTGAGACTTTCTATGATCGCCTCTGGCAACCCCAAGAACCCCGTCAAACTCGATTAGTGTTCATTGGGCGATCACTCCCGCAAACAATGTTGCACCAAGCCTTTGCCTTAGACCGGAGGTGATAGCCAGCCCCAGTGAGCGGATGATTATCCATCGTCATCATGGGCGTAGCGGCGGTAGAGGTAGTCTAGGGCGTAGTTGCGCAGATTATAGTATTCCGGATCTTCCATCAGACGGGCGCGATCGCGCGGTCTCGGAAAGGGAATCTCCAGCACCTCACCGATCTTGGCCGCCGGGCCATTGGTCATCATCACCAGCCGATCCGCCAAAAACAGGGCTTCATCAATATCATGGGTAATCATCAGCACCGTCACCCGGTGATCGCGCCAAATATTGAGCAGTTCCTCTTGCAGCTCCTCCTTCGTGATGGCATCCAACGCCCCAAAGGGTTCATCTAGAACCAACACCTGGGGCCGAATCGCCAACGCCCGCGCAATCGAGACCCGCTGCTTCATCCCCCCCGAAAGCTGTCCTGGACGCTTGTGAGCAGCTTCATCAAGCCCTACCATGGCCAGGTGTTCACGCACAATCTCCCGCTTTTCCTTGCGAGACTTCTCTGGGTACACCGAATGCACCGCCAGATAGACATTTTCAAAAGCCGTCTTCCAGGGGAGCAACGCATAATTTTGAAACACCACCATCCGATCCGGGCCGGGGCGGGTAATGCGCTTCCCTTGCAGCCGCACTTCCCCCTCAGAAGGTTTGCGGAACCCAGACACCGTATCCAGCAGCGTCGTTTTGCCACAGCCCGAGTGGCCAATCAGGCAAATAAACTCCCCCTCTAAGACCGTCAGATCAATGCCATCTAAGACCGTAAACGGCCCATTCGGGGTTGGGTAAACCTTCGAAACATTGTCAATCACCAAAAAGGGATCGCCACGCAACGGGCTTTGGGTCGCTAGGTCTGGGCTGGAAAGCGTTTGCATAGGTTCCATCAACGTGAAGGCAAAAGAGAACAAAAGAAGGTCAAAGTCAAGTTGTCCGAGCGTGGTTCAGGCCGCCACCGAGAGACCCGCATCCAAATCAATTTCCTGCACCACAACCTCCCGTGAGATGGCCAGGCGCTTCAGATAGCCCAAAGGATCATTGGGGTCAAACATAACCCCATCAAACAGCGCAAAGGGTCTCGGATCGGGTTCGGCATCGGGCAGTCCCAGTTGGCGGGCTGCCTCTCCGTAGAGATCAATGCGGCGGGTGCGCTCAATCACCTCCAGCCAGTTTTTGGGGAAAGGGGTCAAGCCCCAGCGGGCCATCTGCGTCAGCATCCACAACCCCTCAGCCCGCCCCGGACAGGTACTGTGATCCACATAAAATTGGTTAAAGCGTGGCACCGGCTTGGCTTCTGCCTCGCTGTGATACTGGTAGGGATCTACAAAGCCTGGGCGCAGATAGGCTGGATCCACCCCCACATACTCTGGCCGTGCCAGCAGCTCCAATACCTCTTCGCGGTTGTACTGGTGGTCACAGAACTCACAGGCTTCAATGAGAGCTTTCACCAGTGCCAGATGGGTTTGAGGATACTGGTTCACCCAATCTTCGCGCACTCCTAGCACCTTTTCAGGATGTCCAGACCAAATCTCCAGATCCGTGGCAATCACCATGCCTAAACCCTGTTGCACTGCTCGGGAGTTCCAAGGCTCCCCGACACAGTAGCCATCAATATTACCGCCCTTCAAGTTAGAGATCATCTGCGGTGGTGGAATCACTTTCAGATCCACATCCCGATCGGGATCAATTCCTCCGGCTGCCAGCCAGTAGCGCAGCAGCAAGTTGTGCATCGAGGTAGAATGCACCATTCCCAGAGTGTGGGTGCGATCCGTCGTCTGGTGTAGATAAGCCCGCAAGTCCTCAAGGGTGGTCACCCCATGGTCAGCAAAGGACTTGCTTAAGGTAATTGCATTGCCATTGCGGCTGAGCACTAGAGCCGTGACGATGGGCGATGGTACGTGTTTCCCAGCCCCCATCGTCAGCGCTAGGGGCATCCCGGCTACCATTTGGGCGGCATCTAGGCGGCGATTGACCACCCCATCAGCAACCGTTTTCCAGCTTGATTCACGACAGAGATTGACGGCTTCGAGGCCGTATTTTTGGAAAAATCCCTTTTCTTTGGCCACCACCAGGGGGGCGCAATCTGTCAACGGAATAAAGCCAATGTCGAGATTGACCTTTTCCAGGCCATTGCGGGCAACCGCCACTTGAGGCTGAGCCTGGCGTCGCTTGGCTCGCTTCTGCTGATTGAGGAAGTAAATCATCTCGTTCCGCAGGCCATAGTAGCTGGGATGATTGACTACCTCCAGGCGATGGCGGGGTCGGGGAATGGGCACCTCTAAAATTTGACCAATATGAGCCTCAGGCCCATTGGTGAGCATGACAATCCGATCCGAGAGCAGCAGGGCTTCATCCACATCATGGGTGACCATCAAACAGGTCACCTGATTTTCTTGACATATCTGCATCAGACGCTCTTGGAGATTGCCTCGGGTGAGGGCATCTAATGCCCCAAAAGGTTCATCTAACAGCAACACCTTGGGACGCAGCGACAGCGCCCGGGCAATAGACACCCGCTGCTTCATGCCCCCAGACAGTTCCTTGGGTTTCTTGTCGGCAGCATGGCGCAGACCCACCAAGTCAATGTGGTGCTCGATGATGCCTCGACGCTCGCCCTTGGGTAGGTGTTGCAGCACCTTATCAACCCCGAGGGCAATGTTTTCACGCACCGTCAGCCAGGGCAACAGAGAGTAATTCTGAAACACCACCATCCGATCGGGTCCAGGTTGGCTTACCTGTCGCCCCTCTAGCACTACCCCACCCTGGGTCGGGGTTTCTAGACCCGCCACAATATTTAGCAGCGTGGACTTACCACATCCCGAGTGCCCAATCAACGAGACAAACTCTCCCTGCCGAATTTTGAGGTCAATATTTTTGAGGGCAATATATTTGCCCCCATTGGCCAGGGGGAAAACTTTATCGATATGGTCAATTTCTACAAAGATGGACATGCTTCGTTCTGGTAGGGGTGAGCAGAGCAATATAGCGGTTTACAGATCAATGGAGTACATGGGGTGCAGGGGGCAGTGCCCCCTGCGTGGGGGTGGAACCCCCACACCCCGTATCTCACTCAGGTGAGAACCGCTATAAGACTTCCTAGAAAGCAAAAAAGACTCGATTCGCCGATGGCTTAAACATCTTCAGACACAATCAGCCTAGAAACTGCATCAATGAGTCGATCCAGGAGTAGGCCGACCAGGCCGATATAAACCAAAGCCAGAATCAACTCACTAATTTGAGAGCTGTTCCAGGCATCCCAAATAAAGAATCCAATTCCCACACCACCCAGCAGCATTTCAGCCGCTACAATGGCTAGCCAGGCTAATCCAATTCCGATCTTTAGCCCCGTAAAGATATAGGGAGCCGCAGCCGGTAACAACACATTAAAGAAATACTGCATCCGAGATAATTGCAGCACCTTCGAGACGTTGCGATAGTCTTGAGGCACCTGCTGTACCCCCACCGCAGTATTAATCAAAATCGGCCAGATGGCTGTAATAAAAATCACGAAAATAGCTGAAGTCTCACTTTCCTGGAGCGCTGCCAGGGAAATCGGCAGCCAAGCCAGGGGGGGAATCGTGCGCAACAATTGAAAGATTGGATCTAAGGCGGAGTAAACCTTGGCGCTGCTGCCAATTAAAATGCCAACGCCAACGCCTACAACTGTGGAGAGTGTGAAGCCAACTGCAACCCGCTGCAAACTGGCCATGATTTGCCAAAACAGCCCTTTGTCATTGCCACCATTGTCAAAGAAGGGATCAATAATCAGATCCCAAGTCTCTGTGAGCACAGTAGTTGGTGGCGGTAAGTTGGATCCCTCCCCCATGCAAAGCAATTGCCAAATGACCAGGAAGACCAGGATTGCAATGGCAGATGGCAGGATTTTGACACCTTGCTGTTGAGCAAATGGCCATAAATTTGCCAGAAATGCTGGCTTGGCAGTAGTAGAGGTTGCAGTCATAGTCACAGTCCTGGTGAGATAGCAGCAGGGTAGAAGCGGAAAACTGTGAGTGCGGGGGTATGAGTCGCACTCGCAGTTGGGGAGCTTACGCTTTTTTGATCGTGAGACGGTCTAGATAGCCCCTGGGGTTTTCGGGGTCAAAGGTGACACCATCAAAGAAGGTTTCCACACCCCGAGATGGGCTGCTGGGAATGGCCGCATCTTGACCAATGGCTTTGGCGGCTTCTTGCCAGAGATCTTCGCGGTTGACCCGATCCACCAGCTCTTGGGTGTTGGTATCAGCCGGAATGTAGCCCCAGCGAATGTTTTCGGTTAGGAACCAAAGGTCATGGCTCTTGAAGGGATAGGAGGCGTCATCAATCCAATACTTCTGCATCAGATCGGTGCTGCTCAGGGTGCGGACACCGAAGTCAAACTCACCAATGGAGCGATCAATAATGTCCTCGTAGGGGACGTTGAACCACTGGCGTCGAGATAAGATCTGACACATTTCTTCTTTGTTCTCTGACTCGTCGCACCAGACCTGCGCTTCTTGCACGGCCATGAGTAAGGCTTGGGCAGCTTTGGGGTTTTGATCCACCCAGTCTGCCCGCATTGCAAAAGCTTTTTCGGGGTGATCTTTCCACAGTTCACCGGTGGTCAGAGCACCATAGCCCACATCCTGGTTCACCGTTTGCAAAGGCCAGGGTTCACCTACACAGAAGGCATCCATATTGCCAACTTTGACATTAGCCACCATTTGCGGTGGGGGCACCGTGATCACTGACACCTCGGTATCGGGGTTAATACCTCCAGCCGCAAGCCAGTAGCGAATCCACAAATCGTGGGTGCCGCCGGGAAAAGTCATGGCACAGCGAACGTCGGTACCGCCTGAGCGAGCCTGAGCAAAGGGTTCTTTGAGAGGTGAGCTGTCAACTCCCACCGCTAAGTTGCGATAAGTATTCGCAAGCTGAATCCCCTGGCCGTTGGTGTTAAGCCGCCCCAGGATGTACATAGGCAGGGGGCGATTATCGGTAACGGTGCCCAGGGTCATCAGGTAGGGCATGGGGGTGAGAATGTGTGCCCCATCAATGCCACCGCCTTGATTGCCCAGGACAAGGTTGTCACGGGTAGTGCCCCAAGATGCCTGTTTGATCACCTCAACATCGGGCATACCGTATTTGGCAAAAAAGCCCTTTTCTTGGGCAATAATCAGCGGGGCAGAGTCGGTGAGGGCAATAAATCCGAGTTTGGCGGTGGTGACTTCAGGCGCATCTTCACCGGTTAAAACTGATTCAACTTCTTCAGTGCTGGAGCCGGTGGGGGAAGAACAACCATGAAACAGTAGGGTGCCTGCGGCGGCGGCACTGGCAGTAACCAAAAAGTTGCGTCGAGAAAGTTTTGACATAGTCAGAGCAGGTGGAGCCGTGATGGGTGTAAAAACGGGGCTGAATCAATTGTTAAGTTTTCGGAAATCTTACGAGGGGATGAAAGGAGGGTTGGTATTATCAGATACAAGTTTTTGATTAAAATGAATTTCTTGCGTATCCATCATGCAAGCCTTGCATGATGGCTCAAGGTTTCATCTGCATAAGTTCCAAAAAAAGACGCTTGTGTGACGGCAAGTTGACGTTGAATAGGGCAGAGGCTTTGTCTGGTCTAAGGTCAACGGGCTACATCAAACGATAGAGGTCTAATCTGGGTTGAGAGTGTAAGTTAACGAACAGAACACTCGAAAATTGCCTTGAAGTCATGACTCAGTTCAGTGTCTGTGCAAACCAAATGCAAGATCGGGTTGAAGATGCGATCGCACTTGCCCAGTACTTGAGTGCTTTCACCACGAAGATCACCACCGAGACTTGGAATTTGGCACTGGATCATTTCACCCAAGCTAGCCAGTCGGTCAAAGATACGGTTGTACCTGCTGCCCAGGGTGCCGTTGAATCTGGCACTGAAGCTTTGGGGCAAGGAATCACCCCCATCGTTGAAAATCCCTTGATCAAATCCCTGCGGAGGCTGCCCTTATTGCGAGGTCTGTTTGCCGCAGTAGGGCAGGTTGACACAGAGCAAATTCAGGCAAAGGTGGCCAAACTGCACCGAGACTATCCAGGTGAAACTCCAGAGCAGTTGGCTCAGCGGATCATGACCGAAGCGGCCTGGAAAGCAGCAGGAGTAGGCTTTGCCACCAATGTAGTGCCTCCCCTGGCGCTCACCCTATTTGCGCTAGATTTGGCTGCTGTGACTGCCCTCCAAGCCGAAATGGTGTATCACATTGCTGGGGTCTATGGCTTTTCGCTCCAAGATCCAGCCCGTCGCGGTGAAGTGCTGGCCATTTTTGGGCTATCCGTTGGGGGCTCTGGTCTGCTCAAAGGAGCCATGAGTATGGTCGAAGTGTTACCTGGTATTGGCGTGGTGGTCGGCACAGCAGGCAATGCCGCACTGCTTTACACCTTGGGAACTGCCGCCTGCCAATTTTATGCCGCTAAAGCCAGTGTCCCATCAGGATAACCTTGAGGGTCAGCGCTCTGTGATCAGATGGCGCTATCAACAAACCTTTACCCCTTATGCCCACACCTTCCGACGCTTGCTCCAAACCCACCACGGAGAATGGGCAGTGCGAGAGGGAATTATTGTGCAACTTCAGGATCCCTGGGGACGGATGGGCTGGGGCGAAATTGCCCCATTACCCTGGTTTGGGTCTGAGACTCTGGAGCAGGCACTAGCCTTTTGTCGGCAATTGTCTAATCCTGTGCCTGTTGACTCGATACTTGTCATTCCCGATCATCTGCCTTGCTGTCAGTTTGGCTGGGGCAGTGCTTGGGAATCTCTCACCCGTTCAGTCCGAAACATACCCCAGGGCTTCCGTCACTGTGGGTTGCTGCCAGCAGGCCGTGCCGCTTTACAGATTTGGCCGAGCCTCTGGCAGCAGGGATACAGGACGTTCAAATGGAAAATTGGCGTCGGGGATGGCGAACAAGATTGCTTAGCAGCTCTGCTAGAGGCGCTACCACCCACCGCCCGCCTCCGGTTAGATGCCAATGGAGGGCTTACCTTAGCAGAGGCAGAGGCTTGGCTTAACCTTAACGATCAGCGAATTGAGTATCTGGAGCAGCCTTTACCCACCCATCGTCTGTCTGAGATGATGGGGCTGGCTCGACAGTTCAAAATACCCCTAGCCCTGGATGAGTCGGTAGCTACAGTCGCTCAGTTGCAAGACTGCCTGGCACAAGGGTGGCCGGGAATTGTGATCCTTAAACCCTCCATTGCTGGCTATCCCTGGAAATTGCGCCAACTCTGTCAGACTCAGCCCCTAGATATTGTTGTGTCTTCGGTTTTTGAAACGGCAGTGGGGCGTCAGGCTTGCTTAAATCTGGCTCAAGAGATTGCCAATCCCCATCGGGCGCAGGGGTTTGGGGTTGATCTCTATCTGAGTTAGTAGTTCCTTTAATGACGTGAGTTCGAGGACTTATCCGCCCTCACCCCCTAGCCCCCTCTCCCAACATTGGGAGAGGGGGCTAGGGGGTGAGGGCAGACGAGAGCTGTCGAACTCACGTTTTAATGGCAAGTCTTTAACACGCCCAACCCCTCTCCCAGAGAGGGCTACTCAGTACATACGGGTGCGACTTCAACCTGATAGACCTGAGAAGGCTTGCCCTCATCCCCTAGTCCCTTCTCCCAAAAAGGGGAACCGAACCAGTGTCTTAGCCCCTCTCCCAGCTTGGGAGAGGGGTTGGGGTGAGGCATTCCGAGTACTACCCAATCAAATAGAGGGCACACCCGTACACACGAGTCTTTGGTTGTATTTTCCACCCTGTCTAGCCCCCTAAATCCCCCATGCTGGGGGACTTTGATGATCTGATTTCCCCCAATTCCGGGGGGTTTAGGGGGGCGAATGCAGCATTTTGGATGTGACGAGGTGTGTCCACGGTAGCTCAGAGCGGGAGAGGGGAGCCGGATCAAAGTTCGACAACAGGGGATTTCAGGCTTGGCTGCTATCGAGCCGTAGCCAGAGCAGGTTCCGCTTTTGTGGGTTCTGTGCTTTCTACGAGTTTGGCCAAAATAGCATCGACATTGGTGCGGGCATCCCCAAATAGCATTTGGGTATTTTCTTTGTAGAACAAAGGATTATCTACGCCGGCGTAGCCACTGGCCAGACTGCGCTTCATGACAATGGCATGTTTGGCCTTCCACACTTCCAGCACCGGCATGCCGGCAATGGGGCTGTTGGGGTCTTCGATGGCGCTGGGATTAACGGTGTCGTTGGCTCCAATCACCAGGACAACATCGGTTTCAGGAAAATCATCATTGATTTCTTCCATTTCTAATACGATGTCGTAGGGTACATTGGCTTCTGCCAATAACACGTTCATGTGTCCCGGTAGGCGGCCAGCAACGGGGTGGATGCCAAAGCGAACTGCGGTGCCGCGATCGCGCAGCATCTCGGTGATCCGAGCTACAGAATGCTGGGCCTGAGCCACGGCCATGCCATAACCCGGCACAATGATCACCTGCTTGGCAGTTTCGAGTAAATCGACAGTTTCTTCGGCGGTAATTGATGTGGCTTCGCCCACAACGCCATCACTACTACTGGCCGCAGACCCCCCAGAATTGGCACCGAAGCCACCCAGAATGACGCTAATAAAGGATCGGTTCATGGCCCGACACATAATGAAACTTAGAATGGCACCGCTGCTGCCCACCAGGGCACCCGTGATAATCAGCAGATCGTTAGAAAGCATAAAGCCAGCGGCAGCCGCAGCCCAACCGGAGTAGCTATTGAGCATGGAAATGACTACGGGCATGTCGGCTCCACCAATGGCGGCCACCAGGTGAATTCCCAGGACGGATGCGATCGCAGTCATAATCAGCAACGGCATCAGGCCCGCCGGGGCTTCCACCCCCATAAAGGAGATGCCAAACCACACCGTAGCCGCCAGCATCCCCAAATTGAGCAGATGGCGACCGGGCAGAGTCAAGGGCTTGCTGCTAATCAAGGCCCGCAGTTTGCCAAAGGCGACAATAGATCCCGTAAAGGTAACGGCACCGATAAACACCCCAATGTAAATTTCGAGCTGGTGAATGGTTTCTTCCGCCCCCACCAAGGTGGTGGGTTGCAGATAGTTGGCCACCCCCACCAGCACCGCAGCCAAGCCCACAAAGCTGTGCAGAATGGCCACCAGTTCCGGCATCGAGGTCATGGCCACCCGGGCGGCCACAATGGCTCCGATGATTACGCCGGGAACCACCATGCTGATCAAGGTGGTGTAGCCCGTGACCTGGGTGCTGAAAGCAGTAGCGAGAAGGGCTAACACCATCCCCAGGATGCCGAAGAGGTTGCCGCGACGGGCGCTTTCCTGATTGGACAGGCCCCCCAAACTCAAGATAAACAGGGCGCTGGCTGCAATATAGGCAACCGTAACAAGACTATTGGTCATCGTTTAACTCTGTAGTAATGGGTCATTATTTGCGGAACATCTTCAACATGCGCTGGGTGACCAAAAAGCCCCCCGAGATGTTGATGGTGCCGACTAGAATTGCGATCGCACCCAAAAGGGTGGTGGGGGACTGGAGCGGTCCCGAGATTTGCAGCATCCCCCCCAGGATGATGATGCCGCTGATGGCATTGGTGACGCTCATTAGGGGTGTGTGCAGGGCGGGCTTCACATTCCAGATCACCTGCCAGCCCACAAAGCAAGCCAGCACAAACACCGTAAAGTGCGACAGGAACGACGGTGGTGCCCCCACCCCAATCCCGACCAGAGCCAGCACCGCTAAAGCTGGCCACAGCCAAGGGCCAAGATTGACACCAGCCTTCTCTTCTGGGGCGGCTGCGGTCACGACTGATTCTGTCTTAGGAGCCACTGGAGGCGGGGAGGGCACACTGGGTTTGGGCGGTGGCCAGGTAATTTCACCCTGGTGCAATACCAAGGCACCCCTTACCACTTCGTCCTCAAAGTCCACCTGAAAGCTTTCGGCACCACCCATATCCTTCAGCAAGTGCCAGAGATTGGTGCCATACAGTTGACTGGCCTGGGTGGCCATGCGGCTGGGTAAATCAGTGAGGCCAATGATATTGACCCCCTGGTACTGATAGATTTCATTCGGTTTGGTCACTTCGCAGTTGCCCCCCTGCTCTGCGGCCAAATCCACCACTACCGAGCTGGGGTGCATACTTTCCACCATCTCGCGGGTGATCAAGGTTGGGGCTTTTTTGCCCGGAATCAAGGCCGTCGTGATGATAATATCTACTTCTTTAGCCTGCTCGGCAAACAAGGCCATCTCCGCACGGATAAACTCTGCGCTCATGGTCTTGGCATAGCCGCCTTCTCCTGAGCCATCCTCGGCAAACTCTAGTTCCAGGAACTCACCGCCCAGGCTTTCTACCTGCTCTTTCACCACCAGGCGGGTGTCAAAGGCGCGCACAATTGCCCCCAGTCCTTTGGCAGTGCCAATAGCCGCCAGACCAGCCACCCCCGCCCCAATAATCAGCACCTTGGCTGGGGGCACTTTTCCGGCGGCAGTGATTTGCCCCGTAAAGAAGCGACCAAACTGATTGGCAGCTTCAATCACAGCTCGATACCCCGCCAAGTTAGCCATGGCGCTGAGAGCATCCATTTTCTGGGCGCGGCTGATCCGGGGCACCGCATCCATGGCCAGTACGGTCACTTTTTGGGCGGCCAGTTTCTCCAGCAATTCCGGATTTTGGGCAGGCCAGATAAAGCTAATCAGGGTTTTACCTTCAGAGAGCCACTGGGCTTCATGTACCTCCAGCTCAGGGTGAACCTGGGGAGCACGCACCTTGAGGATAATGTCAGCCGTAGTCCATAGGGCTTGGGGATCAGAAACCAGATGGCAACCCGCTTGTTCGTAGGCGCTGTCCAGAAACCCTGCCGCCGTGCCAGCTTTAGCCTCAATCCAGACCTCAAACCCCAGCTTTTGTAAGCGCTGGGCGGTGTCTGGGGTGGCTGCCACCCGATTTTCACCACCAAAGACTTCCTTGGGAATGCCGATTTTGAGGGCGGTCTTTTTTTCGACTTCTTCAGTTTCAGGGGAGGGGGTAACGGTTTCAAAGGTTGCAGTCATGGACTCTCCTTATGAGTGCAAGATTGACAAAAAATGTTCGGAATAGAATGGATGTTCCAAGCATCCTTGTTTCTAGATCAAGCCCCTAGAAACATAGATGTCGTCTCATCGCTGCGTCGAGGGGTAACGGGCGTCCTCAGTGATGCCCTTAATATTTTTCGACCTTTCCGATTCGGCAGATGAGGCTGAGTTACGCTTCGCAGATAAATTGACAACAGGGCGATTACTGTCGGCTTCTTTTTTCTGCCAATCTGCGAACATGGCTTCTAGATCATAATTAAAGATTTTGGCGTGTTCTTCACGGATCTTATGAATTTCATCTAGTATCTCATTCTGCCACATGACTTAATCTCCGAGTAGCTCATAGGGGGTGCAAATGACTGGTAGTTGATATCCACAATCTTGACTAACTTCTGCAAGTTTTCTCTGAATTTGAGCATTGGCAATATGTTTACAATTCCACGTTAGCAAGTAGTCCAACCCATGAACGGTTGCGGCAGCAATGTGAACGGCATCATCAGACGCTTTAGGGGGCAGACTGCTTCGCATCAGAAATTGTGCTGACAAGCTGCGGACGGATTGATTCAGCTCCACTAACGACAACCCGCTCAGAAGTTCTAGACGTCTGGCGGCAATTTCGGAGTCTCCTCGCGCTACTTCATCTAAGACAACCTGAGAGATGTAAAGCGTAAAGGTGTTGCGACGAGATGCCCACCACTCTTTTGTGACTTCTATGTTGGCTGCTATGATTAGGTTTTTAGTGGATCTCGCTGTGAGATAGCCCAAGACACTGGTTTCGAGGTAAACCGTTTCGTTCATGAACGGCTAGTATCCCTTATGGTGATGGGGAATCCCACGGTTAAGCAGTCGATGAAGCAGGAAGCTTTAGGCACGACCTGATCCATTAAAACACTCTTGCAATGCATCCTAAAACAATCGCCCCTTCAGACTGCCGGATCTTTAACTTGTCTTAGGACTTGGCAGCATTGCCCAGATAAGTCTTTACAGAAGTTAATGTTGAGAATGAAATTGGCGGGCTGCGATGACCCTAGGCCGGTCTTTGACCATCGCAACCCAATGTCTCTGCCAATCTACGAGATAGTACATTACAAGCTGCTGCGCTGTGTTCCCCACCGATGACCTTTAGCACCACCGTGGATCTATAGGCCAACCTTCAGGTCACTGCCGCTCCCTATTGAGCCATAGCGCCGCAGTCAGCTCTCTGTCGAGCGGGAAGATGGTACATTACAATCTGCTGTTTGCGGTTTCTCAATTGATGACCTTTCACGCCACGTTGACTCAGTTAGCTGCCATAACAAATGCTTCTTTGCACTGCTGTGATCTCGACTGTCAATCGGCACCGGTGCAAGGTATTACCACCGATAGCCGCGAGGTTGAGCCGGGAAATTTGTTTGTAGCCCTCAGAGGGGATCGCTTTGATGGCCATGAGTTTGTAGCTCAGGTGAAAGATAAGGGCGCGATCGCAGCTCTAGTCGATCACCCTGTCTCTGTCGAGCTGCCGCAGATTGTGGTTAAAGATACCCTGACCGCCTACCAACAGTTGGGGCGCTGGTGGCGAGATCAGTTTCAAATTCCAGTGATTGCGATTACGGGTTCAGTGGGCAAGACCACGACCAAAGAACTGATTGCCGCCGTGCTGGGGACAGCAGGTCGGGTTTGCAAGACCGAGGCCAACAACAACAACGAAATTGGGGTTCCCAAAACCTTGCTGGGACTGGCTCACGACCATGACTTCGCTGTGATTGAAATGGGGATGCGGGGTCGGGGTGAAATTGCCCAACTGGCTCAAATTGCCCGACCTACCATTGCCGTGATTACCAACGTGGGCACCGCTCATATTGGCCGCCTAGGATCACGAGAAGCCATTGCCGAGGCCAAGTGTGAGCTGCTGGCCGAGCTGCCTGCCGCTAGCATTGCCATCTTAAATGCCGACAGTCCCCTCCTGATTCAGACCGCCCAAAAGGTGTGGTCGGGCACCACGATCACCTATGGCCTCACCACCGGAGATCTGCGGGGCACTCTGGTCGATGACCAAACCCTAGAACTGGTAGGGATACAGTATCCGCTGCCCCTGCCAGGTGAGCATAATGCTCTCAATTATTTAGCTGCGATCGCCATTGCTCGTCACCTAAACCTGGATCAAGCCCCGCTCCGCACCGGCCTCTGTGTCAATCTGCCCAGTGGTCGCGCCCAACGTCGCCCCCTCGCCAACGATGTAGTGCTGTTGGATGAAACCTACAACGCCGGGGTCGAGTCTATGGAAGCTGCCTTGAAGCTCCTGGCTCAGACCCCTGGCCAGCGCCGCATTGCCGTCCTAGGTGCCATGAAAGAGCTTGGGGATCACGCTCCTGAATTACACCGTCAGGTGGGGCAGCGGGTTCAGGATCTCGGACTGGATTTGCTGCTGATTCTGGGCACTGGCTGCGAAGGCACCGCTCTGGCCAGCGGTACGACGACGGTGCCCACGCAGCAATTTGCTACTCATGACGCCCTGGTTGATTACCTCATGACGGAGATTCAGCCTGGGGATCGCTTACTGTTTAAGGCTTCTCATTCGGTGGGCTTAGATCGAGTCGTGGCGGCACTAGAGCAACGCTGGTCACCAGCTCCGGCTGTCACCGCTTCTTAGGCTTCAACTAAAGTGACATCCTCCCGAGGTTCCCCTAACGGGAGAGCGCGGGATCACCCAAGCTCGCTCTTGAATATTCCTGCCCCACGCCACTTATCTAGGTCATAGATCCCCGACAGACCGACTTGACAGGCTGTTTCCGTTCCCCAGAGTCCCTGGGTTATTCGTTTCAACTCTCCCTCTCCCTTGCGCTCCGCGCATTGGTCAGGCGAATCCATGATGGAAATCTCCCAGGCTGATACTGAGGCGCTGCTGTTGGTGAATGCTATTTTTTTGGTGGATCAGCTTTCGGCGACCTTTCGACCCGAGGCGCTGCAAGAGCTGGGCTATGCCGACTGCTCTGAGGAAGATATGGCTCTGGTGAGATCGCTCTTAGCTCCCCAGGCTCTAGCACCCTTGGCCATGCCCGTGCAGATTAGTGCTGAGCGGATGGGGCGGGGGTACCCAAGGTTTACATTAGCTGCACCCAGGATAGAGTGATTGGCCTGCTAGCCCAACGGCGCATGGCGGAAGCAGCGGGGTGCGATCGCACCCTGACCCTAGCGACCAGCCATAATCCCTACCTTTCTGCACCCCAAGCAGTGGCAGACTATCTACTAGCGGTAGCCCAATAGCACCATTTTCTGGCGGAGCAGCCCATGACCAAAACCACATCCACCTACTGGAATGCCTTCAGTCCTTCAAAGCGGGAAAGCTGGATCCCAGTTCAAGGGCTTGAGCCAATGGCCGAAGAGATCACCTTGAGCGTCGATCCGGTTACTGGCGAATACACCAAATTGACACGTTTTCTTCCTGGCGCGGATACCAGCGCATTCGGCGAGAAAACGCACCCATATCCAGAGGAAGTGTTCATCGTCAGCGGTCGTTTGTACGATCAAGCCTTCGACCTTTGGCTGGAGACAGGCCATTATGCCAGTCGTCCACCTGGCGAACCGCACGGCCCTTTCAAAACCGATGTGGGGTGTGTGGTGCTGGAGGTGTCTTTTCCGAATCGAACTGGCTCCCCTTCAAGCGTTTATTGATAGAGGCGCACAGGGGCAATTCTCATCCTGAGACACTTCGTGAATGCCCTGAGGCCAGTGGTAGTGATCTGCAAGTGTAAAGACAGATTGCCTCTCGTAACGGATGTCGGCTGTACCTCATCGAAAAATCAGGACGGTCGAAAGGGCGGTGGGAATAACCTCGCCTAGGGTGGGCATACTAAGGAATGTTGGCGATGGTGAGATCGACGATGAGACTCTTCAAGCCGCTTTTCGGCATAGTACTCATGCTTTTGGGCTTTTACTTCTTAGGTAAAAACATTTTCTTTACGACTCAGGCTTATCCTTGGTGGCGGGGGGTTGCGGCCAATCTATCTGTTCTGTCTCTATGTGCCGGTGTGTTTATGCTGGTGTTTTTGCGCTCGGGGGCAAGGGCGTTAGGTTGGATTGCGATCGCAGTTAGCATCATTTGCGTATTTGCCAGTAGTCGCGCCATTTTGAACCCGACCAGCTTGTGGCAGTTTTTGATCTCACTGGTGGCGATGGTCTGGGGATACAAGATGCTAACGGCACGTAGAAGTTGGTTTTAGCGTTAACGACTGTTGTCAATAGCATGGGCAAGTCAGACTTTGATCAAAGCAGTAAGCTGAGAGTAAAGATCTTGTAAAAAGTGGGCATACTAGTATCCAGGTGAAATGCTACACAGATGAAAGTCTTGCCCAGCAAAGATTCTATTAGATTAATGCCAAGGCTTCTGCAACACTTGCCTGCACAAGCTTTGTTCTCTTGTCAATATTAAAGTAGCCAATACTAAGCTGAGACCGACATCTGCCAAGCTGCTTTCCATATTTGTAGAAAGTAGCTGAAAGCTTTTGGCTCTACCGGAATGAGTATGCTGATGTAGTCGTTATGATACTAATCAGCC
>NZ_WVIC01000017.1:0-20295 GCF_009939295.1 Petrachloros mirabilis ULC683
TGGGGGGAGAAATCCGAAAGTTAGAACTAGTTCCCCCCAGAATTGGGGGGCTAGGAGGGCGAGTGCAAAGATTTTGAATTTTTCAAGACTTATGTATACACGGTAGGGGTAAGGGGGGGAGTCCACTTGGAGGGGTTAAGATTAGGCTTCGATGAACACTTACGACTGCCAACAGCGCTCTAGCCAATCGGCCTGCTCTTGTCTCTGAGCTTGAATTTGACGCACAACGCTGTAGACATGAACAGCATCGGTAACACCTCGAACTTCAGCATACAGTTGGCCATCCGTGGAGCGCCAGGCCGGTACAGATAACTCTAGAAGTCGTTGGCAAACTTCCCAGCGATCGCAGCGATCAACACTTAAAGTTTGGGTGATAGATGTTTCCCGTGATCTAGATGAATTCATGCATGACCCTCGATGGCATCCTGGTAAAAGTGGTACAGACACCTAATCTAGTTGAGAAGTAATCTCAATAAACTAAGTGCCTAATTATCCTAGCACGCAACGATGCTAATGACATCAATTTTCAACAGAGAAGATGCCATGCTGCCCAGTTTTCAGTCTTGGCAGGGGCAAAGTCGCCATATCTCCCAGGCAGCCTATGTCAAGGGGGCGGAGAGTTGAGCACAGTATCTCCTCTAGGGCAAAAATTGACAGCAGGCACCTCATGGTCAAGCAATCCTCTCAGTCCTTTGGGGTGACTCAGCCTTACCGATCAGATTTCTTCGCAGTACTCCAGCCATAGCTGTTGGCAAAGCCTGCCGCAGGCATAAGCTTGGCTGGGAGTGTAGCGGACTGTTTGCCAAGCGACTCAATGCCTCGTAGACAAACAGTTTCAGCCATGTTAAGCTTGACCTGTATCGGTTAGGGTGACGACCCATGCAGGGTATCCATAACTGGATCTTGAGGGCAAAAACGTACTCGCAAGAGTTGCTGATATATTTCAAAACATTTCCAGAAAATATCCGCCCTAAGGCACGGGGTAGATCTCAGTAAAATGCCTGCGGAGACGGTCTGACGGGGATTTAAGTTCCTCGGAGTTTAAGTCTAGTTAAGAGTCTGAGAAACAGGAACCCTAGATCGTGAGGTTTAGGAATCTCCCTATGTACCGCTCAAGCGGTTACTGGGAGAGGATGTCAAGTAGAGCGCCTTCATTATTTGTGTTTAGCCTGCTCCTTGGTGTTATGAACAATCCAACCCTTTTTCCCGGCTCGTCTGTCCGCGTCATCAACTCCGGTGATACCTACTACCAGTACGAAGGGCAAGTCCAGCGCGTCTCAGATGGCCATGCAGCCGTCATTTTTGAGGGCGGCAATTGGACTAAAATCGTCACCTTTTGCCTGCGAGAGCTAGAGGTAGTCACTCCAGCCAAGAAGTGAGTGGGCTAGGGATTTGGGTCAGTTGTCAGATAATCAGCCAGGCAATCAGGCGGTTGATTGGCTTCGATTCCAGCTTGCCGATCGTCTGTTGAGCATAGGGCTGCATCCAGGGGAGCATTTGCGATGTCCGGCAGAATCTGATTTTCAGGCTAGGCAGTGCCCCCCAACCCAGAACTCCTACCTTCAGAATTTGTAATAAAAACCTCTCCAGAAACGTCTTACTCTAGAGAATCAGGTGCATATTGCAACCTTTTCAAACTTTGTTACAAATCGATTAGCAGTAGGACTGGAATTTTAGGATGAGTAGCAATTTAGCAACGAAATTACGTGAAGGGACTAAGAAATCTCACACAATGGCAGAAAATGTGGGGTTTATCAAATGCTTCCTTAAGGGAACTGTCGAAAAAACCTCCTATCGCAAATTGGTTGCGAATCTATATTTTGTCTACTCCGCTATTGAAGAGGAGATGGATCGCTTAAAAGATCATCCGATTGTCTCGAAAATTTATTTCCCTGAGCTAAATCGCAAACAAAGTTTAGAGCAAGATTTAGCCTATTATTTTGGTGGCAACTGGCGGCAGCAAGTCGCGCCCTCAGCAGCGGCTCAAGCTTATATTCAGAGAATTCATGCGGTGGGTGAAACAGCTCCTGAACTGCTGGTAGCTCACTCCTATACTCGCTATCTAGGGGATTTATCTGGCGGGCAGATTCTCAAGGGAATTGCAGAGCGTGGGATGAATCTCAACGACGAGGGCACTGCTTTTTACACGTTTGAAGCCATTGATGACGAAAAAGCATTTAAAAATACCTATCGTCAGGCAATGAATGATCTGGCTGTGGATGATGCCACAGTGGATCGCATTGTTGCTGAAGCCAATGACGCCTTTGGCATGAACATGAAGATGTTCCAAGAACTAGAAGGTAGCTTAATTAAAGCCATTGGCATGATGCTGTTTAACAGCCTCACTCGGCGACGTACCCGTGGCAGTACTGAACTGGCGACTGCCGAATAGTAGCAAGCGATTGGATCTAACTGACTCCCCCATGGGTCAACTGAATCAGGAGCCCTTGCTAGAGGCTGCGGCAGATTTGTGCGATCGCACCACCCCTGGAATGGCCTGATAAATCTGTGCCATCACTTGTTCAGTGTTAGACCCAGGGGGTACCGTAATCTGTAAATCTGCCTGGGCATAGAGAGGACGACGGTGAGCTAGAAGCGTGGCCAAGGTTTGTTGAGGGTTTTCAGCTTGCAACAGCGGGCGGCTGTGGTCGCTCCGGAGCCTTTGCCAAAGTTGATCAACGGGGACATCTAGCCATAGAACCAGTCCATGATGCAGGTAGCTCCAGTTCTTGGCGGTGAGCACAATTCCCCCGCCTGTAGCGATGACCAGTTGTTTATAGGTCGAGAGTTCCGCCAAGACTTGAGTCTCTAGCTGCCGAAAGGCAGCCTCTCCAAGTTCGGCAAAAATATGGTTAATGCTTTGTCCAGTCAGTTGGGTGATGAGGGTATCGGTATCAAAAAATCGGTAGCCTAGTTGTTGCGCCAACCGCTGCCCAGTCGTGGATTTACCTGCCCCCATCATCCCAATCAGATAGAGGCTAATTCCTTTCAAGTCCTCGGCTAAAGCTGTTTGCACCCGTTGTCCCCTAAAGAATTTTTTCTAACCCAAACACCAGGGATTTCAAAGTCTGGATCTTCCGAATCGCCAGCAAAACCCCTGGCATATAGCAGGCGCGATCGCTCGTGTCATGGCGGAGGGTATAGATTTGACCCGGTGCCCCAAATAACACCTCCTGGTGAGCAATCAGACCGGGGAGACGCACGCTGTGAATCCGGATCTCTGCGGGGGCAACACTGCCCCGAGCACCGGGAAGATGCTCTGTTTCGCAGACCCTAGGAGGGTTATAGGATTTGCCCAGTTCAGCCAGCAGTTGTGCTGTTTGCAGGGCGGTGCCGCTGGGGGCATCGGCTTTTTGATTGTGGTGTAGCTCAATAATTTCTACATGGTCAAAGTATTGCGAAGCCTGGATAGCAGCCTGTTGCAACAGCACCATGCCAATGGAAAAGTTGGGAATAATCAGACAACCCGTGCTGGCTTTATCGGCAAATTCCGCCAGGTCAGCAATTTGGGCGTCACTGAGGCCGGTGGTGCCAACAACGGGGCGAATACCGTAGGCAATGGCGGCTCGGACGTTGCCATAGACTACGCTCGGATGGGTGAAATCGACCATGACGCCAAGCTGGGGGGCTTGAGAAGCAGCGGCGAGGACGGCTTCTAGGTCATCTGTAACCGGGACTTCCAGTGGCCCAGTGCCAATCGCCTCTCCGATATCCTGCCCCTGAAATTGGGGGTTTACATCAATGACACCAAAGAGGGTTAAGTCTTCGGCAGCGGCGACCGTCTTGATTACCTCTCGGCCCATTTTGCCGAGGGCACCGTTGACAATGACCGGGGTAAGCTGAGAGTCGCTCATGAGTTCCAGGTGGGTGAGGAAAAATCAGGGTCAGTGACCCTTCTGTATTTTAGGGGACAGTGTGCCGGGGTTCGTCTTTGGAGGTGAGGCGCGATCGCACCCGCTCCAATGCCTGCCGCACCTGGTCAAAGCCAGTTCCCCCCACACTGTTGCGGGCAGCAACCACCTGGCGGGGAGCGATGGCTGCATAAATATCCTCTGCAAACTGGGGATGCAGAGCCTGCCATTCAGCCAGGGTCAGATCTTTGAGCAATTTGCCCTGGGACAAACAGGTTTTCACGACTTGGCCGACGATGTTATAAGCTTCTCGAAAGGGCACTCCCTTAGCAGCCAGGTAATCCGCTACATCGGTGGCATTAGAAAAATCTTCAGCCACCGCTTGCTCTAACCGCTGGGGCTGAAACTCAATGCCTTCGCGCATCAGAATCGTCATGGCTTCTAGGCAAGCTTGCACCGTCTTGACGCTATCAAAAAGGGCTTCCTTGTCTTCTTGGAGATCTTTGTTGTAAGCCAGGGGCAATCCCTTCATCAACACCAAAAGCCCCTGCAAGTGCCCAAAAACCCGTCCACTCTTACCCCGCACCAGTTCGGGCACATCAGGATTCTTCTTCTGGGGCATAATGCTGGAGCCAGTAGCGCAGCTATCGGTGAGGGTGACAAAGCCAAATTCCTGGGAAGCCCACAAAATCACCTCCTCAGAAAGCCGACTCAGATGCACCATAATCAAGCTGGCAGCGCCGAGAAACTCAATGGCAAAGTCGCGATCGCTAACCCCATCCAAGCTGTTGGCATACAACCCCTCAAAGTGCAATCGCTCTGCCGTGAACTGACGATCAATCGGAAAAGGCGTCCCTGCCAAAGCCCCCAAACCCAAGGGAGATACATTGACACGACAGGCAATCTCACCTAGGCGTTGCCAGTCTCGCTCAGCCATTTCGACGTAGGCCAGCAGATGATGAGCTAAACTCAGGGGCTGCGCCCGTTGCAAGTGGGTATAGCCCGGAATCAGCGTTTCGATATGAACTTCAGCCAAGTCTATCAATGTCGATTGGAAGTCCCGAAGCTGGTGCCGAATCTGAGCAATCTGATCCCGCAGGTACAGACGAATATCCGTGCCCACTTGATCATTGCGCGATCGCGCCGTGTGCAGCTTTTTGCCCATCTCGCCAATCAGCTCAATCAGCCGCCGCTCCACAGCAAAATGAATATCTTCGGCCTCCAGAGCGGGCTGAAATTGCCCTTGGCGATACTCCTGACGGATCTGCTCTAAACCTGCCACAATGACCTGAGCCTCTGCTTTGGGAATAATGCCAACCTGTCCCAGCATCTCGGCATGGGCTTGGGAACCACTCAGGTCATATTCAATCAACTCGATATCAAAAGTGATACTGGCATTAAACGCCACAATTGCGGGGTGCAGCGCAGACTCAAAGCGCTGACTCCAAGGTTTTACGGTCATATTAACTCATGAGAACAAAGCGTGTATCAAAATCCTGGACTGTGCAAGGGCAGGCTAAAGCATCCCCTTAATAGGCAGTCAAACTTCTGAACAGGTAGCCAAGCACAACACCAATCAACAGCGCCCACACCTGACCAGATTCAATAAAGTTGCTCCAGGCTCGCTGCATGGTGGTGCCAAGGTTATCTTCAAAGGCTTGCGCCAAAATCACGTTTTGAATTGCCAGATCCGTGGCGGGAACGGTGGCAAGGTTGAAGGCAGCCAAGTCGATATGGGATGTGATCAAAGCGGGGGAAGGGTTTACAGGCATAAAAAGAACTCCTTAAGGGAATTGGGAACGTGACCGTAAATGCGTTTCTGGAGATCGGTGCCAGCACAGAGCAGTTTTAAGATTTTTGCCCGTCCTGACCTTTCCTGCCAGAAGTGTAGCGCTTCCGCACGCTCTCGTATACCTAGTGAGGATACAGTGCTCAACGCTTTTACAACCCATAACGGTATAACGTCTGGTCAACTGGTATTGGCCAACATGATACAAGTATGTCTCGCACCAAAGCACAAGTCCTGAAAGACTTCAGAGATTCCGTAGAATCACTGAACACAAGCGCTAGGGGAATGTGAAAGAATTGAAAAGAATAAAGATCTACGAAAGGAAAAACTTATGTCGCGGATTTTTTGACGTGATCAGTGACAAAAAAGTTGGCTTATCACAAAACATGATTTTCAGATGACAAGTACACTGACACTTGCTATTTTCCAAAAGTAAAATTTTCATGAAAGTCCACCATTGAAAGACTTTCAATAGTTTTTGATGTTTTCTAGTCAATAGATAATATTGATGAATAGAATATCAAAACGGATTGTAGTGCCACTAACTTCAATCCAAAACACTAGTGCCGCCAAGACTTTTTAATGTGTAACTTCGATTGAGTAGAAAAGGCACATTTCTTCGACTGCACTCCTTAGTTTATTTTAAGACTGCCATGACTTCTTCCGAATCTCTCGAACTCCCTAATCAAGACTCTCTAGGCCAGTCCAAACGAGCACAGGCCAAATTCTTTAAGATTTCTAGCAGCTTTTTTGCTCTATTGGGAGGCGTCTTACTGGCCTCAAACACAGAGTTTAGCGGCTACGGCTTTCTGTTTTTATCCCTTAGCTCTGGGCAACTGATTCTTGCTAGCTTGCAAGAGAAAGACCGGATTTTACTGATTTATGCCGCATCACTGTTTATTTTCGTAGACTGCATGGGCGTCTACCGATGGTTACTGAGCTAGATCTATGAACATGGCATCATCAGACAACGTAACTTTAGCACAGGCGTATCGGGCATTCCAGGGCGACCAGCAGTGCGATATTCCATTCATAGTCTGGGTTTTAGAAAACCCTGATAGTCCACTGCCTGTGCCAGGGCGCATTTATTTGCGAGAGCATGACTATTTACATATTTTGCTCAACCGAGGTATTTCACCAGAGGATGAAGCCTTTGTCGTTGGGTTTACCCTAGGCAATGATCCGAGAGCTACTGACCGGTTCTTGCGCTTTTTTAAGTTTCTGGCACGACATTTTTATCCTGAACCCTATCGCTTTCAGCCAGGGCACTTAAGTATTTTCGATGCTGGGGTTCAATTGGGTCGCCAAATGAAGATCAAGGGACTTTGTAGCTGGGACTTCAGTCCGCATCTTGACCAACCCCTGTCAAGCCTTCGGGCAAAAATTGGCATCTACTGGGAGGATCATCCGAAGATGCTTGCCTCTGAAAAGCCGTGGGATCCAGCCAAACATTGTGCAGCTTAGAAACGGTTTGAAAAGTTTCTAATGCCTTGGACACGCCCCCTAAATCTCCCATTCTGGGGGACTTAAGAATAATCAAAGCCGCCGAGGGGTTGGGGGGCAAATGTAGAGCATGGGATGACTTTAACAACAGCCTCTTAGTCTGCCCTTACCCCAACCTCTCTCAGCATTGGGCTACGGTGTACACACATCTCTAGTTCTCCGTGTTCCAAGCTGCATTAGCCCCCCCAACCCCCCAAAATTGGGGGGAGAAATCCGAAAGTTAGAACTAGTTCCCCCCAGAATTGGGGGGCTAGGGGGGCGAGTGCAAAGATTTTGAATTGGAGAACCTCTTCAAGTACAACAACAACTGAGCGTTGATGAATCGGCTATGCTGTGTCTCCGGCACGAGCGGCAGCAGCCTCATCAGGATGAATGCCTAAGCGGGTCAAGTTAATGCGACCTCGATTATCGAGTTCTCGCACTTTCACAACCACTTCATCCCCTACGGCAACCTCATCTTCAACCTTACCGACTCGATAGTCGGCTAACTGGGAAATGTGGATCATACCTTCTTTGCCAGGGAGAATTTCTACGAAGGCTCCAATGGGAATAATCCGAGTCACTTTACCTAGGTAGACATCGCCTGCGTTCAGCTTGCGGGTTAGACCCACAATGATTTGCTGCGCTCGCTTGGCATTACTTTCATCAATGGCTGATACCGTGACAATACCGCTGTCTTCAATGTCAACCTTGGCACCGGTTTCTTCTGTAATGCCCTTAATGGTTTTTCCACCTGGGCCAATGACCAAGCCAATTTGGTCTGGGTCAATACGGAAGGAGAACAACCTTGGCGCAAAGGGCGAGAGATTGTCACGGGGTTGCTCAATCGCCTCCAGCATCTTTTCCAGGATATGCAGTCGAGCGGGCTTGGCTTGATGGATGGCTGTAGAAATGACATCCATGGGCAAACCGGAAATTTTCATATCCATTTGCAGGGCTGTAATCCCGGAGTCGGTTCCTGCGACTTTGAAGTCCATGTCGCCCAAAAAGTCTTCAATGCCTTGAATATCTGTTAAAACTCGACACTCTTCTCCTTCTTTGATCAAGCCCATGGCGGCACCGCTGACTGGTTTGGTCAAAGGCACCCCTGCATCCATTAAAGATAAGGTTGAACCGCAAACCGATCCCATGGAGGTCGAGCCGTTGGAGGAGAGCACTTCCGAGACGACGCGGATGACGTAGGAAAAATCTTCTTGGGAGGGTAAGACCGGTAACAAGGCTCGCTCGGCTAAGGCACCATGACCAATTTCGCGGCGACCTGGTGATCGCATCGGGCGAGTTTCGCCCACGGAGTAAGGAGGAAAGTTGTAATGGTGCAAGTACCGTTTCGATTCGTCGGGGTGCAGGTCATCCATCTCTTGGGCGTCTCCTGGGGTTCCCAAGGTCACTAGAGACATCACCTGAGTCAAGCCCCGGTTAAAGAGGGCGCTGCCATGTACCCGGGGGGGAAGCACACCGACTTTGCAGGAAATGGGACGAACTTCATCCAATTTGCGTCCATCGACCCGCAGACCGTCTTCTACGACTTGGCGGCGCATGAGCGATTTGGTAATGCTTTTAAAGATTTTACTGACTGCTTTGGCATCGGCAGCTATCTGTACTGGGTGATCTTCAGGGAGTTCTGCGATCGCAGCCACCACAGTTTCTTTAATCTCGTCTAGGGCTGCATCCCGCACATTTTTGTCTTTCTCAAACCGAGCCAACACCTCTTTCACAGGAGTTGTGACCCGCTCTCGAATAAAATCTTGTAGCGTCGAATCTTGAACAGGAGGCTCAGCCTTAACCACTTCAAGACCCAATTCAGCGAGCAACTCCTGTTGAGCCTGAATCAGATCGCAGACCACCTCATAGCCAAAATCAATGGCCTCAATCATATCCTGCTCAGGCACCTGATTGGCACCCGCTTCTACCATAATCACGCCATCCGGTGAACCCGCCACCACCAAATCCAGATCCCCCGCCTCAATCTCGGAATAAGTGGGGTTAATCACAAAGTCATCCCCCAACAAGCCCACCCGCACTGCCGCCATGGGGCCATTAAAGGGAATCTGAGCTAGAAGTGTTGCAACCGAAGCTCCCGTTACCGCCAGCACATCTGGGGGCACCTGCTCATCCATGGATAGGGTCGTGGCTATAATTTGAATGTCATCACGCAGCCAATCGGGAAAGAGTGGCCGCATGGGACGGTCAATCAATCGACAAATCAAGGTCGCCTTTTCGGGGGGACGCCCCTCCCGACGCAAAAAGCCACCCGGAATTCGCCCCGCCGCATAGAGCCGCTCCTCATAATCAACCAGTAGGGGTAAAAAATCAATTCCTTCACGACCTGTTGAGCGGGTGGCCGTGACCAGGACTGCGGTATCGCCAGATTCAATTAAGACGGAACCCCCGGCCTGTGGCGCAAAACGGCCAATAGTAAGTCGAATATCTCGTCCGTCGAAAGATATTGACTTGACGATTTCTGTCATTCAGTCTACTTTTCCTTTTTTTTCTCTCTCGTGATCCTAGCATTCTTGCTGAATTGCTGCTGTTGATGTAATGGATTCTTTTGGATTCGACAAAACCAGCAGGGAGACCCTGGCGTCTGCTGGCTGAACGGGAACAGATGCTTTGCATCGGGGAAGCTCCAAAGTTTACTGTCGAGGGAAAAGTCAAGACTGAACGCCTGAACTAGGGCAGCAAGCCTCGGGAAAAGAAAAAAGATCGCGGTAAGCTAAAGCTAGATAGGCTAATAGCGTTTATCCATCTGGAGAAAGTCATGCCCAAAGCAATTTGGAACGGCGTTGTTCTGGCCGAAAGTGGCCAGTGCCAGGTCGTCGAAAACAATCAATATTTTCCCCCTGAAGCCATTCAGCAGCAGTATTTCAAGCCCAGTAGCACCCATACCACCTGCCCCTGGAAAGGCATTGCCAGCTACTACGACCTGGAAGTGAATGGCCAGGTCAATAAAGATGCGGCCTGGTATTATCCCGAGGCCAAGGAAGCCGCCAAAAATATTGAAGGCTACATTGCCTTCTGGAAAGGGGTGAAGGTCGAAGTCTAGCAACGGTCTAGAGTTCATAGGGGTTGAGCGCAGGTTTGTACTGAATCTTGTGCAGTAGTACCGGGGGGGGTCGCAATTCTGTAAGCTGATGAGGTACCTTCCCATACCTGGCTTCTTCCACGATTTGCTATGACTGCTTCTGTCTCTGCCCGCACGATCCGCATTGGCTCCCGCAAAAGTCAACTGGCCTTGGTTCAGACCCACTGGGTACAAGATCAACTGCGCCAGCTCTATCCAGAACATACCTTTGAAGTTCAGACCATGACGACTCAGGGCGACAACATTTTGGATGTGGCACTCGCCAAAATTGGGGACAAGGGGCTGTTTACCAAAGAACTAGAAGTCTCCATGCTGCGCCAAGAGACAGATTTAGCTGTCCATTCCCTGAAGGATTTGCCCACCCACTTACCAGAAGGGTTGATGCTGGGGGCTATTACAGAGCGCGTTGACCCAGCAGACGCCCTGGTGGTACACGAGCGTTTTGGCGAGTATGCGCTGGCTTCTTTGCCAGAAGGTACGGTGATCGGCACGTCCTCCCTACGACGATTGGCGCAGTTGCGATACCACTACCCTCACCTAGAATTTAAGGATATTCGCGGTAACCTCAACACCCGACTCCAAAAGTTAGATGCAGGGGAGTATGATGGCATTATTCTGGCGGTGGCGGGTTTACAGCGTTTAGGCTTTGGCGATCGCATCCACCAAGTCCTGCCTGGGGAGATTTCTTTGCACGCTGTTGGCCAAGGTGCCCTTGGCATTGAATGTCGGGCTGACGACCCCGACATTCTGGCTTTGCTAAAGGGGCTAGAGCATCAACCGACTGCCCAGCGTTGTTTGGCTGAGCGTGCCTTTCTCCGTGAGCTAGAAGGGGGGTGTCAGGTGCCTATTGGCGTCAACTCAGAACGGGTGGCAGATCAGTTAACTTTGACGGGAATGGTAGCCAGTTTGGATGGCCAGCGACTGATTAAAGATGCTGTGACTGGGCCTGTATCGACTGCGGAGGATTTAGGAGTTCAGTTGGCGCACCGACTGCGAGAGCAGGGGGCTCAAGAAATTTTGGATGAGATTTTTGCCTCAGCACGAGCCTCTGTGCAGTAGGTGTAGTAAGGGAACAGCACAAAACAGGATGTAATTAGAACCTAGGTCATGCCTGATCCACAAGTGCTCTGTTTGGGCGAAGTGTTGTTTGACTATCTCGCTGATCAACTGGGGCAAGCCCTAGAGTCGGTACAGTCCTGGACCCCTTACCCTGGGGGGGCACCTGCGAATGTGGCTTGTAGTTTAGCCAAGCTAGGAACCCCCGCAGCCTTTGTGGGCTGCGTCGGCACGGATGTTGCCGGAGATGAGCTGGTGCAGCTTTTACAAGCTGAACAAGTGAATATTCGCGGACTGCAACGACATCCCCATGCCCCTACCCGCAAGGTCTATGTCACCCGGTCTGTGACTGGGGAGCGTAGTTTCGCTGGGTTTGGGGGGATGAAGAGTCATGAATTTGCAGATGCCTATTTGCGAGCTGAGCAGTTACCAGAGACGCTCTTTCAGGGTGCCGATTACCTGGTGTTGGGAACTCTGGAAATGGCCTATGATACTTCTCGTGAGGCCATTGAACGAGCCTTTGAGTTGGCGCGTCATTACCGGGTGAAGGTGTTGGTTGATGTGAATTGGCGACCTGTGTTTTGGTCAGATGAGAAGCTGGCACGGAGGCTGATTCAACATAGTTTGACCCAGGCTGATTACTTGAAGCTGTCGAGTGAGGAGGCGGAATGGCTCTGGGGAATTACTGATCCGACCCAAATTCAGGCTCGGTTTCCCCATGTGCAGGGTGTGCTGGTGACAGCGGGGGATCAGGGCTGTTGGTATTGGCTGCAAGGGCATGGGGGAATGGTTCCGGCGTTTACGGTTCCGACAATAGATACAACGGGCGCTGGAGACGCTTTTGTAGCGGGGTTTTTACACCAGCTCTGTCAAAATTCTGCCCTCTGCCACCTTGCAGATCAAGCTGAGGCGATCATGACCTATGCCAGTGCGGTTGGGGCGCTGACCACCCTGAAGGCAGGTGCGATCGCAGCCCAACCAACTGCAACAGAGGTTGCTCACTTTCTTGCCAAGGCCCCTAGGTAGTCCCAACCGATGCAGTCTTCTCCAGATGTGCTTCTCTCCATGGACTCTAGCATCAAACTCTTAGCCCATCCCTGGCCCAGTGGCTATGTGTTTCAGAGTCCCGGCAGTCAGTTTAGCTATCGCGTGATTGGGCCGTGCTGCCGCCTCTTTGACCGCGAACAACTGCCCTGGCCCTGTTGTCGGCTGCAATGGCGGGGCAAAGAACCCAGTTGGCGGCGGATTGGTCGTCGCCTGATTGTGGACTTGGCGACTCGCCGCCATCCCTCCTACTGCGTTGAAATTTTAGGTCACTCTGGTCGGCAACAGCCCTTGGTGATCACGCTCTACACCGTGACATTTTCTGCCCTCGAACAAGATTGGTGGCATACCAAGTCTGTAGCCCTAGAGTCACAAAGTTCCTGGTCTTCCCCGTCAGCCCAAGACTAGTCCATGAGCTAGCTACATTCCCCCAATCTGCCGAATGGCGTTAGCCGGGTTTACCGGGCTTGATTAGGCTGCGACTTACGGGTAAAGCTGGGCAATTCAACTTTGGTGGGCACTTCTGTCGCCGAGGAAAGCGTAAAACTAGGCTCAAACAGGTGTTCTGAAGAAAGAGACTGCTTCAAGCGAGGGTGTGACTGGTGGTGGGACGACGCCTCGCAGCCCATGGACAGGTGCGCAGCCGTGATGGCAGCTAGTTTTTGATACAGCGTCAAGGACTCTGTCACTTCTGTGGCAGACCAAGCCGAGACCGGAGGCGTCTTCGCCAGGGGCCCCGAGGCCACAGAAATTGCCTCATAGGCGAAAGCCATATAGGTTTGGGAGGACAGCGGCGCATGAACAACGCCATCCAAAGGCTGGTCAGTTTGTTGGGTCAAAGCATGCATATATTGAGAGGTGCGCTGCTGCTGTCGGCGTAGCTGCGATCGCAAATCTTGGCAAATGGCATTCATCTCTTGAAACTGATCCACCTGCTGACGACACTGTTGATGCAGGCTCTGAAGCTCTAGCTCAACCTTTTCAAGCTGGCCATCCCGATGATTCAACCGTGCAGAAAGCACCTGCATCATCTCTTGTTGCTGCTGAATCACCTGATGTAGCGCGGCAAGTTCTTGGCGTAGGGTTGCAGCATCAGCAGTATCTAATGCCTGGAGGGGCGTGACCTCAGGGAGTTCCAAAAGTGGGTGAGGCTCTAATCCTTCTAACTCAAGCTGGGAGAGATGAGTAGGGTTTGCGGCTCCCTCGTCTTTCGCAGATCCTGAAAAATCGAAGCTAGCAAAAGGTTCTGGTAGTATCATGTCCACACACCTAACACTGAAACTGTCATTCACGATTAGACGGTTTAGACCATCAGACAGAGCCTCAGTTAATGCCTAGAGCAATTCCCTTAGCCCCTATCAGATCGTCTATGCCAAGAGCAAATCTTGAATTTAATCACCCTATCTTCTTTTGAGACAAAACACAGCAACACAGACTACGCTTTGACACCTAAATTTACAAGATTTACCATCCCCAAGGACCGGGTGCCCCCTTGAAATCATCACCCGCTCAAATCTATTCCAGTTCCCGCCGCCCTTCCAGTGCCCGAGCTAGGGTCACCTCATCGGCATACTCTAAATCGCCTCCCATGGGTAAGCCAAAAGCAATTCGAGTCACCCGTGTAAAGGGTTTTAACAGTTGTCCAACATACAAAGTGGTTGTTTCACCCTCCACACTGGGACTAATCGCCAAGATCACCTCTGTTACCTGAGGCTGCGACACCCGTTTGATCAAGGGCTGCACATGGAGTTGATCCGGGCCAACGCCATCCATGGGTGAAATTAAGCCCCCCAAAACATGGTACTTGCCGCGATACTCTCGGGTTTTTTCGAGGGCAATCACATCTCGGGAGTCTGCCACCACACAAATCACCGAGTTATCCCGGTTGGGAGCCCGACAAATATCGCAGATCGGCTCAGCAGACAGATGAAAGCAAACGGAACAAAGCCCAACCTGTTGCTTGGCTTCGATCAATGCCTGGGCCAGCGCCTGTACCTCTGACTCTGGGCGCTTAAGGATGTGCAGCGCCAACCGCTGCGCTGTTTTTGGACCCACCCCCGGCAACCGCTGCAATTGTTCCACCAGTCGCCCCAGTGGGCGCGTGTAAACCGTACTCAAGCTTTTGTCCTTTTAATTCAGAAGAGAACGCGCCAGCAGATCAGGGGTTGCCAGCCTCCTGCTGCTCAGCCTGCAATGCCGCAATAATATCTTGATTCGCCTTTGGAAAGGGAAAGTCAGCCAGCTCAGCCAACCTCACCCAGCGAACTTCATCACAGGCCAGGGGCTGAGGTTCACCGGCTAGGTGGCGACAGTGATGCACCATTAACGTGACTTTGAAATGGGTATAGGCATGATCCACCGTGATCAGATGATCACCCACAGCCACCTCAATGCCCAATTCCTCCTGAATTTCTCGGGCGATACAGTCTGGAATACTTTCCCCAGGCTCGACCTTGCCCCCCGGAAACTCCCAAAGCCCACCCAATAGACCAGACTGGGGACGACGATCAATCAAGATCTGCTGCTGATTATTCCAGATGACAGCCACTCCAATTTGCTTGTGGGGCAGCGGCGGACGCGATTCAGTCATGGGCAGTTGAGTTTGCCAGTTATGTTGAGCAGCAAGGCATTGAACAGACCAAGGGCAGCGATCGCAGCCGGGCTGCTTAGGCTTACACAGGGTTGCCCCCAAGTCCATTAAACCTTGATTAAAGTCCCGTGGCCATTGCGGATCGAGCAGAGTCGTGGAGAGCTGCCATAGGTCAGTGAGGGCTTGCCTTGGGGGCACTGGCAACGCCACCAATCGCGCCAACACCCGCTTAACATTGCCATCCAGAATAGGCGTTGGCAAATTGAACGCCGCGCTGAGAATCGCTCCAGCAGTCGTACGCCCAATGCCCGGTAGCTGCATTAACCCCTCCAAGGTCTGGGGAAGCTGCCCCTCCCATTCTGCTGCCAGGATCTGTGCTGCTCTGTGTAAATTGCGGGCACGAGCATAGTAGCCCAACCCCTGCCAAATTTTGAGCACTTGCTGCTGATCTGCCCCCGCCAGAGCCACTATAGAGGGAAACTGCTGCAACCACCTCTGATAATAGGGCAAAACAGTTTTTACCTGGGTTTGCTGGAGCATAACTTCTGAAACCCAGATCGCGTAGGGGTCGCGCGTTTGTCGCCATGGTAAGTCTCGCCCCTGCTGGCTATACCAACTCAACAGCGATCTGCGCAGCCATTGCACCTGCTCAGAATTTAGTGTTTTCCAGGGCACAACAGCCCCACCCGGTAGAGCCATGCCCGTTACTTCGTTGCCTATTCAGAACCGTCCTGAGCTTGATAGCCTCCCAGTGCATTTTCCAAGGTCATCCGCTGCTCTGCTGCGCGCAGAAAATAACCACTGAGCATGGCAGATGCCAATAGGCGACCTAAGTTTTCACGACTGGTCGTCACCGTGACCTCAAAATGCTCTGAAGGCAACCCGCCCAAAATTGACCGCACATGACCTTCCATGAGTTGTAACACCTCCTCAGAAGCAGGTTGCGATAGCCGAGCTTGGGTTTCTGGCTCTAAAGACTGCACATATTTCCAGAGGCTATTACGGGTGCCAGCCTGACCCCGACCAAAGTTTTCGGCTTGATTGATGAGGTTATCCATGCGCTTCCCTCTTACGGTACGAGCTGTAATCTTTAAGAACACTTTAACAACTGCTCAGATCAGAGTCTGGCGGTTGCCCTCACTCCCAGGGTGCGGATTTTTCCCTAGCTGGCCAAATACTCATGAATATCCGCTTTACGCTTGCGTAACTTGCTCAGAGCTTCGCGTTCAATTTGGCGAACACGTTCCCGACTAATATTGAGTCGTTCCCCAACCTTGGCTAACGTTAAAGGCTGACCATCATCTAGCCCAAAGCGTAAGGTTAGCACCTGACGTTGCTGGGAGGTTAAGTCATTCATCAACCGATCTAGATCTTGCCGCAGGGAGACCTGAAGGGTGTAGTCCTCCGGCGAAGCCGTGGGATCTTCTAGTAACTCGCCGAGTTCTGTGTCTTGGTTATCGCCCACCCGCACATCTAAGGATAGCGGCTGACGCGCCCGCTCTAAATATTCTCTGACCTGCTTAGAACTCAGTTCCAGCTCCTCTGCCAACTCAGCAATGGTAGCCGAGCGACCCAGGGTCTGTGCCAGTTTTCGCTGGGTTTTCTTGATTTTGTTGAGCTTTTCGGTAATGTGGATGGGGAGGCGAATGGTGCGACCTTTTTCGGCAATGGCACGGGTGATGGCCTGCCGAATCCACCAATAGGCATAGGTTGAAAACCGATACCCCTTGGTGGGGTCAAACTTTTCTACCCCCCGCTGCATCCCAATGGTGCCTTCTTGGATCAGATCTAGAAGGTCAACATTGCGTTTGATATATTTTTTGGCCACCGAAACCACCAGGCGTAAATTAGCCTCAACCATTTTGCGTTTGGCAATTTCTCCTTGAGCTACGGTAGATTCTAGGGCTGCCTCTGTGAGCTGAGCCGCAGCTGCCCACTCTAGTTGGGTAGGACTGCGCTCTAGGTGCGCTTCAAGTTCATCACGCACCTGATTTAGCTTAATCAGGGCTTGAACCTGCTTGCCCAACAAAATCTCTTGTTCATGGGTTAATAGGGGAACTCGTCCGATTTCACGCAGGTAGGCTCGGACTAAGTCCTTGGATGTATCTGCAGATTTCATGCTTAGCAGTCCCTTCAATTTACGTAGAAACTTGTGGCCAGACATCAGCAAGGCACTGAATCTAGCAGCAAATAAGTCAGGCAACCGCCGAAAAACGCCTAGAGCTGACTCATGACGGAAGACGCTGCTGTATGCTTGCTGAGCACCATACCCGATTTCACTTCAGCCAATGGTCAGCAGGATTACGCTTCCAATAGATTCAGCAACAGCAATATTTCTTAATGCAGCTTGTGGCTTATGTAAATTATTGTAACATCCTCTCAGGAAAAAGCCGATACCTCTTGGCAAATCTATTCTTACGGGGCAATAAGGAGTAAGTATTTCTAACTATTACTCTATGTCAAAGGGTAGAGCAAGGGTCAATCAAGATTGTCGATGGGGTTTTCTCCATTTTCCTGAAGGCAATTTTCAAGACCGTAGCGAAAATTCAAGACAAACAGTATAGCCTGATGACGCCCTGTTGCTTCAAATTGATAGCGATTAACGGTTTGCAGGGCTACTTGATCTAGCAGGGAATGGCCAGTGCTTTGCAAGAGCGAGAGGGAACTGCTCGGAGAAGTTTCGGCAGCCAGGGATGTTTGACTAGCTTCCGCTAGGGGCGACGGCTCAGCAGACCCCTCGGGAACCGGTAAGGGTTGCCCCTTAGGATCGATCACAACGGGAATCATCGCGAGCCCCTGTAAGCGATCTGAGCAGGCAGCAGCAGGATAGGTGGGTTTGAGGTCAATTCGACGTGGAATGAGACTTGGATCGTAGTCTTGACGGGCGGTGGCCAGCCATGCGCCTAATTGAGTCTGAAAATCTCCTACTGCCATCGGCGGTGGGGCAGGTTGAGGGGGTGGGGAGGCAGGGCGTGGAAAAACCTTGGCTGGAGTCCGGGGCAGTTCTGGCAACCCATCCCCAGGTAGGGTAGAGCGCAGTGACGGGGGGGCTGGACGTTCAAATTCAGGTTCAAGCAGTGGCAGGGCTGTTTCTAAAACTGGCTCTGAAACGGGTCGAGGGGCTGGTGGGGGCGGCGGGGGTGGCAGAAGCCAGGTTGAAGATCTGCCGAGAGGTAAGGTTTGCCCCAGCAGGGTGGACGGCTGAGGTGGCGTCTCTACAAGGGAGGGCAGAGCTGGCACAGTTAAAGAAACAGGAGCCGCTTCGCCTTCTTTGGCAAAGAGCGATGAGGTACCCAAATGGCCGATGACTTGAGAATCGGGGGGCGCATCACCGACAACGACAGGAGCCTCAGGGTAAAGTTCTACCATCCGCAGCGGTTGGGGCTGAGGTTGGGGTTGCAGGGTTGGCAATAGCGCTAAACCTACAAGTGTATGTAGGGTAATAGCACCCAGCAAGGCTAAGCTATCTCGCTGACGTTGTTCCTTAAAATCAGAACTCAACATTGATAGACCTGTTTCCTCACGAGCCTGACATTAGAAGGGATCGCTATACCATGATGAGCTTTAGCCTAACAATTGGTTATGACAGATGCCAGTCCCGGCACAGGTTAAAAAAGCGCTCTAGCCAAGATGGGCTAATGGGTGTCTGCTGGGGAAGCAGAGCAGTCAAAATTTGACTCTGGGCTCTGTGCAGGGGAATTAACTGTGACAGGTCTTGCAGTCGGTAACGACGCTGGCAGGCAAAAGCAAGGGAGTGAATCAGCTCTGGGGCTCCACTTCCGACGAGATGAGCACCAATCAGTTCCCCTCGGGGTAATACGATTAGCTTGCAAAACCTAAGGGGAGGGTCTGAAACGATGCCTTGGGGCAAGGGGGTTCCAGACCAACTCAGACTGCGGACATGAGCATAGCGAGCTTGGGCTTGGAGTTCAGTAAATCCCACGCGAGCTAGTTCTGGATCTGTCCAAACCACCCTAGGCTGATGGTGGTAGTCTACGGGGCGGCGACTCCAAAGCAGGGCATTTTTTAGGGCAAGACTGGCTTCGTAACGGCTGAGGTCGGGGTTGGTATATCCGCCCAAAATTGCCCCGCTGGCGTAGATTTGGCGGTGGGAGGTTTGAAGATGATGATTTACCCATAATCCCTGGGGACTTTTACGCAAGGCTAGGGACTCTAAGTTGAGGGGGAGCGATCGTCGGGGCACAGCTTCTCTGGCTTCTAAGAGCACATCGGCAACAAAGGTGTGTGTAGCAGTGCAAATTTGGTACTGGCTAGAGGACAGTGAGGTAGTTGTTGTAATCTCAGCCTGGGGCAGAATCTGAATGCCTTCAGCCTCTAGCTGGGCTTGCACCCAAAAGGCAGCTTCGGCCTCTTCGGCCACAAGACTGCGTTCTTGGCTGAGTAACAGGGTGACTGGATGCCCCAACCGGGCAAAGGTTTGAGCTGCTTGGAGCGAAAGTGGACCATCGCCAAGGATGCCAATAGCTTGGGGAGGCTGAGAGCTTTGGCAACGTTCAATCAGTTGCCCAAGGTTCAGCACTGGCACATCAAGGGTGGTGGCAACTGGGGGAATGGGATCGAATATCAGCAGGTAGCGCCGCGATCGCAGCTCTCTTTTCCCCACCCGTAGCGATAGCTTAGGCTTCGACACAAACTGGGCATCTCCTGTAACCCAGTCCACCCCTAAACTGCTCAACTCTGCCACTGTGGGTGTTTCATGCACAGTGACCGATGTTGCCCAGCGGCTTAGCTTTTTTCCATTTAGAGATAAAGGGAAAGGATTTGCCCATAGGGGCTTCAGGGCTTGCATTTGGTGAAGTGTCTGAGCCGCAGATCGCAGGGGTAGCAACAACTCAAGGGGTGAGTCGAGCTCCATAGTAGGCACCTGAGCCACCCGTGCCTGCCAGCGAGCCGCTGTGGCCGCAGCCCAACATGCCACAGAACCAGCTCCGAGTACCACCAAGTCATAGTCAATCATGACTATTTATCAAAGCATAGGATTTGGGTGGATTGCGCCCCCACCCCGCAGGAAGCAAGCTACGCTCATCTTGGCAGAGCGGGGGTGAGGGCTGAGTCCTGTGATACAAGGTAGCCCTTAGCAGAGTCTTATGTCCCTGTACCAGGCGTCGGAGTTGGCGTCGGCGTCGGCGTCGGGGCTGGAGTCGGCGTCGGCGTTGGAGTCGGCGTTGGAGTTGGTGTCGGCATTGGCGTCGGAGTTGGCGTTGGCGTTGGAGTTGGAGTCGGGGCTGGAGTTGGGGTTGGAGTCGGCGTCGGGGCTGGAGTTGGCGTCGGCGTCGGAGTTGGAGTCGGAGTTGGAGTCGGAGTCGGCGTTGGAGTCGGCGTCGGCGTTGGAGTTGGAGTTGGCGTTGGCGTTGGCGTC
>NZ_WVIC01000017.1:20395-20771 GCF_009939295.1 Petrachloros mirabilis ULC683
GTTGGAGTTGGCGTTGGCGTTGGCGTCGGCGTTGGAGTTGGCGTTGGCGTTGGCGTCGGAGTTGGCGTTGGCGTCGGCGTCGGAGTTGGAGTCGGAGTTGGAGTCGGAGTTGGAGTCGGAGTCGGCGTTGGAGTCGGCGTTGGAGTCGGCGTCGGCGTTGGAGTTGGCGTTGGCGTTGGCGTCAGCGTTGGAGTTGGCGTTGGCGTTGGCGTCGGAGTTGGAGTTGGCGTTGGCGTCGGAGTTGGTGTTGGAGTTGGTGTTGGAGTTGGTGTTGGTGTTGGCGTCGGAGTTGGTGTTGGCGTCGGAGTTGGTGTTGGCGTCGGAGTTGGTGTTGGAGTTGGTGTTGGTGTTGGCGTCGGAGTTGGTGTTGGCGTCG
>NZ_WVIC01000017.1:20871-84509 GCF_009939295.1 Petrachloros mirabilis ULC683
GAGTCGGTGTCGGCGTCGGAGTTGGGGCTGGAGTCGGCGTTGGCGTCGGAGTCGGTGTCGGCGTCGGAGTTGGGGCTGGAGTCGGAGTTGGCGTCGGAGTTGGAGTTGGCGTTGGCGTCGGAGTCGGGGTTGGTGTCGGGGTTGGTGTCGGGGTTGGTGTCGGGGTTGGTGTTGGAGTCGGAGTGGGCTGAGTTTCAGGAGTAGGTTCAAAGGTTTCAACACCACCTATAGCTTCAGTAGGAGATGCTGGGGTGGTTGCAGTGGGCACATACTGACCTAGGCGACTAATGGCACCCTGTAGGCGCTGATATTCAGCCGTTTTACCCTGTTGCTGAAAGAGCTTGGCAGCATGTAAATAGTCATTAACCGCAGCCTGGGGGTTACCCTGGCTATCATAAACCATGCCCCGATTGCTGAATGCTGTGGCATTGTTAGGATCCAAGGCAATGGCTCGGTTGTAGTCCTCTAGTGCCGATTGGCGGTTGCCGATCAGGAGTTGGGCATTCCCACGATTGGCATAGGCCGCTGCATACCGAGCATCTAAGCGAATGGCTTCAGAATAATCATTGATGGCTGCTTGGCGATTACCCGATAGGGCATAGGCCACACCTCGGTTGTAATAAGTTTTGGCATCCTGTGGATCTAACCGCAGGGCTTGGTTGAAATCATTGATAGCAGCAGTGTGATTTCCCATTAGGGTGTGGATGCTGCCTCGATTCTTGTAGGCTTGTCGATGAGACGCATCCCGCTGCAAGACTTGAGAAAAGTCAGCCAGTGCCGCAGCATTTTGACCCAGCTGATGATGAACAATGCCACGATCGTAGTAAGCCCGAATGTAGTTCCCATCCAATTCAATGGCTTTGCTGTAGTCTTGGAGGGCTGCTTGGGCATTACCCAAAGTCATGTGAGCGACGCCGCGACTGTAGTAAACAGGTGCTTTGGCTTCCCCTTTTTCGATGGCTTTGTTGAAGTCATTGAGGGCATTGGTGGGCTGCCCTAGAACGGCATGGAGACGACCCCGATTGTAGTACAGCTCCCCCGAGTCAGGCTTGAGTTTCAGCGCTTGGTTGTAGTCTGCTATGGCAGCCTGCCGATTATTGAGGGCAAGATGGGCATTGGCACGGTTCACAAAGGCTAAGGCTTCGGTGTTGTCAAGCTGAATTGACTGATTGTAGGCTTGGAGGGCACCTTGGTAGTCCCCTTTGGAGAATTTTTCAACCCCCTCTCGCAGCAGTTTATTAGCTCTGATTTGGTTGTTGGTGTAAGTCTGAGCTAGACGCATTGAGGAGGGCGACTGTTCTAATGGATTGGCCTGACTCAGCGCCAATCCAACTTGGCCTGCACTACCTAAGAGCAGGGGTGTGAGTGCCGCAATTAGGGCATGACGTTTGAATTTGGCTACTTGACAAAAAAGCATTTGTATCAGTCCTTATCTATATAAATCAGAATGTCATTAATCAGTCGCTTTCAAACAGTCTTTGTTGGTGAGACTCGCAATCGTTCTCAAAAGTTTCAACAACTTGTAGGATTTATGTTGAGGGCAGCACCGTACACTAGTGAGTGACGACTTAGTGATCATAAGGAATTGACGGCACATGCGGATCTTGGTGATGGGGGGTACCCGCTTTATTGGAGTGTACCTAATTCGGCTGCTACTTGCTCAAGGCCATGAGGTGTCAATCTTTAGTCGAGGTAAGCGTCCGATTCCTCAGGGGGTGCGCCACCTTCAAGGAGATCGGCAGGATGGGGCGCAATTGAAGGCCGCTTTGGCGACGGAAGACTTTGATGTCATTTTTGACAATAATGGCCGTGAACTTAGCGATACTCAGCCGCTAGTCGAAATATTTCAAGGTCGCATCCAGCAGTTTATTTATATGAGTTCGGCGGGGGTCTATCTCAAGTCGGATCAAATGCCGCACCGAGAGGGGGATGCCCTAGATCCAAACAGTCGTCACCGAGGAAAGTCTGAGACAGAAGACTACTTACAGGCTCAGGGGCTTCCATTCACGGCTATTCGTCCTACTTATATCTATGGGTCTCAAAATTATAATGACTTAGAGGCTTGGTTTTTTGATCGGATTGTGCGCGATCGCACCCTCCCCATTCCTGGCAATGGCACCCATTTTACCCAGTTTGGTCATGTGAACGATCTAGCCGCTGCTATGGTGGCCACCCTCGGAAATCCCCAGGCGGTTGGGCAGATTTACAACATCAGCGGTGCGCGAGCGGTCACCTTCAATGGACTGGCTCGGGCCTGCGCGATCGCAGCCGGGAGGTCCCCAGAGCAACTCAAGTTCGTTCACTATGACCCCAAAGCCTTTGACTTTGGCAAGCGCAAAGCCTTTCCCATGCGGGTGCAGCATTTTTTTACCGATGTTCACAAAGCCATGACCGATCTAGATTGGCAGCCTCAGTTTGACCTGGTGACCGGTCTGCAAGATTCGTTCCAGCAAGACTACTTGGCTCAGAAGCGCGATCAAGCTTCGATTGACTTTTCTCTAGACGATCAAATTTTGGCCTCAGAGGCGGTTTGAAAAGTTTTTAACGCCTTGCACCCGCCCCCTAAATCCCCCATTCTGGGGGGCTTAGATCATTGTTTAACGTGAGTTCGACAGCTCTCGTCTGCCCTCCAACCCCTCTCCCAATGTTGGGAGAGGGGCTAAAACCTTGAATTTGTGCTCTGTTCCCCCTCTCCCAATGTTGGGAGAGGGGGCTAGGGGGTGAGGGCGGATAAGTCCTCGAACTCACGTTTGTTTAAGTCCTCGGGGGGGTTGGGGGGCGAATGTAGGGCATGAGAGGATGTCAAAACAGCCTCTCAGTCTCCTAGGTAAATCCCCAACCCTCGCGCCGTTCGTACCAGCGTGCTTTCAGGATCGACAGCTTGGTAGTGTGCGATCGCATCAGCAATGGGCACACTCACCACTTTCCGGTTTTGCCAGGTCACCATGTGGTCGAACCGTGCTTCGGCAACGAGATCCACAGCAGCCACGCCAAAGGCCGAGGCAATCAATCGATCCAGGGGTGAAGGAATGCCCCCCCGCTGCACATGCCCCAGAACGGTGACTCGGGTTTCGGCAACATGACGCTGGCAAATTTCTTCGGTAAGGTACTGACCAATGCCCCCCAGCCGACATTGCCCCAGGCTGTCAGTGGTAGTGATAGCTGTCCCCGTTTCTGTGCGGGCTGCTTCTGCCACAATAATCAAAGAGTAGTTTTTGCCCTGGGCTTGCCGCTCCTTGAGCTTGTCACACACTTTTTCCACAGAGAAGGGAATCTCAGGAATCAGGATAATGTCGGCTCCACCTGCAATACCAGCACTGATGGCGATGTGACCCGCATCTCGTCCCATCACTTCTAAGACAATCACCCGACTGTGGCTGGCAGCCGTAAACTGAAGCCGATCCAGGGCTTCCGTGGCAATATTAACGGCGGTATCAAAGCCAATGGAGCGCTCTGTGACCCCCACATCATTGTCAATGGTTTTGGGAATGCCTACCAGATTCCAGCCCCCTTGCTGAGCCAGCTTCCGCAGAATGGCCAGACTGCCATCTCCGCCAATGCCGATGATGGCATCCAACCCTAACTGGTGGTACCCCCGGCTAATATCCTCGGAGCGATCGCGCAGGGTGCCATCGGGCATCGGAAAGGCAAAGGGATTGCCCTTATTGGTTGTACCCAAAACCGTACCACCAGCCGTGAGCAGTGAGCCAACCGCCTTGGGATCTAGAAGAACAGCTTGGGGTGGATCAGCCATGAGCCCTTGGGTGGCCTGTCGTATGCCCATCACTTCCCAGCCATATTCAGCGGCACGAAGAACTACAGCACGAATAACTGGATTGAGTCCGGCACAGTCTCCGCCACTGGTCAGAATCCCAATTCGCTTGCCCATATTGCTCCTTCGACTCGTTGCAAAGCATACGCAGTACCATACCTTCTAATGGGTCTAGAGCGACCAGGTATAAATCTTGACTTTAGATTTGGGGCAGATTTGTTGAGATTTGCTGACAGGCCCATTCAATCTCCCGTCCGAGGCACCCGCTGGGTGAGCCAGTCCTCAATATCGGTGAGTACCTGATCGCGGCTGAGATCGTTGTAGAGATCGTGATAGGCTCCAGTGTATTCTCGCTTCACCTTCTGAGCCAGGGTGAGGTGATCAAAGAACTGACGACTGCCGGAAATCGGCACCACGCAATCGGCGGTGCCATGCAGCAGCAAAATGGGTACCTGCAAACTCGCAGCCTGAGACTGAATCCGGTTCACCGCCTGTTGAAATTCGGTACTGAGTCGAGCTGTACCCAGACGATGCCGCAAGGGATCTTGCTGATAGGCCGCCAGCACGTCTGGATCACGGGTACTACAAGTCAGATCAAACCCTGTGGAGAGGCTAAACTGTGGCCAAATACGGGAGAGTAAGCGCCCCAGGGCTAGCTTCACAGGCGAAATGGCAACTGCGCCAATGGCTGGTGCGGTGACAATTATCCCTTGCAGAACTTGGGGATGATGCAGCACATAGTCTAAAAGAATGGTGCCCCCCAGGCTATGACCCACCGCAACAATAGGGATGTGGGGATGCTCTTGCTGGACGAACTGGACAAAGCACTCTAAATCAGCCCGAAACTCCGACCAATGGTTAATGTGACCGCGCAGACCGGGAGAGCGACCATGACCCCGCAAGTCAAAGGTGTAGACGCCATACTGGCGCGGCACAAAATGGGTGGCAATGATGCTGTGCCAGCCGCTGTGTCCCCCCAAGCCATGCACAATGACCAGAACAGCTTGCAACTGAATAGCAGGTAGCCAGCGTTGATAAAACAGCGAGCAGTTGCCAGCCCCAGCAAAAAAGCCCTGGCAATAGGTTTCCAGATTGTGAGCAGTCTGTACCCACTCGGACGGGTTCATGGAGGCACTCCTGTACAGGATTAAGGCGGTGAGTTTTAGTCACAGAGACTTGTTCTGACCCACCCTCTTTGAGCCAGATGAGATAATTGTGTTTGCCAGAGGTACACAGGCAGCAACACTGTTGACCACGAGGCAGCGTAGGCGTCTTTAGGGTGGGTCAGAAGCATCCTGCTGCTCAAAGTCTGACAGACCTGTGCCATCTAGAGAGCGAATGAACTCACGAATAATGTCGGTCTTGGTTCGCTTTGTCTGCTTGGCGTAGCGATCCAGGATTTTGAGCTCATGCTCTGGAATCCTGATGCAAAGCTGGGTTGATGTCATCTGTATAGAGATATGCTATACTCAAATGGTATAATAAAATCCCTGATCAAAGCAAGACTAGGCGTGGCCGTAACAGCGTCTTAGTTTTTGAAAGCAGTCTTTAAGCCACACCCCATTGCTTGAAAGGGTCGATTTGGGATTGTTTCAGACTTAAACCGCGAAATTTTTCAAAACTAACGTTTACACCTGAGTTTGGGCTGTTTAGGTCTGTGGTGTTTTCTCATTAAGGGTGTTTGTTGGCCTTTCCTGGCGTCTAGGGAAGGCGACATTCGCCTTTGGCATTCACCCTTCCACCATGGTTCTAAAGACTATGTTGCGGCCTTTTTTGTCCCACCCACTTGGTTTAGAAAATACTGCTCAGTTAACTTTGCCTGAGTTGTTGAGGGTGGGGTGCGATCGCACCCCCAATCCGCGAGCGTTCAACCAATGGACCGATCAGGGTTGGCAGTCTCTTTCTAATCAAGCCTTTCAGACGGCTGCCCAAGAGATTGCCCAGGGGTTAAGAATATTAATGCCAGACGCGCTGGCCACCGAGCCGCCTCGGGTGGCGCTGTTAATGCACAGCGATTTAGATTTTTGCCTGGTGGATATGGGGGGGCTGCTGGCGCACTGGGTCACGGTTCCCATTGACTTAACCGAAACCTGCGACCATGTGGTGTTTATCTTGAAGCACACCGCAGCGCGGGTGTTGGTGATTTCAGACCTTGATCTGCTAGCCCAAATGACGCCCTATTTGTGGGACACCCCTGACCTGGAACAGGTGATTGTGGCGACAGTGCCCCCAGACTGGGCGCAACGACAGCGGGAGTTATTGACAGCCTCGATGGGTGACACCATCCCTGCTGCTGACCCAGGATCTCAGGTAGCCTGTCTACACATCCCCTTATTTCTGTGTCATGGACGCTTGGAGCGGCCCTGCCCTCAAGTGCCACCCTGCATTCAGGTGCGATCGCTAGCCGAGTTACGTCAATTGGGACGCCAGCATCCCAGCCCCCTCCCCCCGTCCAGCCAACTGGATCCTCACACCCTAGCCACCTTGATTTATACCCCCAGTGCCACGGGGGAACTCCATGGGGTGATGCTGTCCCATGGCAACCTGGCTGCCAACGCCCTGGCCGCCTTTGCCAGCTTCCCTGATCTGCGGTGGGGTCAGCAAGAAGTCGCCCTGTCCTTTTTGCCGTTGACTCATATTTTTGCGCGGGTGTTGCTCTATGGCCATCTCTACTATGGCCATTCCCTCTATCTGAGTACGCCCCATCGCGTCATGAAGCATTTGCCAGAGGTACGACCCACCGTTTTTGCTACCGTACCGTTGTTGCTGGACAAAATTCACAGCAAGATCGAAGAACAGGTTCACCGTCCCCTGCCAGAGCGCCCCGACTCAGAAATCGCTCAGTTGTGGGGCAGTCTACATGTCTTGGGATTAATTTGGGCGTGGGCCACTCTGGTGGCCTGGTGGCAGCAGTTCAGCCAGAGAGTTCTCATTTGGGTCACTCGTCTGGCGGAACAGTTCGAGATTGGATCTCCTCAGTCGCTCTGGCAGCAGGCACAGCGAGTAGTGGCCGATCTGCTGGTGTATTGGCGCTGGCGACGCCTGTTTGGGGGACGCTTACGCTATTTGCTCACGGGTGGGGCGGCTTTAAATCCAAGGTTAGCCAACTTCTTTGGGGCAGCAGGACTGCCGGTGTTCCAGGGCTATGGGCTCACCGAAAGTTGTGTGGTCAGTTTTAACCGCCGAGGTCAAAATCGAGCTGGAACGGTCGGTCTGCCAATTCCGGGCGCAGACATTCGGATCGTGGCGGACGGGGAACTTTGGGTTCGCAGTCCTTACACCCTGTTGGGATACTACCGCAATCCCGAGGCCACGGCTCAGGTGCTGACGGCAGAGGGCTGGCTGCGCACTGGCGATCGCGCTGAAATCACGGCGGCGGGTTTTCTGAAAATCATCGGTTGCAAGAAATCTCTCTTTAAGCTCTCGACGGGCAAGTATGTGACGCCCTTGCCCCTGGAAACGCGGGTGCAAGCGTCACCCCTGGTGGCTCAGGCGATCGCAGTGGGGGCTCAGCGTAAATTCTGTGCCATGTTGATTTTCCCCCACCGGGAAGCCCTGGCTCAGCGGGCGCACCGGCTGGGGCTGGAACACCGCTTTGAGAGTTTGCTGCGGCATCCCCAGGTGCTGGCCTGGTATCAAGCCCTGGTGGATCAGGCCAATCACTCCTTGGCCCCCTGGTCTACGGTGAAGCAGTTTCGATTGGTGGATGCGGTGCTGACGGTTGAGAACCAATTGCTCCATGGGGACGGGACGTTGAACCGCGATCGCATCTACACCGTCTTTGCTGCCGACATTGAGGCTCTCTACGCAAGCCGCCCCCGGCGCGCGGCTCTGCGGCCATCCACCGCCGAGGTCGCCCCGGATTCGTCACCCCTGCCGATTCCAGTTCCCTATGCCTCTCCACCCCCCTCCATTGATCTACTGTAAAGCGAGGAGATTCGCGCCATGTTAACGCCATTCCGCACCGCCGCCGTTCTGGGTGCCGGGGTGATGGGCACCCAAATTGCCGCCCACCTGGCCAATGCAGGGCTGACCGTGCATCTGTTGGATCTGGCCAGCCCCAATGCCAGCTCAAATGACAGCCCCAATGCCCTGGTGGAAACCGCCCTAGCCAAAGGCCGTGCCGCCTCACCCCCAATCTTTTTTACGGAAGCGGTGGTGCAGCGGGTGATTCCCGGCAACTATGACCAGGATTTTGAACGCCTGGCTGATGTGGACTGGGTGATCGAAGCCGTTGTGGAAGATCTGACCATTAAACGCCAGCTCATGGCTCGCCTGGAAACCGTTGTTGGCGAGCAGACCGTCATTTCCACCAACACCAGCGGCTTGCCCATTCACCAGGTTGCGGCTGGGTGCAGTCCCAGTTTTCGGCGGCGCTTTTTGGGCACCCACTTTTTTAACCCCCCCCGCTATCTGAAATTGCTGGAGCTGATTCCCACCCCCGACACCGATCCCCAGGTGCTAGAGCGGCTGCGAGCCTTTGCGGAGCTGTACCTGGGCAAGGGCGTCGTAGTGGCCAAGGACACCCCCACCTTCATTGGCAACCGCATTGGCCTGTTTGCCATTCTCCTGGGACTGCGATCGCTCTTAGAGGGCTACACCATCACCGAAATTGATACCCTCACGGGTGCTCTGGTGGGACGACCCAAATCGGCGACCTTTCGCACTGCTGATCTGGTGGGTTTGGATATTTTACGAGCGGTGGCCATGCACCTCTACCAGGCGGTTCCCCAGGATGAGCACCGCCAGTTATTCCGTGTCCCTGATCTGCTCCACAAGCTAGTGGAGACCGGATCTTTAGGTGCCAAAACCGGCCAGGGGTTCTACAAAAAGGTGCAGGGACAAATTCTCAGCCTCAACCCCCAGACCCTGGCCTATGAGCCACCTGCTCCTCTGGACTTGGGGGATTTAGATGCGATCGCAGCCCTGCCGGACTTGGGCGAACGGCTGCACCGCCTCTATGCGGATCCGGGACGAGCCGGACAGTTTTTCCGGGACACCACCCTGGCGCTAATTCACTACAGTGCCCACCGCATCCCTGAAATTGCCGATCACCCCACTGATATTGATCGGGCCATGCGCTGGGGTTTTGGTTGGGAGCTGGGGCCCTTTGGCCTGTGGCAAGCCCTGGGCATCGAGCGGGTGAGCACAGATCTGGCTCAGCGGGGGATGGTGTTGCCGAATTGGGTCGAGCAATGGCAGCAGGATGAAACAGATGCTCAGAGAGTGTTTGAAAAGGTGTCTAGATCTTGGACTCGCCCCCCTAGCCCCCCAAGTTTGGGGGGAACAGGAACAGAGTTGTCGCCTTCCTCCCCCCAAACTTGGGGGGTCGGGGGGGCTAATGCAGGGGTGGATGAGACTTCTCAAGCCCTCTCTCAGCGCCACCGAGAAAAAGGACGATTGCTGCACCATCTCAGTCCAGATCTAGATCTCAAGGCCATTTGCCAGGATCCCCAGCGTATCCTCTGGCAGAATCCGGAAGCCGCTCTGGTGGATCTGGGCGAGGGCGTGGTGCTCTATGAGTTTCGCTCCAAGGGCAACACGCTCAGCTTCAAGGTGATCGAAGGACTGGCCACCGTCCTGGATCGTCTGGCGGTCGAAGACTGGCACGGTTTGGTAATTGGCAATGCTAGCCCCAACTTTTGTGGCGGAGCCAATTTGGTGGAAATGGCGGGGCTGGCTCAGCAGGGTCGCCTGGACGCCATCGAGGCGTTAATTAGCCAGTTCCAATCCCTTTTGCAGCGTCTGCACTATTTCCCGAAGCCCATCGTGGCAGCGGTGCAGGGGCGAGCCCTTGGGGGCGGCTGTGAGCTGGTGATGGCCTGTCCCCAGGTGGTGGCGGCGGCGGAAAGCTATATCGGCCTGGTGGAGCTGAGCGTGGGTCTGATTCCCGGAGCGGGGGGGATCATGCGCCTAGCAGCCTGGGCGTCAGAACGGGGCGCGTCGGAGCGCGCCAGTGAGGTGCAGCCGTTTTTGAGTCGAGCCTTTGCCACCATTGCCATGGCCAAGGTGTCGGGCAGTGCCCTAGAAGCTCAGGACTGGGGATTCTTGCCCCCCACGACCCGCGTGGTTATGGATGCGGATCGGCGGCTAGCGGTGGCCAAAGAAGAGGTGTTGCGCCTCAGCCGAGAGGGCTATCGACCCCCGGCTCCCCGTCAGATTCGGGTACTGGGGCGTCCCGGTCGGGCGGTGCTGGAGCATGGAGCCTATCTCTTCCAGGCCGGGGGCTATATCTCGGACTACGATCGCGCCCTGGCCCAGCGGTTGGCCCAGGTGATCACAGGGGGCGACTTTTCAGCACCGGCCTGGGTGTCTGAAGATCATCTGCTGGCGCTGGAGCGGCAGCAGTTTGTGCCCTTGCTGCGGGAGCCCAAAACCCAGGCGCGCATTGCCCATTTGCTCAAGACCAAGAAGCCCCTGCGGAATTAGGGGGCTGCTCCCATCACATTTTGAGGAAATTGCACCATGGATGCCTATATTGTCAGCAGTGTGCGGACGGCAGTCGGCAAAGCCGGTAAGGGAGTTCTCCGCCATGTGCGGCCCGATGACTTGGGGGCGGTGGCGGTGCAGGGTGCGATCGCCCAGGTTCCTGGCCTCACGCCCGACCAGATTGAGGATGTCCTCATGGGCTGTGCCTTCCCAGAAGCCGAGCAGGGCTTTAACTTGGGGCGGGTGGTGGCCCAGCGAGCGGGGCTGCCCGACTCGGTTCCCGGCTGTACGGTGAACCGCTTTTGTGCCTCTGGCCTCCAAACCATTGCTATGGGCACCCAGGCGATTCTGGCTCACCAGGCGGAGGTGGTGGTGGCGGGAGGGGCCGAGTCCATGAGCCTGATGCCCATGGGGGGACACCATCTGTCGCCCAACCCAGAGCTGCTGGCCCAGCACCCGGAGGTGTATCTGTCCATGGGGCTGACGGCAGAAAAAGTGGCTCAGGGGTATCAGGTGTCCCGAGCTGATCAAGATGCCTGGGCGCTGCGATCGCACCAAAAGGCTCTGGCCGCCATCCAGGCCGGTCGGTTTACCCCCGAAATTGTGCCGGTGCCCGTCCGCGAGACCCAGGATGACCATGGACAGGGGGTTGCCTCAGAAACCTACTTCCACATCGATGAAGGTCCTCGGGCTGACACCAGCCTGGAGGCTTTAGCCCAGCTCCAGCCCGTCTTCCAAGTCGGAGGAACCGTGACCGCTGGCAATGCCTCCCAAAAATCCGACGGGGCGGCAGCGGCGGTGCTGATGTGCGATCGCAAGGTCAAAGCGTTGGGCATCCAGCCCTTGGGTCGGCTCCTGGGCTATACCGTCGTGGGCGTGCCCCCAGAGATCATGGGCATTGGCCCGGTGGAGGCCGTCCCCAAGGTGCTGAAACAGGTGGGGCTAACCCTGGCAGACATCGGCCTGATTGAACTCAACGAAGCCTTTGCCGCCCAGACCCTGGCTGTGATTCACAAGCTGGGTCTACCGGAAGAGCGGATTAACGTCAACGGCGGAGCCATTGCCCTGGGTCACCCCCTGGGCTGCTCTGGAGCCAAACTCACCGCCACGCTCCTTCACGAAATGGAGCGTCGGGGCGTTCGCTATGGCCTGGTGACGATGTGTGTGGGCGGTGGTATGGGGGCGGCGGGCGTCTTTGAAAATTTACGCGTTTAGGAGGGGGCTATGAGTGGAGAATTGATACTGCTAGCCGTCCTCGGCTACCTGATCCTGGGTCTAGGTTTGGGCTATGGGGGCGCACCTCTGTGGGGTTGGTTAGCCTATGGAGCCTTGATCCTGATCGGGGTGCAACCGCCCCTGTGGGTCTGGGGACTCTATGGCCTCCTGGTGCTGCTGGTGAATGTGCCCTGGCTGCGGCAGCGGCTGATCACCGCCCCTTTGGTGGCCGGGCTGCGGTCTGCCCAGGTCTTGCCCACCATTTCCGCCACTGAGCGGGCTGCCATTGAAGCCGGTACCGTGGGCGTGGAAGGGGAATTTTTTAACGGCAGACCCAACTGGCAGCGGCTCCTGGCCGCCCCCTATCCCCAGGTGCCCCCGGAGGTGCAAGCCTTTCTGGATGGCCCAGTGGAGCAGGTTTGCCGCATGGCCACGGACTGGGAAATCTATGAACGCCGGGATTTGCCTCCGGAGGTGTGGGCCCATCTGAAGCAAGCACGCTTCTTTGGCATGATGATTCCCCCGGAATACGGCGGTTTGGGATTCTCAAACCTGGCCTATAGCGCGGTCATGGCCAAGCTCGCCTCCCGCTCCTTTACCCATGTGGCCACCGTGGGCGTCACCAACTCCCTAGGACCCGCCAAGCTGCTGCTGCGCTACGGCACTCCCGAACAAAAAGCCCGCTATCTGCCCCGACTGGCTCAGGGAGAAGACATCCCCTGCTTTGCCCTCACCGAACCCCAGGCCGGCTCCGATGCCGCCAGTCTGACCTCCCGAGGTGAGGTGTTCCAGGGAACCGATGGCCAGCTCTATCTGCGGCTCAACTGGCGCAAGCGCTACATTACGCTAGGTGCGATCGCCACCCTTCTGGGGCTGGCCTTCCGTCTCTACGACCCCAACCATCTCCTGGGCGAGGTTGAAGATCTGGGCATCACCTGCGCCCTGGTGCCAACTGCCACCCCTGGTGTGGTCATTGACCACCGCCACGACCCCATGGGGGTACCCTTCTACAACTCGCCCACGGAAGGCCACGATGTGGTTGTGCCCCTGGATCACATCATTGGCGGCGTCGCCCAGGCCGGTCAGGGCTGGAAGATGCTGATGCAAACCCTGGCCGCCGGTCGGGGGGTGAGCTTCCCGGCCAGTTGTACGGGCGTGGCTCAGCTCGTCAGCCAGGTCACCGGAGCCTATGCCGTGGTGCGGCGACAGTTTGGCCTCCCCATTGGTCGCTTTGAAGGGGTGGCCGAACCCCTGGCTCGCATCGGGGGCCTCACCTACCTCCTGGATGCCCTGCGCCTCTACACCGTGGGCGCTGTGGATCAAGGGGAACAGCCTGCGGTGGTGGCCGCCATTGCCAAGTACCAGTCCACTGAGCTAACCCGCAAGATTGTCAGCGACGGCATGGACATTCTGGGGGGGGCGGGCATCTGTCGCGGCCCCCGCAACCTCCTGGCCAACCTGTATACCGCCATGCCCATCGCCATCACCGTGGAAGGGGCCAATATCCTCACCCGTACCCTGATAATTTTTGGCCAGGGAGCCATTCGCAGCCACCCCTACGTCTATGCCGAAATTGCCGCTCTGGAGCAGAACAACATTGCCGCCTTTGATCGGGTGATCTGGCCCCACCTAGGAGCCACGGTGCGCCATCTGTGCCGTACTTTGCTTCTCAGCCTCACCCGAGGCCGTCTGGCCAGAGCCCCTGTAACCGGAGCCACTGCCCCCTACTACCGCCGCCTCACCTGGGCAGCAGCCACCTTTGCTCTGTTCACCGATGGGGTGCTGCTCACCTTTGGGGGCAGCCTCAAACGCCGGGAAGCCCTCACCGGTCGCTTTGCCGACTGGCTGAGCTGGCTGTATTTGGGCACTGCCATTCTGCGCCGCTATGAGGCCGAAGGCCGCCGCCCAGAAGACCTACCCTTCATCCACTGGGGGCTGCAATTCGCCCTCACCCAGATGCAGGAATCCCTAGAGGGCATTTTGGCCAATCTTCCCCCTCAAGGACTGCTGGCTCCGTTACGGTTTGCCGTGCGTCTAAATCCCTTGGGTACCCCTCCCCGTGATGCCCTGGGGCAAGCCGTGGCTCAGGTGCTGCAAACGCCTGGGGTGGGGCGCGATCGCATCACCCCAGACATTTTCCTACCCACCGACTCCACCGAAGCTCTGGGCCGCTTAGAACATGCCTTTGAGCTATCGGTGAAAGCCGAGGGCATTCTGGCTCAAATCAAACAGGCCAGTCGCAGCGGCATTTTGCCCTCACAGCCCCCCACTCAACTGATTGATGCTGCCGTTGCAGCTCATGCCATTACTGCTGAAGATCGTGAGCAACTGCTCACCGCCATGAAGGCTCGCTTAGACGCCATTCAAGTAGATGCCTTTCCTTGGCAACCATCCAGCTCAGCCCCAACTCAGTCCACTACCCCAGCCCATGTCGTTTCAGCTCGACTGTAACTTCAGACTCAAGTACAGTTCATCTCCTTATAGCGGTTTACAGATCAATGGAGTACATGGGGTGCAGGGGGCGCTGCCCCCTGCGTGGGGGTTACACCCCCACACCCCGTACCTCACTCAGATGAGAACCGCTGTATTAGAGGCAATCTTAATTCAGAGATCGAGAACTTTGTCCAAATTATTGACAATAATTCTCAGACATTTCACAATTAGAGGCCACCACAGTTAATCAGAGACGATACCCATGGCGATCGCCCTTTCCCAAAACGACTACTGGGAACTTATTTGTGAGAGCGTGGCCGCTGAGGCTGCAGAACCAGCCTCCGACGGGTTTGAATGGGTTCATCCCTTCCCAGCCCGGTTAGGGCACGGCTATGTTCGCACGATCTGTCTGCGAGAGGGGCTAGAGTTGACGATCGCAGACTACCAATGCCACGAAGATATCTGCACTTATTCGGCTGACCGTGAACACCCGCTAGAATACACCTTTCATCTTCCCGAAAAGACTTCCAGCCTAACTCGTGCAACTCCTTACAGCCTATTTGGTAGCGGCATTGCTCCCGGTGAGCGGGGTCAAGTATCTGTTAAACAGCGAATCCGTCGGCTGAGTGTGCATCTTGAGCCGGAGGTGTTTCGATCATTTACCGGAAATCCCGATGGAGAAGTGCCCGATACGCTACAGCACTTGATTGGCGATCCGAATCAGGAGTACTACGTCCGTCCGGGACGGGCAACCCCAGCTATGTGCATTGCTTTGTGGCAGATTTTGCACTGCCCCTATCAGGGGTTTACCCAGCGGATGTTTCTGGAAGGTAAGGTGTGGGAATTAATGTCACTCTTGCTGGAACAGGAGGCAGACATTCATTCAGGAAAAAAATGGTTTGCCGATCTGAAACCGGATGATGTCGATCGGCTACATCTCGCCAAAGAAGTTTTGCGCCAGAATCTAGACAATCCACTGTCAATTGGGCAGTTGGCGCGACAGATCGGACTGAACGAATGCACCTTAAAGCGGGGCTTTCGGCAGGTGTTTAACACCACAGTATTTGGCTATTTGCGTCAGTTCCGCATGGAACAAGCCAGGGTTCTGCTGATGCAGGGACACATGAATGTCAATGAGACTGCCCAAGCCGTAGGCTACGCCAGTCAAAGTCAGTTTGCCGCTGTGTTTCGCAAGACGTTTGGGGTGAATCCCAAGACCTTCTCCATGCAGCAATGGCAGTAGTCCAATTGCAGGAAAGTGGAATTAGTTTTGCTGTAACTGCTGGATAAATGCAGCGTGCTCTGATGAATTTAAGCCCTCCTGCACCACGGCTAGCACCTTCACCATATCCTCCCTTAGCAAGGATGCCACCGCCAGCCACAGGCCGGGAAATACTCGACTGCGAAGGACGCCGTCCCCATCCGGCATCAACGGTCGATACTCATCTTCCACTAATTGAAACCACTCCAGTTGATTTTCGTATGATTGCCAGATCACATACTCCAACACACCGTTGCGGCGATAGACTTGCTTTTTGATCCCGGTATCGATCGCGGCACTGCTGGCGGCAATTTCAACAATTAATTCGGGGGATCCTTCAATATAGCCATCGCTGCTGACTTGGGTTTGCCCGCCTGCCTCCGCTTTAATAAACAATACGGCATCCAGCTGAGGCTCATTATCTAGATCAAGTCTGACCGTTGGTGCATCACTCAAATCAACCCCTGGAGTCATTGCCTGATAGATCCCCAACCAAGTCATCACTCGGCTATGGGGTTTGCCATGCTGCTCATGGGGCAGTGGAGATGCCACGTAAACAATTCCTTCAATTAGTTCGGCTTTTTTAATCTGGGGTGCATCTGCATACCGCCGCTCAAACTCAGAGCGAGTGAGGCGATCGCCACTTTGTAAAGGTGGCAAGGATCGCCGAGCAGACCTGGATTGTAAATCGATCGATTGCATACTCATCATCCCATCCTTGCAATCTCGGAAGTTTAGCCAGATTGAGGATATCTTGAACCTTTGAGAGGATTAGCGGTCATCCGCTGATGACAAAATCCCATCCAGTTGCAGCACAAATCCACACAACACCGTCTCTCCGGATAGCTCTTTTGGGGACTTTAACACCTCAACGGGTTGCCCAACTCGATAAATTTCAACTTGCTGGCCATAGGGGTCAAGCAGCCAGCCCAACTGCATTCCATTCTCCAGATATTCCTGCATTTTGGCTCGCACCCTGTCGAGATCATCACTGGCAGAACGTAACTCAATGGCAAAATCTGGACAGAGCGGTAAAAATTGATTGGGATCAGGGCGGAGTGCTTCTAAACGCTCTCGTTTCACCCAGGCTGCATCTGGCGATCGCGTCGCGCCATTGGGCAGGATAAACCCGGTAGAAGAATCAAACCCCAGTCCTGTGCCATCTGCGTCAGCCCAATTACCTAAACGCTGACCCAGTTTAAGGTTGCGGTTTCCAGTCTCCCATCCCGTTGGCGGCATAATAATCAGTTTCCCTGCGGCAGTGCGCTCCAGCCTCAAGTCTCGGTTGATCTGACAGAGCTGATAAAACTGCTCATCGCTCAGGTGAATATCTGCGGTTTCCATCTCCAGAACGAGGGGAATCATGAGCCCGACCTGTTGGATTAACGTGAACTAATTTTAGCGTGGGGTTGATCAAGGGGCGATCGCACTTATTCCGTTTTGGGCGCAAAATATTCCCTTTCAGGCGCATTTCCTTTCTCCATTGCCCTGCTATTCCCGATAAGCTTTTGAGAAGCATTCTTAATTGGTAGAGCAGAACGGTTGCGTCTCAACGCCTTGCTCTTCCTCGTTTAGCATAACGGTGTCAGGAGTGGATCATGAATCAAATTCAGGTTTTGGCGCTTAGTGTGGGTGTTTTGGCGGTATTAGCTGGGCAATCTGTTCAGGCAGAAACGATCGTGACCAATCCAGTGCCGGGGGAAGCATCCGCTGTCCGTCGTCCTTTGTCCTCGGAGCAGTCCCAGCTTCAAATCACCGATGACCTCACCCAGGTCACTGATGACCAGGGACAACAGCCCAATAACAATATTTTCTATCTCAGCGACTTTGACCAACCCGCAACCACCATAGATGAATGGATGGCTCAAATTGCTCAATCGCTGGTGCAGGTGACGGGGGTGCGGGTGAATGCAACGGAGACGGGTTTAGAAATCACGCTGGAAACGTCTGAGCCTTTGGAATCTCCTTCTACTTCGGTGGTGGGCAATGCCCTGATTGCTGAGATTTCCAATGCGGTGCTGGCACTGCCAGAAGGGGATGCCTTTGAGCAGTTTGGCCCGGCGGAGGGGATTGCGCTGGTGAGCGTGACGGGTTTACCGGGCGATCGGGTGCGGGTATCGATAACGGGAGCTGAGGCAGCACCCCAGGCTCAGGTGGGTGTAGAGGCCGGGAATCTGGTGTTGAGTGTGGTGCCAGGTGTTGCCCAGGTGGGTGATGGGGATAATGCGATTCAAATTGTGGTGACGGGGGAAGGGGACACTGGGTATCGGGTGGATAGGGCAAGTACGGCCACTCGAACTGATACGCCAATTCGTGATGTGCCGCAGTCGATTCAGGTGGTGCCGCGACAGGTACTAGAGGATCAAAGACCTAATAGTCTCAGTGATGCTCTCCGCAATGTTAGCGGTATTTCAGCCGGAAATTCCTCACTGCAATTTTTTGAGTCCCCTATTATTCGAGGGTTTGATGCAGCACAAAGCATTTTCACAAATGGCACTCGCAATACCGTAGGCGGATTTACGCTTACCTTTGAAACGGCGAATGTTGAACGGATTGAAGTGCTCAAAGGACCTGCCTCAGTCCTTTATGGTGGAGCTGAACCAGGTGGTATCATTAATCTAGTCACTGAGTTGCCCTTAGCTGACCCGTATTATGCCGTTCAGGGAACTGTTGGCAACTTTGATTTTTACAGCCCTTCCATTGATTTTTCGGGTCCCCTCAATGAAGATCGCACCATTCGTTATCGTCTCAACGCACTCTATCAAGACTCCGGTACCTTTATCGACTTCGTGGATATCGAGCGGTTATTTATTGCCCCCGTTCTCAGCTTTCAATTAGGGGAGAATACAAACTTGATTGTGGAAGCAAGCTATCAGCGCCGTTCTCAAACCTCTATTCCAGGCTTACCTGCCGCTGGTACCGTCTTACCTAACCCTTTAGGTGAAGTAGATCGATCACGGTTTCTGGGAGATCCAGATTTTTCGGAAACTGGATTCGAAGCAACGATTATTGGCTACCGGCTAGAACATGAGTTTAGTGAAAACTGGTCAATTCAAAATGCCTTTAGAGCTGAGTTTGGCAATATTATCACCAACAGGAATATTCGTCCAATAAGACTGGAAGCAGATAACAAAACCGTTAATCGCCGTGCTGGCTTTACAACTGGAAACAGACAGGGTTACTCTCTACAAACAGATGTCATTGGTGAAGTTCAGACGGGTTCTATTAGTCACGAACTGTTATTTGGTTTAGAACTGCGTCGATTTAACAATACATTTGAGCAGTTTGGAGGATCTGCTCCCAGTATTGATTTATTTGAACCCATGTATGGTCTGCCACCACTTAATATTCTCCAAAACAGTGGAGGAGATGCAAAGGATAGCTTTGTAGGTGTGTATGCTCAAGACTTAATTGCAATTACAGATAATCTAAAGTTTCTTATTGGTGGTCGCTTTGACTGGGCTGAGCAATTATACACAGATACATTTGCAGGCATTGAAGCTACGCCTCAAAGTGATACTGCATTTAGTCCACGGCTTGGCGTCGTCTACCAGCCGATTGAACCTATTTCACTCTATGCCAGCTATAGCCGCTCCTTTCAACCACAAGGAGGTTTTGGTTTTAGAAATACAGACGAGACACCATTTGAACCAACCATCGGTGAACAATTTGAAGTGGGTGTGAAAACCGATTTTCTCGACGGTCGGCTCTCAGCAACGTTAGCAGCGTATCAACTGACTCGCCAGAATGATATTGTGAGTGATCCCAACGACCCCAACTTTTTCATTCAGGTAGGTGAGCGTCGTAGTCGAGGCATTGAACTAGATATGATTGGGGAAATTCTACCCGGCTGGAATCTCATCGCTAGTTATGCCTATACCGATGCAGAGATTACGGAGGATACCAGTGGTTTTGAGGGAAATCGACCGAACAACGTGCCTAGGCATAGTGGTAGCCTCTGGACAACTTATGAAATTCAAAGTGGTGATTTCCAGGGCTTAGGATTTGGAGCAGGAATCTTCGTGGTGGGCGATCGTCCTGCCGATTTAGCCAACACGTTTGAGCTCCCCGGCTACGTGCGCACCGATGCTGCCATCTTTTATCGACGTGATAACTGGCAAGCTCAGCTCAACTTCCAAAATTTGTTTGATGTAGACTATTTTGAGAGTGCGAATAGTATCAATAGGGTAGTTCCTGGTCCACCTTTTACCATTCGAGGAACGGTTTCAGTTCGTTTTTGATAACTCATATTCAATGATTGATAAAATTCATCATGTAATCAAAGGGTGTTTTTTGAGCGTATTGGCACTCATACTTATTGTCGCTTGTAGCGGCAAAAGTCCTCACAACATCACGGCTCAAGATCATATCTCTCCTTCATCAGTCACTCGAATTGTCGAGCATACGATGGGGAAAACCATAGTTCCAGCAAGCCCCCAACGAATAGTGACCATTAATCCTCTCTTTTTGGGCAATGCATTGGCGCTAGGCATTAAGCCAACCGGTTCAACAGGATGGCAGTTAGACGACAGCTCAAACTTGTCAGCTTATGAAGCTTATCTCCAACGTCTACCAGGAGAGTTTACTTATTTAGGTTTAGTAACTCAACCGAGTTTGGAGAAAATTCTATCGGTCAAACCTGATTTAATTGTTGGTTTTGATTCCTCTAAACCTATTTATGGCCAACTCTCGCAAATTGCTCCTACCCTACTATTTAGTTGGAGTGGTACGGCTCAATCTTGGAAGGAGACGTTACTCGCCTTTGGTGAGGCGATTGGTAAATCTCAAGAAGCTAACGAGGCATTAGAGGCTTACTACCAGCGAACACAAGAATTCAAGCAGAACATGGGAGAAAAGGCAGCTCAAACTCAAGTTTCTCTAATAGAACTAGATAGTAATAACACGATCAGTCTCATCCCTAAAGATGTATTTGCTGGTAGTATTCTGGAGGACGCGGGATTATCCCGACCTTCTTCACAGAACTGGACAAGGGGCTACCAAATTATCTCCCTTGAACAGCTCCCCCAAATAGATGGTGATGTAATTTTTATCCGGACTTCGGGTGATAATGATCAAGAACGTGCACAGCTAGTTAAGCAATTACAGAGTCATGTCCTTTGGTCTCAGCTAAACGCTGTCCGACAGGGAAAAGTGTATCAGATTGATCCATACTATTGGTTTAACAGCAGTATCATTGATGCAAATCTGGTTCTGGATGATCTGTCTAAATACATACTTGAGGAGTAGGGATACTGATGCCTAAAGACGTTTTATTTGTCTGTAAATCTTGCAACTCCGTCCACTCGGATGATGTTGATTATGACAAAGCTGAAGGTGCTGTTTTGCTCAATCAATTGCTCGAGCTGCATCAACATTGCTCAGAACAAGACACATTAGACATTCGTGAAGTTGGCTGCCTCTGGACTTGCTCTCGCCCCTGCTCAGCCGCCTTTTCTGCCCCAGACAAAGCCACCTATCTCTTCACCAACGTCCCCGCCACCGCAGCAGAGGCTCTGCTGCAATTTGGTCAGCTCTACCAGGCCAGCAAAGACGGCAACATTCCCTGGAAACAGTTCCCTGAAGTGCTGCAATCCGCAGAAGTTGCCAAAATTCCATCGCTTATTTTTGAGGAAGTAGATAGTTGAATATAAATAATTTGGTCTTGCTGATTATGACCTGCGGACTGTTAAGGCACTGTTATGGCACTGTTATGGAAAAGATCGATAGATCTCTCTACGATGCAAGACACGAGCAAACGTTATTGTGTCATTTTCAAAAAAGAAGCCAATACGGTAATCCCCGATTCGTAGGCGGTAAGCACTGTCAGATGCTTTCAGTTTCTTCAAACCTCGAATTTCCTCAAAATTGGAACAGTTCGGAATCTCTTGGAACACCAGATTTCTAATTGCAGAGTAGCTAGGTGTGCTTTTGAGTGCCTTCAAATCTTTTAGGAAACTTGGTAAATACTCAACCTTCATCGCCATCAAGATTTTTTAGGGCAGCATTCAAGCTGAGTGGAATTTCATGCTTAACATCTTGCATGACTTGATATAAACCTTCATCTTCAATCGCTTCGAGTAACCGTTGATAGTCCTCAACTTGCAAGACAACCTTATGGACTCGACCGCTATTATCTGTTACAAACTCTTCAACAAAAGGATAATCGTTTGCCTTTATCTGTGTCATATGAGAATCGGTAAGCATACCTAAGTATGCCAAAGCTACCTCTTCAGGTTAGCGTAAATCAAGCTCGGCAAACCTAAACATCGCCTTCTCTGCCCCAGACAAAGCCACCTCTCTCTCTTCGGGCATTGCTCACCCTACAGCAGCTTTAGAGGCTATCGCGATACTCTGACAGCAGTGCGATCGTTTGGGTCAACACATCTCGATTCTGCTCTGACGGGTCAACCAGAAAGCTCAAGAGTGCAAGATCTCGTTCAACTTCGATTCTAGCTCGGCGAGCCGCTTGTTCCGATTCTTCAACTCTTCGTTGCTTTTCTTCAGCTCTCTCAGCCTCTGCTCGTGCTTGATCTTCTCTTCTCTCCTCAGCTCTTCGTTTCTCATCCTCAGCTCTTCGTTTCTCATCCTCAACTCTTCGTCTGTCATCCTCAACTCTTCGTCTCTCTGCTTTTGCTCTATCCGCCTCTGCTTCATCGAGGCGGTCTGTTTCTCGATTTCGACGGTTCCACTCAATGCCGAGATTAACCACTGCCACCAAGAGGGCTGCCACGGTGAGTTGGTTACTCCAGAGCCGGGGGTAGGCAAGTTGTCCGAGGAGGAGGAAGTCTGTTTCGTCATAGAACCATGCCTTCGGCAGGCTTGAGTCAACAAAAAGGCAATGCTAATAACCAGCAGGGTGAGGCTGGTGCTGGGTAAAAGGGCTAGCAGATTAATCCATCGGCTCATTTAGGCTGGTTCTGTTCATTGATTTCAGTGACAATGAACCACTCGCAGAGAACTGCATGACTTAGCTTACCATTGACCTGGGTTGGCATTGTTACCGCCCCAGGACGAGGCCGCTAGCCGCTGCTTCAGGTCTCGAATGGCGGCACTGGAGTTACGATCATAGGCGAGTTGTATGCAGCGGGCAGTTGTCTCTGGTAGATCAAAACCCGGAAAGAATTGACTATACCTCACAAGATGATAAGCGCTCTGCTGAAACTGATAGATCAAAATTTGTTGGTTTTTGTAGAGCCAGACTTCTGGCACTCGAAAGGGCGAGTAATCTTGCACATCCGAAAAGCTGGTCACATCAACTTCAATCACTAAATCAGGGGGTGGGTCATGCTGCCAGTCAATCCGTTTTTTGCCCGATATCGCTTGCCAATTTTGAATGTAAAAACAGTAGTCTGGCTCCAGGCCGCTGGTCTCTGGCAGCGCCATCATCACCGGGGTAAAGGCATCATAATCTTGCCCGTTATGGTCGAGCAGTGCCTTGACAATATCGGCAATTAGATTGGCATCGCGCCCATGTACCGGCAAGGGAGACATCAGTAGCACTTCGCCATTGTGGTATTTTAGGCGAGGAATCGACCCATCCCCCCGCTGTGCACTCAAACGCTGATACTCCTGCCAGGTGGCTGGCAAGCGCACTACTGCCCCCGCTGGCAATTGAATGCTTTCGGGTGAAACCAGTGCAAACATAGTGGGCAAAATCTACAGTGCAGTGTACTGCCATCATAACGATAGAGACGAGCCTAAATCAGCGCACACCAGTCAATGGGAAATGAGCCATGATCTGAGATACTCAGTTTTGGCCATAATGTCTATAGCGCTGTAGAGAGTATGCCATGACATCCACCACCGTAACTTCTGATGCCTTCAACCCCATGAACGCTGACAAGCAAGGCATTCCGGTCACCATCATTACCGGGTTCTTGGGTAGCGGCAAAACTACGCTGCTCAACCATATCCTCACCAACCAGGAAGGTTTGAAAACAGCAGTGCTGGTGAATGAGTTTGGCGAGATTGGCATTGACAACGAGCTGCTGATCACCACAGGTGAAGATATGGTTGAACTCAGCAACGGCTGCATCTGCTGCACGATCAACAGTGATTTGATCAACGCGGTTAACAAGGTGCTGGAGCGTCCCGAGAAGGTAGACTACATCGTTGTTGAAACCACGGGACTAGCCGATCCATTGCCGGTGGCGCTCACATTTCTGGGTACAGAGCTACGAGACTACACCCGGCTGGATTCGATTGTGACGGTGGTGGATGCTGAGAATTTCAGTCTGGATTTATTTAACAGTGAGGCGGCTCAAAGCCAGATCACCTACGGCGATATTATTTTGCTGAATAAGGCTGACTTGGTGGATGAGGCTGATCTGGATTTGCTAGAGGTGCGGGTACGAGAAATGCGTCAGGGTGCCCGCATCTTGCGCACAGTGAAGGGGGAAGTCTCCCTACCGCTAATTCTCAGCGTTGGGTTGTTTGAATCTGATCAGTATTTTGCGCCAGATAGCCCTAAGGACGAGCATGGGCACCATCTTGATCACGTCCACGAGGTAGCAGATCACTCAAACTGTGACCACGACCATGATCACTGCATTCATGATCAGGCCGATCATGATCACGGCCACAGTCACAACCACAGTCACGACCACCACCATCATTCCCATCACCTTGAAAATGATGGATTTACCTCCCTATCTTTCCAGAGTGACCGTCCCTTCTCGGTGCGAAAGTTTCAGCATTTTCTCGATGAGCAGTTGCCTGCCAATGTGTTTCGCGCCAAGGGAATTCTTTGGTTTGATGAAAGCCCCAAGCGTCATGTGTTTCATCTCAGCGGCAAGCGCTTTTCCCTTGAAGATGAAGACTGGAAAGGCATTCCTAAAAATCAACTGGTGATGATTGGCCAAGATCTGGATTTAGAGGGGCTGCGATCGCAGCTTAACGCCTGCCTCTCCCTACCCAAAACCCAGCGAGGCAAAGGTTTTAGCAGCTAACATCTAGCTTTGGGATGCAATCGACTCATTAACAACTCCAAGCCAAGTAAGGCAACTTTGCCACCGTTGCCTTCACCTGCTCGACCTGGCTCAGCAGTTGCCCCGTCCCATCCCAACTACCGCTCAACATCATTTGCCGTGACCCGTCCCCCATATAAATCGGCGCACACCAGTTGCCAGCTTGCACTTGCAACGTGATCAAATCAAGTATGACCTCCGTTTGGGGCTGAGTTTGAATCAACGCCTGAAGAGCAGCAACCGCCTCTGACCCTGCTGTAACGCAAGGAATACCTATTGCCACACAATTGCCAAAGAAAATTTCTGCAAAACTTTCCCCCACAATCGCCTTGATACCCCAACGCGCAATGGATTGCGGCGCATGTTCCCGCGAAGAACCACAGCCAAAATTGCCATTCACCACCAAAATCTGGGCACCTTGATACTGAGGCAAATCAAAGGGATGCTGCCCATTGGCCTGCTGCCGATCATCTGCAAACACCTGTTCGCCTAGCCCGTCAAAGGTGACACATTTCAGAAAACGAGCTGGGATGATGCGATCTGTATCAATATCATTGCCGAGCAAAGGAAGTGCCCGCCCCATAACGGCCTGAACTTGACGCATGAATGCCACCCGCTTACTCGCGCTATTGTGCTTATTCTGCCAGATCCCAGGTCACTGTTGTTACAGCAACACCCTGAAAGGTTAACAACTCATCCGGGGGTCAGGCCAAACAGTCCTGCAACTGCTGACGCAGTTGTTCAGGATTTAGATGACGACCAATCAAGACCAACTGATTGCTGGGTGCTCCAGACCAGTCATCCACATTCATTTCATAGCGTTTGCCACTGAGTTGAAAAATATAGCGAGGAGCGTTGTTTTGAAACCACAGCAAACCCTTAGCCCGAAACACATCCTCAGGCATGACCTCCGTGAGAAAGTTTTGGAATTTTTCAATCACAAAGGGGCGATCGCTCTGAAAAGAAACGGAAATAAACCCATCGTTGGCTAGGTGATCTGAGCCATGGGCATGATGGTGATGCCCATGATCTGTCTGATCAGGATGCTCATGGGGGTGATGCTCACCATGAACATCTTCTTGTACCTTAGGATACAACTCAGCCTGGGACAGCTCCACATCTAAAATCAGCGCCAGGGGCACTTCTCCATAATGGGTGCGAAGCATCCGAGCCCCTGCCTTGAGATCCCGAATCGTCTGCTCCACAGCTTCGACTTGCTCAATGGGCACCAGGTCAGTTTTGTTAAGCAATATAATATCACCGTAGGTCACCTGACTTAAAGCAGCCTGACTTTGGAAATACTCAGGGGTAAAGGTTTCCACATCCACAACTGTCAACACCGAGTCTAAACGGGTCAGATCTCGCAACTCAGTGCCAACAAAAGTCAACACAATGGGGAGCGGATCAGCCACCCCCGTGGTCTCAATCACCAAATAATCAACCTGCTCCTGCTCCAGCACCCTATAGACAGCCGCAACCAAATCATCGTTGATTGTGCAGCAGATACAGCCATTGCTAAGCTGCACCATATCTTGATCCATGGAAACCAGCAGTTGACTATCAATGTTAATGTCACCAAACTCATTGACGAGTACAGCCACCTTCAAATCCTGACGGTTGATGAGAATGTGATTGAGCAGCGTAGTTTTGCCACTGCCCAAAAAGCCAGTAATCACCGTGACGGGCATCCCTCTTTTAGGGAGCGCCACCGATTCCTGAGTGACTTGAGTTTGGGGCGTTTGGGTCGAAACCATAGATCCTCCGTTCAATGTTTAAGGGCAGCCCGTTCCCTAGCTTGCTTCTGCTTGCAACGCCTGGGTTTTGAGCTGCATGGTTTTGAAAATGTTGTAAAAGCCATTGGCGCGAGAGGGGGTCAGACTGACATTTAATCCTGTTTCCTGAATAAAGTCGGGAGTTAACCGCAAAATCTCGGCTGGCGAAAGACCATTCAGCCCCTCGACCAGGAAAGCAACCAACCCCTTCGTGAGTTGAGAATCTGAATCGGCCTGAAACTGTACCCCCCCATCAACCAGTGCCGCCACCACAAAAACCTGAGAAACACAGCCTGGCACTTTGTTTTCTGGCGTTTTGGCCGATTCTGGAAACGGGGGCAACCGCTTGGCCAACCAAAACAACTGCTCATAGCGCCGTTTAGGATCGGTTACCCGCTGAAACTTTTTCAGAATAGCCTCTAGAGAGGCGGGGCGAACAGAAGATTGCGGAGAGTTCATGGGTCAACATCATAGGACAAGTCGAACTTTCCCCCACGCAAGCATGATAATGGTTTTCATTATTGCATGCAATATCAAGATGATAAAGGGGCAGCTCTCTCCTTATTGTGCCGGGTGGCGGAGTGGACTGCACCCCCGTTGTGGAGCATCACCTTTGAGAAATTGCATTATTGAGAACTCCGAAAAAAAACCAAGTTGGACTTATTGGGTATTGGACATTAGGAATTGAGCATTTCATAAATAGGAATTATGGATCTCACAAAAGTGACAGGGAAACACCAAGATTGTGATCCCCCAGAGAATAAAAAGACAGCAATATCTCCAATAAATGAGGTCAGGAAATTCCATTTCCAAGGAGTCAAATCGGAGTCTATTCCCTGAGATAGAGATTCTCTTAAAAGTGGAACTTTTCGTTGCCAATCAGTGACAAAAGATTTATGAATAAAAGAAACGCAGTGTTGCTGTTTGTTGCAAGTTGCAGCACTGACCTGTTTCTCATTGAAGTTTAGAGTGACGAAAATTCCTATGAAAGCACGCACACTTCGCCTTTTAAGTACCTGCCTTCTGCTGGGAACCGGCAGCAGCTTGATCGCCTCAGAGGCTCTTGCTAGCAACCACGGCCTAGAGTTATCTCCAGCAGCCATGGACATTCTGTGCGAACGTTTCCCCCTAAATTCTCGCTGTCCTGGCGGCACTCCCGTTGCAGATGCTCCTATGACCCCCATGCCCAGTGAGCCGACGGCACCCGCTGCCACAGAAATGCCCGAGCCAACGGCACCTGCCGCCACAGAAATGCCCGAGCCGACGGCTCCAGCGGCTGCTGAACCAGGCGGCACTAGCATTGTTGATATTGCTAGCTCCAGCGACTCTTTTTCAATTTTGACTCAGGCCATTGAGGCTGCGGGCTTGACAAATACCCTGGCCGGGGAAGGCCCCTTCACCGTTTTTGCCCCCACAGATACGGCCTTTGCAGCGCTGCCTGAGGGAGCCCTAGATATGCTAATGATGCCAGAGAACCGAGATACGCTGGTTAAAATTCTGACCTATCATGTGGTGCCAGGTGAGGCACTCTCAACTTCCCTTGAAAGTGGTTCGGTGCAGACGGTAGAGGGGGGTGATGTTGAGGTGACTGTCAACGAAACATCTGTGATGGTTAACAATGCCAACGTGGTTCAGGCTGATATTGAAGCCAGCAACGGCGTCATTCACGTGATCGACCAAGTGATTCTGCCCCCAGATCTCTAATGTTCAAGAGTCTGGCTGGCCTCTTGGCTAGGCTTTAGCTGATGGACAAGAGTACATTCAGCACCATACATCAGGAGTCCTTCAGACTCCTGATGTATTTACCCCCTAGAAACAGGGGGTTTTGTCTAGAAGGTTGGTAGTTCTTTACTGGCTTTTTTGACCTGTTGGGCTTGGTGTGCAGTGACCTCTTGGTGGCAGTGGGCTAGACTGCGATGCTCTTCAAATCCGATTTCACTGATGGCGTGGAGTTGATTGAGGGCAATTCTGACCTCTGTGGGTTCCTCATGTCCCATGCCAAGCGCCAACACTTGCAGGTTTTTTTGCTGCAAGTCACCCACAAAGCAACTGAATTCAGATCGAGGATAGTAAAATGCCCCAATCACTTGCTCTCCCTGATGCCGAAACACAATATACCCTTTGCCAATTTGGTTGGCTTCTTGGGCTTCACCATAGAGGTAAGTGCCGGGTTCGAGGGTCGGTGCTAGCGGTTGTTCAACGGCCAATGTGATTGCAGTTGTAGATATGAGAACTAAAGCACTCCCCAGCCCCAAGACTAGCCGCAGCGTTTGACGGTATGGTTGCCACCCTTGCTTGCCCATGTTAGATATTCTCCCCAATCACTATGCTTATGATTCATCAGGGCGACGCGGCAAGCAGTGACCAATTTGGGCAAAAGCTGTGCTTTGGATCAAAGGTGGCGGTGATCCAAAGCACAGGAGTGAGGGTTAATCGGCTAGCGAGATAAACTTTCTGGGCTGAGGGGCACAATTGTGCCCTGGGTGGTAACCCCTAACAGCATTGGATCTTGAGGAGAGATGGATTGACCAGTTAATGCGCAACGTTGCGCCTGTTGGGCGGTGGCGGTAATGCTGGCGCAAATGTCGGTTTCTGAGCATTGGGAGGGGGGGGTAGAGGAGCGCTGATGCACGTAGCTCCAGAGTACGTCCCGGATCAGCGCTTGGTAGCCTTGCTGGCCAGCGAGTTCTTTGAGCCGCTCTTTCAGCTCTCGTTCTAGGCGAATGCTGGTGACTTGCATGTCGGTGGTGGGCATTTGCCGAAAGGTGGTTAGCATATGAAGTCTCCTAAAGATTGCGTTCAACATACTACGATTGTAGTATTTAGGTTGGGCAATCCTCGAAGCAGGCACGAAAACGACAGATTATTCCCAGGTACTGAGCGTGCCCACCCAGGTTTGCATCCAGGGGGCAATTTGATTGCGCCGGGCTTCAAAGGTGGCAGCGGCCCAAATCAGGATCAAGCCCAGCACAATGCCAATGGCCCAGAGGAGCATGGCGTCACTGGCAATAAAAAGCCACAGTTGACGGATAATTTTGAGGGCAAAGGCGAGGGTGCCCATGTAGAGAAAGGCTCGTACCTGTAACCCCAAACCGGCCAAGGTCAGAACCAAAAACCCTCCTGCGGCTAGGAGCCCGCCGATCAGATAGCCGTCTGACTCGTATAGGGCGGCCAGACAAATGAGTCCGGTGGCCATGAGTCGCAGCCAGTGACGCAAATGGCGCTGATCTGAAGCTCCGAGAGATGGATCAACCTGGGTGATGTAGAGCACAGAGCCGCCTAATAGGGTGGCGTGCCCGACTAGGCTGATGCCAGACAACTGAAATAGAAATCGCCAAAGTGCCAGATTGGCGAGGAGGAGTCCTAGGTAACTCAACCGCACTTGGCGCTCGGTGAGGGCAAAGCCTGCGTAGCTGGCTGCTGCCAACAGCAAACTGGTCAGGCTGGCCTGGGGCAGGGTCAAAAGGGCGACAAACCCCGGCAGAATCAGGGCAATCTGTTTCCAGGGCTGGGGCGACCAGCCCCAGCGGCTCCAGGGGAGGGCATAGAGAATAATGGCAAGTAGGGCTGCGATCGCACCCCCCCACTGCCACAATTGCGATGCAGGCAGGGTCAGCCCGAGGGCACTCCCCACTGCTGCAAGTGCCAACCCTAACCCCAGGTAAACCCAGAGTGTCTGAGTGCGTCCCTGGTACAAGGCATAGACTGCCGTCACCAGAGTGACTCCGACCCAGCCCCAAGTTCCGGAGAGGCTTAAGGGAGCTACACGGCTGATGCCCAGCAACCCGAGACAAGCCCCCCAATGCAGATGCCCGCCCCACTGGCATTCTGTGGCACTGAGCTGCCAAAAATCATGGCCACCCTTGGCCCAAAGATGATAGGCCAGGGCCAGCCCCAGTGCCAAGGCGGCCAAAACCACAAAACCATCCCCCCAAGTAGCTGATTCAACCTGGAGCAGGCGGTATAGCACCAGCTCTGTAAAGCCCAGGGAGCCAGCCACAAGTGCCAGATATAGCACCAGCTTCAGGCCGCGTCGCCCCACCCCCAAGCCAATGAGTGCCATGCCCAAGCTATAAAAGCCCGTGGCAGAGGTAAAGGCGGTGTGGCCAAAGATCCAGGCCAGCAGGCCGTAGGCCAGGGGAATCCCATGCCAACCCCAGCGATAGGCTCCCCCTCGATAGCGCACCCAGAGATCCCCCGCCAGTTGACAGGTGAACCCTGCCCCTAAATGGGCAACCGCCAATGCTGTGACGTTCCAGGCTTCAAGACGCAGGGTCGCCAGCAGAATCAGATCGACACTCCAAGCCAGTCCCCAAAAGCCTAGCCCTTGGGGACGAGCGTAGGTGTGAACTGCCAACCCCAGCAGCAGGATGAAAGCCGCAGCCCCAACTTGATAGATTAGGGTGCTGGCTTCGGGGCTGAGGATATCCTGCCGCCCGGTATAGGCCACAGTTATCGTCAGCAAAATCAGGGTTAAGCTGCTGAGCACCCAGGCCCATCCTCGGGCTGCCCCCTGGTAAATGGCCATGGGAGCCAGCCTGGGAGCCCCCACCTCCAGAAGCCACAGGAGTAGACTACTGGCGGCCAACAACATCAAAAACTCGCCCCAGCTTGGGGGCTGAGAGAGCGCCAACCACAGGCTGGTAAACCCGAGGGTGAGGCCAAAGCCAATAGCGAGCACGGCTGCACCAGGATGGGCTAGACGACGAGTCTGAAGACTGGTGCCGACCCAAGCCAGAACCAAACCCACAATGCGGGGGGCAGGTAGGCCAAAGGTGAGGGGTTGCACGCCCACAAATGCCAGAAGGCTCAGCCAGGCGGTCAGGGCGGTGGCGGGATAGTGCCCCCATTGACTCAGCACCATGAGCATCAGGGGCACCGCTAGCCAGCGTGCCCCCATCCAAGCCTGGGGAGGGTCATTGAGGGCAAACACCTCTGGCAGCAACAGTAGATAGCTGAGGGTGGCTAACCCCAGCCCCAACCACCAGGCACTCTGCCGCCAAGCGCGGGGTTCCAAGCGGGGCCAGAACCCTCCAATGCCCCATTCCAAAAGCGCTACCCCTAGCCAAACTGTGCCCCATTGGCTCAGCGAGAGGGTCGGGAACCGCCAAGCCAAAAAGGCTGCGATCGCAGCCAATCCTGTACCCTGGGTCAAATAAATCCAAGCCGTCCCTGCCTGAGAAACCCACACCTGCCACACCAGCGTCCCCGTGGTCAATCCCAAATTGACAGCCCGCAACCATGGGTTGTTCAGACTGAGCAAGCTAAGGGCAAGACCCAGCAGTAGCCCCAGACACCGCACATCGCGGCGGAAAGGCTGCCGCAAGCGCGTGGCCAAAAACAACATTCCCCACAAATAGGGAAACAGGGTTACGCTCCAAATCCCCCCAGGTAAGCCTGTCGCCGTGCCTGCGATCGCCGCCACCTGCGCCACCCAGTCCTGTCGCACCGCCTCAGGAATCAGCCGATGTAGGAGCCAGAAGCTCTGTAATCCGACCCCCAAAACAATGCCCAGATCAAACCGTCGTCCATGGCGCTGCCAGCGATCTCCAAATAGCCCGATTGCCAACCCACTGAGTCCCAGTGCTGGCCAGGGCATCGCCACTGCACCGGTAGCCACCCGGCCCACCCCCAAACCCACCAGGGATAGCCCCACCCCTCCGCCAATGGCTCTGCGACGGGTTAACCAGCCCAACAGCCAACCACAACTGCCCAAGGCTAGCCCCATGGATGCCAGGGGAATTTGGGCAACCAGCATAGCTCGCAACAGCAGGAGCAACAGGGCACCCATAACCGCTAGCAGCGTGGGATACCTCAAAATTTGTGCCCAGGATGAAACCGGTTCTGCCCTGTCTACATTGGTAGGATCCGGTCGATGCCTGCTCCAATCCCGATAGACCAGGATCACAATCGTCACCCCCACCCCCCCATAGCTAGCAATCAGGGGGATTTGGGGCGTTGCCCAGCCCCAATGCAGCCAGCTTAGGAGCACACCATTGAGTACTAGCCACGGCCAATCTACCCGTTGGGATTCACCGATAGGTGCCAGTCCGACCCAAAGCAGGGTGAGCAAAACCGTCGCAAGCGTCACAACCCCCCACCCCGCTGAACTCTGAATCACGCCCAGCACATCCATCATCCAGAAATTGACTGGAATCAACATCAGCGTTGCCAACTGCAACATATGAGCTGTCAGGATTAAGTTCGGTCGCCGTCCCAGGGTCAAACTCGCCCCCCCAAAGGCCAGGGTATAAAGCCCTAAAATGCTATACTGAGCCGCCGCCGAAAACTGCTGCCACTGAGTTGCCGCCAGCACGGCTGAAGACACCACCACCAAAAATACGCCCAGGATCAGGAGCCACAGCACACTGAACTCAGCCATCAATGCTGAGAATCTCCATGAAAATCGGCTCTGCTGCGGAACCACAGCTTCAAGAGAAGTACGAGGGCGCGCGGGACTAGCCATGGCGGACGCCACCGGCTCTGGTTTTTGAGGAAGTGCGCAGACCAAATGTGCAGACGCCAAGCGACGTACTCGGTCATCAGAAATCAAGCCTAACGTCAGCCAGGACTCCAAGCCCTCTAGCAGGGCTGGGTGTTCAATATCAAGCAAAACCCGAGGAGAGTCATCTGAAGGTGTCAAGATCCTGACCTCTGAGCAGACTTATTCGGCGGAGTGAGGGGCAGCAACCGAAAGGGAGGGGGATGACGTTGGCACTGGAGTCAGTGCTTGAAGGTGTGAGCTGAGACTCGAAAACTGGGGCAGAACTTCTGTAATGAAAATTTCGGCGGCCTTAGAGCGATAGCGACTGGGATTAATAATCAGAGAAAGAACGCGCTTAACCACTACATTGTCAATACTGACTTGTTTTAAGGCTCCGAGTTCCAGCTCTTTTTCAATGGCAGAAACCGAGACAAAAGCTGCACCCAAGCCAGACTGTACCGCATTTTTGATAGCTTCAATGGAGTTCAATTCCATCTCAATCTTCAGCAATCGAGGGTCAATGTTGCTGCGAATCAAAATTTGATCAATGACTTTACGAATGGTGGACTGGGCATCCAGGGCAATAAAATTGAGTCGATACAGATCTTCTCGTTGAATTTGGCTACTGCCCGCAAGGGGATGAGATCTGGGCAAGACCAAGGCTAGCTCGTCTTCGGCATAGGGGGTCATTTCCAGGGACTCTTTAACTTCAGGAGGAACTTCCCCACCAATAATGGCCAAGTCCACTTGGCCGTTGACGACGCTCCAGCAGGTGCGGCGAGTAGAGTGAACATGGAGCTGAACCGCCACTTCAGGATATTGGTGTCGGAACAGGCCAATCAACTTTGGCATCAAATAGGTGCCCGTGGTCTGGCTGGCTCCAATGATCAGGGTACCGCCCTGTAAGTTTTGTAAATCTTCAATGGCGCGACAGGTTTCCTGGCACAACGCTAGAATGCGATCGCCGTAGCTGAGCAGCAAATGTCCAGCTTCTGTGAGCTGTGCCCGCCGTCCCCCCCGGTCAAACAGCGGCACATCTAGCTGCCGTTCTAGGTTTTGCACTTGCAGACTTACAGCCGGCTGCGAGACATACAAGCTATCCGCCGCCCGCTTAAAACTCCCTTCAGCCGCGATTGCCTTCAGAATCCGCAGCTGATCGAGCGTAAAGGGAAGGTCAGTCATACGGTTTAGACCCGACAACAATAGGTAAATCGCAGGGAGGCAACGTCACAATCACGATTGTGGTAGTCCCAAATGGGTTGCAATTTTTGACTGGATGCACTGCAAGTTTACCTTGAACCGGTTCAGGCCGTTGCAGTTCTCAGCATTTCAGATCAATTGGGTTTTCAACCCGCTCCACTATCGACGGGTAGTCTGTCAACTTTGTCTTAAGGAAAAACTAGGTCAGTCTGAGGCTAATATCTAGCCAGGGAGCCTGGGTGATCGGTGCACTGGTGGAAATATAGTCAACACCCGTCTCAGCCACCGAACCCAGGGTGTCGAGGGTGATATTCCCTGAAGCCTCAATTTTGGTGGTGGGTCGGCGCTCTCGAATCAGTTTCACTGCGGCTTTCAGGATGTCGAGGGGCATGTTGTCCAGCATAATAATATCGACCGGGTACTCCAGGCATTCCTGAACCTGAGCGAGGGTCTCTGTCTCCACTTCTAAGGCTAGGGGAAAGGGCATAGACTGACGGGCACATGCGATCGCAGCCCCAATCCCCCCAGCCGCCACAATGTGATTATCTTTGAGCATCACCGCATCATCCAGGCCAAACCGATGGTTGCAGCCACCCCCCAGACGCGTAGCATATTTTTCCAGTACACGTAGCCCTGGCGTCGTCTTGCGGGTATCTGCCAATTGAGTCGAGAATCCCGCCAGCCTTAAGACATAGCAGTGAGTGAGCGTCGCCACGCCACTCAGACGCATCAACAAATTCAGCGCCACCCGCTCCCCCATCAAGATAGCTGCCATCGATCCTTGAATTTCAGCAATGACCGTCTGAGCCTCGCAGGTTTCTCCCTCCTGCACCCTCGGCGAAAACACCACCTGGTCATCCAAAAGGGCAAACACCCGCGCCGCAAGGGGCAACCCTGCAACCACACCGGGCTGCTTCAGCCGAAAGACACCCGTTACCCAGTCACTCCCTACCGAATCTGATGCTGACCCAAACGACAACAGCGCTTGGGTGGCGCGATCCCCTCGTCCCAAATCTTCTGCCAACCAGTCCCGGAGCATTGGATCCAGCAACATAAACGGCGGCAACCCTGCTGCCTGACCCACGACCTTCACTCCCCAGATAGTTCTCAACAATAGGATGGAGCAGATCCAGTTTAGAGTGAATCAAGCCTCCAGTCCTGGGTATGCCTAGCTTCTAATCTACATTTCTAAATCAACGGAGAGGGAGGGATTCGAACCCTCGTTAGAGTCACCCCTAAACAGCATTTCCAGTGCTGCGCCTTCAACCACTCGGCCACCTCTCCTCAGAGGACTATGCCCAGATAGCCTGTCCCAGCCGAAATGGGATAGACAACTTCATCTCTAGTCTAGATTGCACCCGTTAAATCGCCCCTAGACTGTGAGAACCCAGCATAAGTAAGCTATGTTAACAGAATCTAGGGTCACAAAGAAACCATTTGCCGATGAGAACTTTTACCGTTCAGATTCTCGACCGTCGCACACATCACCAGTACCAATTTTCTGCCACCCCAGATCGCTACATTCTTGAAAGCGCTGAAGCCGAAGGCATTCAGTTGCCCTTCTCCTGTCGAAATGGAGCTTGTACAACCTGTGCCGTCCGGGTTAAATCAGGAGATTTATGGCAGCCCGAAGCCATGGGGCTTTCTCCCAAATTGCAGCAGCAAGGCTATGCCCTTCTTTGTGTCAGCTACCCCCGCAGCAATCTGACCGTCGAAACCCAAGACGAAGATGAGGTCTACGAACTTCAGTTTGGGCGGTACTTTGGTCAAGGAAAAGTACGACGGAGCCTACCCCTGGATGAAGACTAATCCACTCACACTGGAGCACTACCTAGACATTGCCACAGAAGCTGCTTTGGCAGGGGGTGCTGTTTTACAGCAATACTGGGGCAAGCTAGATCATGTCATCGAAAAAGGCCGATCGGGTGATCTTGTCACCGAAGCGGATACGGCTGCCGAGGCTGCCATCTTGGCTGTGATTCAGCGGCACTTGCCAGATCATCCCATTTTGGCTGAAGAGGCAGGTGCCCTGGGCAATTCAGACAGCCCCTTCTTGTGGGCCATTGACCCCCTCGATGGCACCACAAACTATGCCCATCAATATCCTTTTTCGGCCAGTTCCATTGCCCTGCTCATTGATGGCATTCCTCAAGTGGGGGTGGTTTACGACCCCTTCCACCAAGAGCTGTTTCGGGCAGCCACCGGTTTAGGAGCCACCCGAAACCGTCAGCCCATGAGCGTTTCCCAGACCTCAAAGCTTTCTCAGAGCCTATTGGTAACTGGGTTTGCCTATGATCGTCGAGAAACCCCGGACAACAACTACGCTGAGTTTTGTCACCTCACCCATCTCACCCAAGGGGTGCGGCGGGGAGGGGCGGCTTCTGTGGATCTGGCCTACGTGGCCTGTGGTCGTCTGGATGGGTATTGGGAGCGCGGCCTATCTCCCTGGGATATTGCCGCTGGAATCGTCTTAGTACAGGAGGCCGGAGGCCAGGTAACGGCCTACGATCAAAGTCCTCAAATTTTAGAGTCGGGTCGTCTACTGGCCACTAATGGACTGATCCACGAAGCGCTGAGCGACGTACTCATACAGGTCGAGCCACTGGCGCTGCCGCTTCCGTAGCGAGTTCAGACGGCTTGACTGTATGCGGTGCTTTAGAATAACACATAGAGTACGCATTCGTAGAAGACGAACCATAGGCTAGGTGTGATGACCTCGTTAACACTAAAAATGGACAGTGGCTTGGCAGCATTTGACTGCCCAGATCACTATGCGACTTTGGGAATTCCAATTGGTGCCTCATCCAAGAGCATTCGCAAACGATATTTGAGTTTAGCTCGCAGCCTCCACCCCGATAGTTGTGGGTCTGGGGTAGATAAAGATTTAGCCAGCTTACTGCTTTCTAAGCTCATCAATCCAGCCTATGAAGTGCTTTCCAACGAGAAGCAGCGGGAAGAGTACAGCGTTTTACTGCGCTTGGTCGGCAAGCGGGTGTACCAAGAGCGGAATTTGTCTTACTTCAAAACCCAGGGGGCACAGGCAGTCCTGGAGTCTGAAAACTACGAAAGTCTCTATGACCAAACGGTGACTACACTAGCTCAATCCCAATACAACGTACTGGATCATGTAATGGGGTTGATTAACGAGCTGAGCGAACTTAACCTAGCCTACTTGATGAGACAAGAGAACCAGCCCACTCATCCTAAACCTGCATCTGGGACGATGGGAATGCCCACCGCTCCGCCTCCGGTTGCAGTAGCCTCTCCACCGGACATGGAAGCGCCAGTGGCTTCTGCCGTCGCCCCTGCAACGCGCACTCCTGCGCCAAAGCAGCCCCCCGCAGATTCCTTTGTCAGTCAATATTGCCGTCGAGCGGAAGAGCTAATTGACAAGAAAGCCTACGAAATGGCGATTAAAGAGCTAAAAGATGCCCTAGGACTAGATGCCAAGAGTGCCACCTGTCACAGCTTGTTGGGAACGATTTATTTGCATCAAAGCCGCCCTACGATGGCTAAAGTGCATTTTAACCAAGCGCTCAAAATCAATCCCCAAGAAATTGCGGCGATCAAGGGTCTCGAAACTCTCAACAAGCAGCAGAAAGCCCAGCAAAAAAACCAGCAAAAAAACCCAGCTAAACCTCCCCATCAGTCAACCCATGCCTCGAAACCCGCAGCCAAGAAATCTGGACGGGGCTTATTTGGGTTCTTTGGGGGCAAGTGAACAGATCCATCAATGAGCCGATCACCCTGAGTGTTGCTTGTGGCCAATCAATGTGAAACTAGAGGCTGGGTTCATTTTGGCTCGACTTGGGTTGTCTTGAGTCTTGGCCTTGAGTTTTTTTGAATCCCTTTGAGTGCCCTTTGTCAGCAACGAACACCCTATGATTTATCAAGCGCCATCTGGGGCCAGAGATTTATTACCCCTGGATGTAGCCCGTAAGCGATGGATTGAGCAGCGCTTGCAGCAAGTGTTTCACGGATGGGGCTATCACCGCATGATTACCCCCACCCTAGAGCATATGAAAACCCTCACAGCTGGGGGAGCGGTACAGCCCGAAACGGTGATTCAAGTCTGGGATGCCGATGAAGGCTTGCTAGGGCTGCGCCCGGAACTGACTGCTTCTATTGCCCGAGCTGCGGTTACCCGCTTGGCGGCGGGAGTGATGCCGCAGCGGTTATACTACAACGCCAATGTCTTTCGGCGACAAACCTCGGTAGTGGGGAGTAGCCAGCATGAGTTTTTTCAGGCTGGGGTGGAGCTGTTGGGGGGAGAAGGCTTAAGGGCTGATGCCGAAGTGCTGTTGTTACTGGCTGATTGTTTGACGGCTGTGGGGTTGCCCCATTGGCACTTGGTGTTGGGTGAGGCCGGTTTGACGCGATCGCTCCTCTCTTTTTTTCCGGCTGATCTGCGTCAATCTCTGCGACAGGCCATTGCCCAGATGGACTGGTTAGCGGTAGCTCAGTTGCCCTTGGAACCTGGGCTGCGAGAACGAGCCCTCAGTTTTTTTGACTTGCGCGGCACCCCTGCTATGGTATTGCAGCAGGTGAGTGATTGGGGCTTAGATCCCGCCCAGCAAGATGCCCTTCACAACCTGAAGTCACTGGTGGAGTTGCTGGAGGCTCATCCGTCAATTACTCTTGATTTGAGCTTATTGCAAACCTTTGACTACTACACTGGCATTGTGTTTGAGGTGGTCAGTGCCCCAGACGGTGGGCAACGGGTTTTAGGCCAAGGTGGCCGCTATGATCAGCTTCTCAGTCTCTACCATCCCCAAGGAGAGGCGCTGCCTGGAATTGGATTTTCGCTCAATATTGAGGATCTACAGCAAGTGCTGTTGCCCCTTGGTAAACTGCCTCAGCAGACCGCTCAGAGTGAATGGCTCGTGGCGGCAGTGGCAGATCCAACCGAGACAGATGCCGCCATCGCCGCCGCTTTTCACCATGCCCAGATCCTGAGAGCAGCTACTCCTGGTGCTCAACGGGTCGAAGTCGAATTATGTCAACGTTCCCCTGCCGATACCCGCCGCTATGCCCAGGAGCGACGGATTCACAACATCGCCTGGGTTCATGCCGATGGCTCGGTGCAGACCGAGGGGGTGACATCGGCTGCCACCTGTTAACGCCAAGCTGTTGATCTTTGATTCTGGACTACTGCCATGCTTACTGTTGCTTTACCCAAGGGGGCGCTGCTCAAAGACAGCATTCGCTTGTTTCAGGCTGTGGGGCTAGACTTTAGTGTCTTGCTAGACAGTGACAATCGCCTTCTGCAAATTACTGACCCCACCCAAACCGCTCAGGGACTTTTGGTGCGCGCCCAAGATGTGCCTGTATATGTGGAATATGGTCAGGCTCAGCTTGGCGTTGTGGGATATGACGTTCTGCGCGAGAAAAAGCCCCAGGTTGCCCATCTGGTTGACTTGGGGTTTGGTCACTGCCGCATGTCGGTGGCGGTGCCGAGTCATAGCCCCTATCACTCAGCGTTAGAATTCCCCCCCCATAGCCGGGTCGCATCAAAGTTTGTGCACTGCGCCCGCGACTATTTTGGTCAGTTGGATTTGCCCGTTGAAATCATTCCCCTCTATGGCTCGGTGGAATTGGGGCCGATTACGGGCATGTCAGAGGCGATTGTTGACTTGGTTTCGACGGGGCGGACGCTTCGAGACAATGGCCTAGTGGAGCTGGAGTGTTTATTTGAGAGTACGGCTCGCTTAATTGCCCATCCCCTCAGCTATCGCCTCAGTCGAGATCACCTCACCCACTGGTTGGCTCAACTGCGGACGGTTCGCCTGGACACACCAGTGGCGATATAGTGTGGCTTGGGCATTGCTCAATGTTTGGTTAAGGATTTCTGCCACTGCTCTTTTTCTGGCTTCCGATGACCCCTACTTCCTGGACTCGGCGTCACGTTCTTTCTCTGGCTGACTTTACTTTGGCAGAATTAGACACCGTGATGCAAACTGCAAACCGATTTCAATCGGTGCTGCAACGGCGCACCAAGAAGGTGCCAACTTTGCAAGCGCGGTTGGTAAGCAATTTATTTTTTGAGCCTTCAACGCGCACTCGCAATAGTTTTGAATTAGCTGCTAAGCGCCTTTCGGCAGATGTTCTCAACTTTGCACCCGCTACCTCGGCGCTGAGTAAGGGAGAAACGATTCTCGATACAGCGAAGACTTTTCTGGCCATGGGAGCCGATCTGATGGTGATTCGGCACCAGCAGTCGGGGGTGCCCCAGCGGATTGCTGCGGAAATGGATCGCCTGGGCGGTCAGGTGGGAATTCTCAATGCTGGAGATGGCTGCCATGAGCATCCATCCCAGGCGCTCCTAGATTTGTTTACGCTATGTAACGTTCTGGACTCGGAGGCACCTACCCCCACGCTTCTGACTGGAAAGAAGGTGGCGATTGTGGGAGATATTTTGCATTCACGGGTGGTGCGATCGAATCTCTACAGTCTGGGGGTCAGTGGTGCGGTGGTGCATTTGGCGGCTCCCCCTACTCTTTTGCCCCGTGAGTTTGAAGCCTATGGGGCGACGGTACATTGGGCTTTGCAGCCCGCTCTGCAAGAGGCTGATTTTGTGATGACTTTGCGGCTTCAAAAAGAGCGTATGAGCCAACACTTGATTCCGAGTCTGCGGGAATATTTCCAGCAGTTTGGCATTACCCGCGATCGCCTGCAAGTTTGCCAGCCTCATGTTAAGGTGCTTCATCCTGGTCCGGTGAATCGGGGGGTTGAGATCAGCTCAGATTTAATGGATGATCCTGACCTGAGCTTGATTACTGATCAGGTGACCAGTGGGGTGGCGGTGCGCATGGCGCTGCTGTATTTGATGGGCAGTGGGGGCAACTTGGCTGGGTTGCCCGTTGGCTAAAGGATTCGGAGGCCGTAAGCCCTTGAATCTAGGCACATCCGAGGGACTCTCGGGTGGCCACCCCTGTGATTGGGTTGGTGCCGCTGGCGGTTTGACACAGGGCTTTGACCTGCGATCGCTCTAGGGTGGCATCGGTAAAGTCAGCCCCGGTGACGGTGGCATCCTCAAAGGTACTTTTGAGCAAAATGGCAGTATTCAACCGGGCATTGGTCAAGTCTGCGCGGGTAAAGTCACTGAGGTAGGCAATGCTATCGGTTAGGTCTGCATCCCGAAACTGGGCGTTGGTGAGGGTCACACTATTAAAGACAGCCCCTCGCAGGTCGGCACGGCTGAAATTGGCTCCTTCTAATTTGACGTTGCTAAACTCGGCCTGCTCAAGATTTTGAGCGGTATAGTCTTTCCCAGCGACGGCAAAGTCATCATAGGCGCGAATCGCAGAAGAACTGGCTGCCAGGGCTGGATCTGTGAATAAAAAGCTCAAACTGGCTACGCCCACCCATACCCAACACAGCCAGGGTTTTAACCTTGATTTGCCGCTCATGTCTGTCCTTATATGGCTAGCTGACCAACCGTGATCATAGCAAGCCTGGGTCGTACAGCCACACCGAAGCTAAACTGGGTATGGCGACCCTACCCCATTAGAAGCCGACGTGACTGCCACCTTGATTCAAAGCCCTGATCGGGTCATTCTTCAGAACATAAGCTGGCCAACTTATCAGTCTCTAGTCCAGGACTTTGAGGCGGATCCAGTGCTTCGGCTTACCTACGATCGCGGCACCCTGGAAATTCGCATGCCCCTAGATCCCCACGAAACCTTCAAGAAATTGCTGGGTCGTCTGATTGAAGCCGCCACGGAAGAACTCGGTTTAGAAATTCGCAGTCTGGGGTCTCGCACCTGCGATCGCAAGGATCTCTCTAGAGGCTTAGAGCCTGATCAATGCTATTACATTCAGCATGAAGCCCTGGTTCGGGATCTAAAACAAATTGACTTAGCCCAGTTCCCACCGCCCGATTTGGCAATCGAAGTCGATATCAGCAGAAGCTCCCTGGATCGACTGGCCATCTATGCTGCCCTCGGCATTCCAGAGCTTTGGCGCTACGATGGCAAATCTTTGGTCATTTACGTCTGGCGTAGGGGAGTCTACACAATCCAGAATCACAGTCTTGCCCTTCCCCCACTTACCGCTAGCGACATTACCAGATTTCTGGCGCTGCGATTTCCAGAATCCAAAGACCAGCCCCCACTGGGTGAAAATCAATGGATTCAGCAGTTCCGACGGTGGGTGCAAAGCCAAGTCTAGGGTTCAACCAATCAGGAGCGCTAGATTCTCAAAATGGCACGGGCAATAACGAAATAAATAAATACCCCTAACACATCTACTGCTGTGGTGATAAAAGGTGCCGACATGAGTGCCGGATCTAGCCTTAGGGCGCGGAATAGGTACGGAAGGGATGAGCCTGCCACCGAAGCTAGGAATGAAATGGCGATTAAGCTTAGCCCTACGGCTAAGGAAACGGCGAAATTGCCTTGGAGGATATAGGCCCAGCCCACCACAATGCAACCCAGCATCACCCCCAAGAGCAGCCCTGCCTTAGCTTCTCGCTGAATCACCCAAGCGGCACTGCCTGCGGTGTTTTTGTCCACCACAAAGCTGCGAATCACCACCGTTGACGACTGGGCACCCACATTGCCACCGGTGCCAATCAGCAGCGGAATAAAGCTAGACAGCACCACTACCTGCTGCAAAATATCTTCCTGGGCATGAATCACCGCCGAGGTGCCGGTGTTGGTGAGTAACAGAACCAGCAACCACACCACTCGCCGTCTGGCCACGGTGAGCAGGTTAGTCTGAAAGTAATCATCTGCACCACTTTGAACACCTCCCATGGTGTAGATGTCTTCCGTGGTTTCTTGCTCCAGGATGTCTAGGACATCATCGACTGTGACAATGCCTACCAGTCGCTGCTCTCGATCAACGACCGGTAAGGCGAGGAAGTCGTAGCGCTGAATTGTGCGTGCCACTTCTTCTTGATCGGCATCGGTATGGACAAAGACCACGTCTCGGCCAATGATTTCCCCCACCGGTTGATCGGGTTCGGCGGTCACCAAGTCTCGCAGAGAGATAATTCCGATGAGGTGACGAGCGGCATCTACAACGTAGAGGTAGTAAACTGTTTCGGTGAACCGAGCCAGCCCGCGAATGCGCTCCATGGCCTGAAATACCGTGGAGGATTCTTTGAGGGAGATATATTCCGGGGTCATGATCCGCCCGGCGGTTCCGGCTTCGTAGCCCAGCAACAGCGCGGTAGACTGGCGCTCTATGGGGCTCAGTTGAGCCAGCAGTCGAGAGACAACTTTGGCTGGCAGCTCGTCAAAGAGACGGGCACGGTCGTCTGGGGACATTTGATCGACGACATCAAGCACATCTTGTCGCCGAAAGTCCTCAATCAGGGTTTGCTGGACGCTGGAGTCGAGGTGCTCATAAACTTCAATGGCCACGTCTTTGGGCAAAAGACGAAAGGCAATGGCCTGCATAGCTTCGGGGAGTCCTTCAATGGCTTCAGCCGTGTCTGCGGGCTGCACAGGCACGAGTAGGGCTTTAGCGCCTTGCAGGTTGCCTTGGTCTAGCATCAAATGGAGCTGCGATCGCACCAGTTGCCGCAATTCCTTGCGAGAGACCGTTTGGGTTTGGAGGTCAGGACTGTTAACCATCCGTGGGGCAAGAAGGGGTAGAACGGTTCATCGACATTTGGCGAAACCCTTAGCGAGATGCTTGGGAACTCCGCCAGCCATCAGTGTAAGCCATTCAGCCCCTTTACTGATGCCCAATAATCCGCCACAGTGGAATAGAGACTCTTCTGCCCTTTTTGCAAATACCTGCAACCATGACGCTATCCCCCAGCCCACCGCCCCCAGAGCAGACTGATTTAACCTACACCAGCGGTATGCGGATCTTTGGCGGAATTGCTTGGGGCACCCTAGTGTCTGTATTAGTCGCCATAGCATTGATTTTGCCCCCTCAGGTGCCTCGATCCTGGTTATGGGCGATTCCCCCGCTGTGGGTGGCTCTATCTCTACTGGGAATTGCTTTGCAGTGGTCGGTGGCTCGTGGGTCTTGTCCTAAGTGTGGCTTTGAGTTAACCGTGCCCATTCTAGGCAAGCGTTGCCCCAAATGCCGCAGTTACCTCAAAGCCGTCAATCGCCAAATCGTGAAGCTGTAACCCCATGCTCCACTTTCAAAAATCCAGCCTGATTTATGCCCCAGTCAAAACCGTGTGGCAGTTTCACGAGCGCTCTGATATTTTGCAACTCCTCACCCCACCCTGGCAGCCCGTGCAAATTGTCCGGCGAACTGGAGGGCTAGGAGTAGGAGCCCTCTCTGAGTTTCGCATTTGGCTAGGACCCATCCCCGTGCAATGGGTGGCCGTTCATACAGAATGTGTTCCCTACCAGCACTTTGTCGATGAACAGCAGTCGGGGCCTATGGCCTACTGGCGGCACCGCCATCAGTTTGAAGCCCAAGGCAGCCATACTCAGCTTACCGACACCATTGCCTTTGCCTTGCCAGGGGGCAAAACACCTGAAGCGCTGATGGGCTGGTGGATCAACTCACGTCTCGAAGAGATGTTTCAGTACCGGCATCGGGTGACTCGCAACCAGTGTCAACATCAAGGAACCACGGCTGAACGTGATTTGCCCTAGGGCTAACATCTGGGTGATTCAGCCCGCTTTCACCAGCAATTGTTGCAAGCTGGGATCATTAAAATCTTCAATACAGTGAACTGCACCGGCTTCGATCAGGGCTTCCGAAGGCTGCGTGGTCAGCACTCCCCAGCAGATCATGTTGGCATTGCAGGCAGACTGCACCCCTGCGATCGCATCTTCAAAGACGATGCAATTTTGAGGTGTCACTCCCAACCGCTCCGCCACCAGCAGGTAGCACTGGGGATCAGGCTTCCCCTGTTGCACATCTGTTTCCACCACCTGGGCTGCAAAAAACCGTCCTAAGGACTGATGCCCCATCAGCAGATCGGCATTTTCCTGACAGGCCGACGTGCCCAACCCAATTTTGATCCCCGCTGAGTGCACCTGCTCTAAAAAGGGAATCAACCCCGGCAATAACTGAATGTGGGGGCGAATCAGCTCCCGATAGACCGCCTCTTTCCCCCTGGCCCATTGGTGCAGCTCTGAGGCCGACACTGCACGCCCCAACAGTTCCGGGAGCAGTTCACTATTGCGCTTACCTCCCATTTGAGTCAGGCGACCTCGGTCAATCTCAGCCAGTTCAGGCGTCTGCTCTACATATTGCTCCCAAGCTTGCAGGTGAAAGGGCATCGTGTCACACAACACCCCATCCATGTCAAAAATGCAGGCATCTACCGAGATTTCACACGCCTGAAACTGCTTTAAGGAAAGACTTGCAGCCTTAAAACTCATAATTCAACTTTGCCCCACTCCATAACCAACTGCTTCCAGAATATGCTAACTTTTATAACGTTTGGTTAATTCCCTGAAACCCTATGACCGTCCCTTCTTTTCTAGAACCAGTACTCCCCTTCTTTCACCCCCTCATCATGTGGGTGCTGCTGGGACTCTCTGGCTATGCCCTTTACCTGGGCGTACAAATACGGCGCACGCGGTCAGCAGCAGGGGATCGCAAAAAGGAACTGATCAAGGGTAAGTTCAACATCAAACATCACCAGATCGGCTCCTTGCTGCTGGCGTTGATGGTATTGGGCACCATCGGAGGCATGGCGGTTACCTACCTCAACAACGACAAACTATTTGTGGGTCCCCACTTACTCGTGGGCTTAACCATGACTTCTATGGTGGCCATTTCAGCCAGCCTGACGCCGTTGATGCAGAAAGGCAATGACATTGCTCGCTACACCCACATCGCCCTGAACGTGACGCTCCTGGGATTGTTCAGTTGGCAGGCGGTCACCGGTATGCAAATCGTGCAAAAAATCTTGACCAAAAGTTGACCTATAGCGGTTCTCACCTGAGTGAGGTACGGGGTGTGAGGGTGGAACCCCCACGCAGGGGGCACTGCCCCCTGCACCCCATGTACTCCATTGATCTGTAAACCGCTATATATGGCTCGACTTTCTCATCTAGCCAGAGACGTTGACTGAAATTTTGTCATCCTCTGTTAGGCTTTGCAGCTAAGCTTCCTGTACAATGACCTACTGTATTAAATGTGTCAAACTAACTTGAACAAGATTTGGTTGGCACCACAATGATAGTTCAGCCTTCAGTCTAAGGTGCATGAGTTCTGCCGCAACGACCGTCTGACCCCATTGATGGGACGCGATGACCAAAGCCCCCTTAGAAATTAGTGCAGATGCTCTGTGAGTCGAGGTGAGTCAGATAGCTCCTCTAGCCAACCTCTTGGGCGACTATCCTTAGATCTACAGCCTTCTCATCAACGCCATACCCCCTGACATTGCTTAACCCCAAAATTTACTATGCCCAAGGTTCTCGTTTCCGATCCGATTGATCCGGCTGGTCTGGAATTGCTGGCACAAGTTGCCCAAGTTGATGTTCGCACTGACTTAACGCCAGACGACCTCATTCAAACCATCCCCGCCTACGACGCCTTAATGATTCGCTCTGGAACTCGGGTCACCCAAGCCGTGATCGAAGCAGCTAACCAGCTTAAAATCATTGGCCGTGCTGGCGTGGGCGTAGACAACGTTGATGTGCCCGCAGCCACCCGCAAAGGCATTGTGGTGGTGAACTCCCCAGAAGGTAACACCGTTGCCGCTGCCGAGCATACCCTAGCATTGATGCTAGCGTTGTCACGCCATATCCCCGATGCCAATGCATCCCTTAAAACAGGGCGCTGGGATCGAAAGCGCTTTACCGGGGTTGAGGTCTACAAAAAAACCTTGGGGATCGTAGGGCTCGGCAAAATTGGTTCCCATGTGGCTGCGGTGGCGCGCTCCCTAGGCATGAAGCTGCTGGCCTACGATCCCTATTTGTCCCAAGAGCGTGCTGAGCAGTTGGGCTGCCGCTTGGTCGAACTCGATTTCTTATTTGCTGAAGCCGATTATATTACCCTGCACCTGCCCAAAACACCTGAAACTCAACATCTCATTAATGCCGACACCCTAGCAAAAATGAAGCCAACCACCCGCATCATTAACTGTGCGCGCGGAGGCATTATTGACGAGCAAGCTCTAGCTGAAGCCCTGAAAGTCGGACAAATCGGCGGAGCCGCCCTAGATGTATTTGAGAATGAGCCTTTAGGAGAGTCTCCTCTGTGCGCCTTGGAAGGAAATTTGGTGTTGACCCCCCACCTAGGAGCCTCCACCGAAGAAGCTCAAATCAATGTAGCCATTGATGTGGCTGAACAAATTCGAGATGTACTGCTGGGTCTGCCAGCTCGGTCGGCTGTCAATATTCCCGGTCTGAGACCCGAGTTACTAGAGCAATTAAAACCATACCTCCAACTGGCAGAAACCTTAGGCAATTTGGCTGGTCAGTTAGCAGGGGGTCGCATTGAGTCCCTAGAAATTCGTCTTCAGGGTGAGTTGGCGACCAGTGACGGCCAGCCCATTGTCATTGCTGCCCTCAAAGGTCTGCTGTCCCAAGCCCTGCGGGAGCGCGTCAACTATGTCAATGCGGCCATTGAGGCCAAAGACCGAGGTATCCGGGTCGTGGAAACCCGAGATGCATCCGCCCGAGACTACTCTGGATCGATTCACCTAGAGGCCAAGGGTCCCCTAGGGACTCGTTCGGTGACCGGAGCGCTCTTGGGTAAAGAAGAAATTCGGATCACTGATATTGATGACTTCCCCATTAACGTCGTACCGACCCGCTATATGTTGCTGACCCTGCACCGCGATATGCCGGGAATCATTGGCCAGATTGGCTCTCTTCTAGGCAGCTTTAATGTCAATATTGCCAGTATGCAGGTTGGCCGCAAAATTGTCCGGGGTGAAGCCGTCATGGTCTTGAGTCTGGACGACCCGTTACCCGATGGCATTCTCACGGAGATCACCAAGCTTCAAGGCATTCGAGATGCTTATACCGTTAACCTGTAACCGTTAATCCGCAGTGGATCCTCGATGACGGCGTGAATCGGCACGCTATGACATGTGACAAATTATAGCGATGGCCATTACGCTTAGGACATCAGCCCCTTCCAGCTTCAAAACTGGGACAGCGCAATGGCGGTATAGTCATCGTTCTAAGCCTGCAAGTCACGTCCTAATCGTTCTGGCGATGCCTAAATGACATCTGGGTCTGACCTTATTGAGTGTAGCTCAGCTCTCTCAGACCGCTGGGGGAGTGAGTCATAGGAGACAATGAATCAATCCTGGTGGGAATTTCAGGTCACAGGTGAGCCCTCACTCGAAGAGCTACTTTTTTGGCGGCTGCAAACCTTGGGTGCCCAAGGAACAGCCAGTCAAGTGATCGGACAAATGGTGCGGCTGACGGTCTATGTGCCCCACCCTCAGATATCTGAAGAAACCCTGACGCAATTGGCTCAGCAGCTTCAGGCCGATGCTCTTACCCTAGGCTATACATCGCCAACCGTGGGGTGGCAAATTATTCATGAAGAGGATTGGGCTCAGAGTTGGAAAGCCTTCTGGCATATACAGCCCGTGGGAAAGCGGTTGCTCATTTGTCCAGAGTGGCAAACCCCGCCCCCCACAGATCGCCTAGTGTTGCGCCTCAATCCTGGATCTGCCTTTGGAACAGGGGAACATGCCACCACTCAACTGTGCTTGCTAGCCTTAGAAGCACAGGCTTTGACAGGCACCATCCTAGCTGATATTGGCTGTGGTTCAGGAATTTTATCCGTTGCTGCCCTGCTCTTGGGAGCCGATCAAGTTTATGCCGTCGATACCGATCCCCTGGCTGTAGATGCCGCTCAAGCTGGGCGAGATTTGAATGGCTTCACACCCAAGCAGATGACTGTTGCCCAAGGCAGCATCGAACAACTTGCACAGAGGCTGCCTCAGCCCGTAGATGGTTTTTGCTGCAATATTTTAGCTGAGGTGATTTTGCGCCTCATTCCCCAGTTCCATGAAATCACCCAGCCGGGAAGCTGGGGGATTCTCAGTGGGCTTTTGGCTGCCCAAGGCGCTCAGATCGCCGATGTACTCCAGGGGTATGGCTGGCATGTGGTTCAAGAGCAATATCTGGGGGACTGGTGTTGCTTACAAATTCAACGAACTGATGCCTTAAGTCAGGCCGCCTAGGGTTCTGTTAGAGGCCGTTTGAAAAGCCTCATTCATCCCTGCATTAGCCCCCCCGACCCCCCAAAATTGGGGGGAGAAAGCCATAAACTCTGACCATTTCCCCCAGAGTTACGCCCTGCGGGCACGCTGCGCGAGGGGGGGGCGAGTGCAAGGTCTAAGCAACTTCTCAAACAGGCTCTTAGGAAAATTTTGAAGGGTATAACCCTTCAAAATTTAACCCCCATCAAAGCTGACAGATCACTAGTGCTTTGTTAGCCTTGAATTTATGAGCCTGGGATAGAGAAGGGGTTATTATTTTGGGATTTTCAACCCCCAAAATAATTCTTGACAGACCACTAGTGATGATGATGATGATGCCCATCATGGTTGGTGTTGGTATGCAGGGGTACTAAAGCGGGGGGCGCTTGTGTAGACAGGAGCGCCTCAATTTGAGCATCAGCCCAGCCCGCTGCCATCGCCAAGAAATGGGGATGATCGTTGACGCAGGCCATTTGGACAGAGCTGACTTGGGGGTATTTGCGCTCCAGATTGTGAATGATGTGGTGGACATCTAAAAGGGTTTCATGATTTTCTGTGGCAAACCCAATGGGCATAAATACAATGGCTTTTGCCCCCAACTCAATCAGGTTGCGAGCCGCCTGGTAGGCATTGGGCTGAGTCCATTCAATTAAGGGGGTGTCATGGTTAAGCCAGCCTACTGAAATCAATGGATAGCGATGAACCAGTTCGTCGCGCACCTTGTCATATAGGGCTTGACTCTCCGCGATGCCAGAAACAAAGCCCTTGGCTTTATGGGGGCAGCCGTGATTCATGAGCACAATGCCAATCTGAGAAGGTAAATACTGCGCAATCAAGTCCTGTTGAATTTTAGATTCGACTAGATTGGCCGTGAGCTGGATATAGTCGGGTCGATCATAAAAGGAGGGAATATAGCGAATTTGCTGAGGCCACTGCTCTGAATGGCTCTGGAGCTTAGAAAGGGCTTGATTCACTTGCTCTACCGCGATACCACTGGTGAAGATAGAATCGACGACTAGCAAAGGATAGATCAGAAGTCGATCAAATCCTTGTTGGTGAATGTCTACTAAGACTTGATCGGGTAAGAAGGGGGGACAAAAGTTAAAGGCCTTAAAGACCTGGACGCGATCGCCCCAGCGAAACTGCAAATGCTGCTCAATTCCCGCTCGTTGCTGCTCAAAGATGGCATTGTGGGGAGAGATAAAGTTGTTGTGCTGATGACTCCACTCATGGAGGTCAAATATGGCTAACAGTTTGGCAATGGGGGGATAGAGCCAAGTCGGCACGGGAGCGAACTTGGCTGTCAGCAAGTTGAGGGCTTGCTCGTTGTAGTTGGCGAAGTCTTCGTAGCGCTCAACTTCTCCGTAGCCCATGAGCAAGACGGCGACTCGGCCATCTAGGTTAGCCTGGTGATGATTGGATCGAATTTTTTCTGGTGTTGCAACCACGCTGTCCTCCTTCAAGGCCATCGGAACTGAATTGGGTAAGATTTGGGACATCCAGTGCTGAAGTGCTTGCCGCTTTGGTCGTTGGGTCACTTAGCTTCAGGCATTTATAACCGCTGGACGATTGTCTCTCCTTAGCCTAGCATCCCCTCCGGGGGGATAGGGCGGGGGTCGCCTATAAACAGGGCTGAGGCGACCCTCCTCCATCTGAGCAGTTGGGCTCAGTCTTGTGAAGTGTGGGAGCCGGATGGGCGGGTAACTCATGGTTATGATTCAGAGTATGAATGCCCCATCCCTGAAAATTGCTAGCATCGCTATAAGAATCGCTAAACCTTGCTATAGAGTAGAAGGGATAACCTTCAGATAAAGATAGAAAAGTACTTTGACTTTTTCAGCAGATGAGTTTGCCCGCGCCCTAGCACAACACGACTATGTGTTTGAAGTTGGCGAAACGGTGCGGGGCACGGTCATTCAACATGACAATGAAGGCGCTTATGTCGATATTGGGGGGAAAGCGGCGGCGTTTATTCCCAAGACAGAGCTGTCGATTCAGGCCACCCGCAACTTAGCTGAGAGTTTGCCCCTCCAGGAGACCCATGATTTTTTGATTATTCGGGGACAGGATGCTGAAGGTCAGGTGTTGCTGTCGATTCGCCGATTGGAAATTCAAGCGCTCTGGGCGCGCTTAGAGCAGCAAGCTGCTGATAATCAAACCCTGCAAGTCTGGGTCACGGGGGTGAATAAAGGCGGGGTGACGGTTGATGTTGAAGGTCTACGGGGCTTTATTCCGCGCTCTCATCTTGCGGAACGGGGGGCTCTGGAAGCGTTGGTGGGCAGCCAGCTCATGGTCAGCTTTTTAGAAGTCGATCCCAACCGTAATAAGCTGGTGTTGTCCAATCGGTTGGCGATGCGCTCGTCTCGGATGGAAGAGCTAGAAATTGGACAACTGGTGCGGGGGACGGTTACAGATTTAAAGCCCTATGGGGCGTTTATTGACTTGAATGGCATTACAGCTTTGCTGCACATCAAAGAGGTGAGCCAAAATTATATTGCTTCGCTGCCGGAGGTTCTGAAAGTAGGGCAATCTATTCAGGCGGTGGTTTTGGATTTAGATCCAGGGCGCAGCCGAATTTCTCTGTCTACCAAGGCTTTAGAAAATCAAGCGGGGGAAATCCTTGACAATTGGGAACAGGTGATGGCTGAGGCGGAGGTGCGCGCACACCGCTTCCAAGACAAACTCAAACAAGCCTAGTGCCTTTTTGATCATGGCTGACGCTTTGCAACTTGAGCATTCTATTCCCAGTCTATCTGCTGGCAATATAGTTAGCGTGGCGTTCCAAGTCTATCAGCAACAGCGGGGGGTTTACTTTACCAAAAGTTTGCTTGCTCATCTGTGGGTTTATTTGACGTTGATTGGCTTGGTGGGAGTGGGGATGTTGGCGGTGGGGGTCATGTCTGCCATGGTGTCAGACGTACTCTCGGAGATGATGCAGCTCCAGATCATGCTTGTGGTCGCTTTAATGGTGACTCTTTTGGTACTTCATGCTCTGGGTCGGTTTTGGGCGGCAGGGGGGTTGTTATCTCGGGTCGCGTTTCTGAGTCTGCAAGGGCAAGTGGAGCCGGATGAGGTCGCCCGGACTCAGATTTTTGGCCGCAGTTGGAGTTATTTGCTAGCTGTCCTGATTACGGGGCTCCTGCTGCTGTTGATGTATGGGGGCATTGCTTTAAGTGGTTACATCATCTTTGTCACCACCCTTCCCCTATGGGAAATGGGGTGGGCGGCCATAGATGACTTAGAGACAGGATTTTTGTTTTTTACAGTGCTGTCTCTGCTGGGACTAGGACTTCTGTTAGGGTTGGGATTGCTGACTTATTACGTGACGGCACGTCTGTGGCTGTTTGACGTGGTTCTGGCGGTGGAAGAGGGGGTTTCGCCTTGGGAGGCGGTTCTCCGCAGTTGGCAGGTCACCCATGGCCACGGCTGGAAAATGACGGCAATTCTGTTTACGGGCACTCTGGTGACGATGCCAATCTTGATGGTGGCGACGTTGTTTAATTTCTTTGTGCCGGTGGCCAGTATCGTGGTGAATATTCTGTTGTTCCCGCTGTGGCAGGTGACGAAGGCGGTGGCGTATCACGATCTGGTTAGTGTGCGCGAAGGGCTCACGTTTGACCTGACGCTGGCGGCTCCACACCCGCGAGAGTCTCTGCGACGAGTGGCTCTGCAAACCCCTGAAAGTGTCTCTTTAGACTTTGCGCTGGGGGGAATTGGCAGTCGGGCGTTAGCTTGGTTTTTGGATCAGGCTTTGATTGGGTTGGGGGTGATGCTGTTTTGGTATGTGGGGGCGTTGGTTTATTTTTATGCGCTTCTGCCTGGGTTGACTGAAATGCTGGCGGTTGATGTGGATACGCTGAATCTCTGGGGGGTTGCGATCGCAGCCCTTCTCACTTACGCCTTCAGTAACGGCTACTACATTGCTTTTGAAACCCTGTGGCGGGGGCAAACCCCAGGCAAGCGATTTGCCCAAATTCGAGTCATCTGTGACAATGGCCAACCCGTCAGCATTCGGGAAGCAAGTCTCAGAAGCTTAATGGGTCCACTTGATCTGGGTCTTTTTTGGATCGGCGTGCTGCTTATTATTGGCAGTAGATCTGAAAAACGGCTGGGAGACATGGCTGCAGGCACCCTCGTCATTCAGGATGAAAAGACCGTCACGCGGCAGCGGGGCACAAGCGACCCCCCCCACTCGTCCTCTGCCCAGAGAGTCGCTGACCAGATGGTCAGCCAGGACTGGCTGCGTGATCTAACCCTGGATCAATACCTAATCCTGCGGAACTTCTTAGCCTATCAACACCAGCTTTCCAAGAGCCATCGCCGCCAAGTGACTCTCCGCCTCACCCAGCAACTTCAGAGCCTAATGGCAGCAGACACCCCGAGATACCCCTTTGAAATTGGCGATCCCGATCTGATTGTTGCCACATACTTGGCCTACCGACAAGTTCATCACCTCTAGCACTTTGCGTCATAGTTGAGCCCTACATCCCATGTTTTAGCTCACTCCAACCGAAATATAGCGGTTCTCACCTGAGTGAGGTACGGGGTGTGGGGGTTCCACCCCCACGCAGGGGGCAGTGCCCCCTGCACCCCATGTACTCCATTGATCTGTAAACCGCTATACTAGGCTTCCATAGCTGAACCTACTACGGTATTCAGCTTAATCAGGAGATCAGGGTGTCGATCTTGGAACCCATATCTGATCCGCCAACCGGGCAACGTCAACGGAGCAATGATCGGGAACTCACCACTAAGCACTAAAGTATTTGGCCACTGGATGATAGGTGATAATTGCCGTTGTAGACTGCTCTGGATAGATCTGCTCACTCTCATCCATATAGAGACCAATGCGATCTGCCCCCAGGAGGTCAAGCTGGGTGTACTGGTCTTGAATATTGGGACAGGCTGGATACCCAAAGCTATAGCGAGAGCCTTGATAGCGCTGAGCCAGCACATCCCGAAGGGTGTCCGGCTCCTGCTGGCCAAAGCCCAATTCTCGGCGAATGCGGGCATGGGTCCATTCTGCTAGGGCTTCTGCCGTTTGCACCGCCAGACCATGGAAATAGAGGTAGTCTGTGTACTCATTGTCGGCAAAGAGCTGCTGGGCGAATTCCGTGGCAATGTTGCCAACGGTGACGGCCTGCATTGGGAACAGGTCAAATTGCCCGGGTTCCGCCGCTTCTTTGGGTAAAAAGAAGTCGGCAATGCAGAGGCGACGCAGGGACTTTTGGCGGGGAAAGCGGAAGGTGGCCACGGGCTTTGACGCATCGAGTGAGTCGGGGGCATAGAGATGCAAATCATTGCCCTCGGCCAAGCAGGGGAAATAGCCATAAACAACTTGGGGATGCAGTAGATTTTCCGCCACCACCCGCTGTTTCCAGCTCTCTAGGAGGGGATACACCTTTGCTGCCAAGAAGGCATCATACTCAGTCCGAGATTGTTCCTTGGGTTTGCGGAACTGCCACTGGCCCGCAATCAGTGCTTGCAGGTCGAGATACCAGAAGATGTCATTGAGATCCAGCTCATCCGGCGACAGAATTTGGGTACCCCAGAACGGTGGCGTTGGCCGGGAAATATCAATGGCGACGGCTTCTGAGCGGCGCGTATCCACCTCAAGTGACTGCTCCGGTTCAGCTGCGTCTTCAGGTTGAGAGGTATCAGCCTTTTCTGTGCTGCTGATGATCTCTAGGGCATGACCGTTCAAAAAGCCTTGGTGGTCATCCCATTGCCCCTCCGCTTTGGCAGGCATGAGCTGATCCATAAAGTGCAAATCAGAAAAGGCGTCTTTGCCATAGATCACCTGGCCTTTGTAGGTGTTCTGACAATCTTCATGCACAAATTTTGGTGTCAGGGCTGCCCCGCCCAAAATCACGGGCACGGTGATGCCCCGCTCGTTGAAGGTCTCTAGATTTTCTTTCATGAAGGCGGTGGATTTCACCAGCAAACCACTCATGGCAATACAGTCGGCCTGGTGTTCTTGGTAAGCCTGAATGATATTTTCGACTGGCTGCTTGATGCCTAGGTTGATCACCCGGTAGCCGTTGTTGGACAAAATAATATCAACCAGGTTTTTGCCAATATCATGGACATCACCCTTAACGGTGGCAATGAGAAAGGTGCCTTTAGCGCTGTTGCCCCCTTCTGATTTTTCCATCAAGGGTTCTAAATAAGCCACCGCCGCTTTCATGGTCTGGGCCGATTGCAACACAAAGGGTAACTGCATTTGTCCTGAGCCAAACAGTTCCCCCACCACTTTCATGCCATCTAGCAAGAAGGTGTTGATAATCTCCAGGGGCGGATACAGTTCTAGTGCCTGGGTAAGTTGATCTTCTAGGCCAATGCGTTCGCCGTCAATAATATGGCGCTTTAGCCGCTCCTCCAGGGGCAGGTCAGCGTCCATGGTACGGGTGCTTTTGGCGGTCTTGCCCGCAAAGAGGGTGGTGAGCTGGGTTAAGGGATCCTCAATACACACGTCCCCATCAAACTGGCGGCGGTCAAAGATCAGATTACGGCAAATAGCCTGATGCTCAGGTTCAATCTTGGCCAGGGGTAAAATTTTGCTGGCGCTGACAATGGCTGCATCCATGCCCACGGCCATGGCCTCGTGCAAAAACACTGAATTAAGCGCCATGCGGGCAGCGGGGTTGAGTCCGAAGGAGATATTCGAGACGCCCAGCATGATATGGCACCCCGGCAGTTCAGTCCGGATCCGTCGGATGGCCTCAATGGTGGCGCTGCCGTTGGCGCGATCTTCTTCAATGCCGGTGGAAATGGGCAAGGCCAGGGGGTCAAAGAAGACTTCGTAGGCAGGAATGCCAACTTTTAGGGCATCCTGGTAAGCACGCTGGGCAATGGCAAATTTTTGGTCGGCGGTGCGAGCCATCCCCTCTTCGTCGATGGTGCCAATTACCACTCCTGCCCCGTATTGCTTGGCCAACTCTAAGACTTGAAAGAAGCGCTCTTCACCATCTTCATAGTTGGTGGAGTTGAGGATGCACTTGCCTCCTGCCACTTTTAGCCCCGCTTCCATCTTCGTCCACTCAGTAGAGTCGAGCATCAGGGGCAGGGTGACATTATTGACCAGCCGCGACACGAGCTCGTGCATGTCGCGCACGCCGTCACGACCCACGTAGTCTACGTTCACATCCAGGATATGGGCTCCTTCGCGTACCTGGGCTTTGGCCAGGGAGACAAGGCCATCCCAGTCTTCGGCGTTGAGCAAGTCCCGACACTTTTTGGAGCCGCTGGCATTGAGGCGTTCCCCCACGATCAAAAAGGAGTTGTCTTGGTCGTAGGGCTGAGCGCTGTAAATGGAGGCGGCAGCAGGGGTAAAGGGAAGCGGGGCATAGGGGGGTAGGCTAGTGCGTTGGCCGACTTCTCTAGGTTTGGGCTTGAGATCTTGAGAGAGTTCAGCAAGCTGTTGAATATGCTCGGGACGGGTGCCACAGCAGCCGCCGATCACCTGTACGCCTAAATCTTCAATGAAGTGCATGAGCGCCATGCGCAGCTCTAGGGGGGTGAGCCGGTAGTGGGCTTGCCCCCCCACGTTTTCGGGTAGACCCGCGTTGGGGATGCAGGAGACCACGAAGGGGGAATGCTGGCAGAGGTACTTGATGTGGTCTTTCATCAAGTCTGGCCCGGTGGCACAGTTCAGCCCCAAAATGTCGATGGGGTAGGGTTCCAGGATGGTGAGAGCAGCGTTAATCTCGGAACCCACCAGCATGGTGCCCATGGATTCCATGGTGATTGAGACCATCACGGGTAGGCGAGCGCTTTTGGCTGTGAAGAGATCTGCGATCGCACTCAATGCTGCCTTAATTTGCAACACATCCTGGCAGGTTTCCACCAGCAGTAGATCTGCTCCGCCATCGAACAATCCTTCTGCCTGCTCTCGATAGGCATTTCTGAGGGTGTCAAAATCAATGTGTCCCAGCGTTGGCAACTTCGTTCCTGGCCCCATGGAACCGGCCACAAATCGGGGTTTGTCTGGCGTGGAATACCCAGCCGCCACCTGCTTGGCCAACTGTGCTGCTTTCTGATTCAGTTCGTAAGCCCGATCTGCTAGGTCATACTCTGCCAACACAATAGAGGTTGCGCCAAAGGTGTCGGTTTCAATGACATCTGCCCCGACTTCGAGAAAGTTCTGGTGAACCTTGGCCACTGCTTCCGGCTTGGTTTGGATCAAATATTCATTGCAGCCCTCATACTCTGACCCGCCAAAGTCTTCTGCCGTCAAGTTTTGCAGTTGTAGAGACGTGCCCATGGCACCGTCAAACACGATCACAGGACGTTCAGGGCTATGCAGCCGCGCTAGAAAAGGACTGTGCATGGGTTCGCCAGATTAACTCGGTGGATGTACCCACCATCTTACGGGAAGCTTATCTGTAGAGGGTAAATTTTAGGCTCGGAATTTCCACGCCATTCTTTGATGTCAATTAGGGGTCAACACAGATTCTCCTACAGGTGCTAGACCTATGCCAAGGTTGTTTTCCCAAGTTCAGACCTGCTGCAACTGATGCACAAATTGATCATGTTCCGGTGTATTCAGCCCCTGTTGTAAGACAATAATCACTTGGGACAGGTTACCCGCCAACAACGACGCTACATCGAGGCGTAAGCCAGGGAAGACCTGGCTGTGAATGACCCCTGCTCCATCTGGCTGAAGGGGGACATAAATTTCTTGCTGCAAACCAAACCAGTCTATTGTTTGATCGAGAACGCACCAGACTAAATATTCCTGAACCCCATTGCGGCGATAGACATGCTTCTTGTCATGTACATCATTGGCTACGCTGCTGGCTGCTACCTCTACCACCAACTCGGGTGCCCCCTCAATATAGTCATCAGCACTGAGGCTAGACTGACCCCCTGTCTCGATCCGCAAACAAGCATCGGGCTGAGGCTCATTGTCAGCATCCAGACGGATGGTCGGATTGTCATTGACGACAACACCGGGTGTCGCCACCCAATAGTGGAACAGCCAACCCATTATGGCTGCATGGGGACGGGCGTGGCTACTAGACCTGACCGGTGAGGACACGTAGACAACTCCTTCAATTAATTCCGCTTTTTTGAGTTGGGGCATGGCCTGGTAACGGCGCTCAAATTCAGGGCGCGAGATGCGATCGCCACTTTCTAGCCAAGGCATCAAAGCAACAAGCTGGGAATCTGATGGAAATGGATTGATCACCATGGCAGAGTCTTGACTCGTGGACATGATCAGGGGATAGCCACCTGGATCCTAACCTAATCCCCTGAATTTATACTTCATCACCCATCAAGCCCTCTGGCTCAGGGTTCCGGCTGCCCTGACTAGATTCTCGACAAACTGAGTCAGCCGCTGATCTAACTTTTCATCCTTAAGCCGTTCTTCGTCATCAAAGGCGTTCCAAGCTTGGCCGATCGCCACCTGCTCCGGAATCATCCAGGCGTGAACCCAGCGCGTAATCAAACGCAGTTGGTTGAGGGCGTTGCTGTTGGCTTGTCCACCCAACACGCTGATCGCTCCCGTAACCTTCCCGGATAAATGCTCAAAACTGAGTAAATCCAGGGCATTTTTTAGCACCCCACTCACCGCTCCGTGGTATTCCGGCGTTACTAGAATCAACCCATCCGCAGCCTCGACCGACTGCCGCAGCTTGATCACGCCAGGATGCTGATCTAACTCATCCGTGCCATCACAAAAGGGCAAATCCAGATCTCGTAAATCCAATAAGGTTACCGCAGCCCCCAGAGCCTCTGCTTTCTGCCCTGCTAGATGCAGCGCTTGACGAGAATAGGAGGTGGGCCGCAAACTGCCGCTAAACCCCACAATCTTAATCATGGCGATCTCTTATATAAACTCATAACGACTACAACTAAGGTAGCGAATGTAAAGTCTTCTCAGCAACCTGGGGTCTCTGAGCTTCGTTTGTCATCCTTGGCCAAACAAGCACGACATCATACCCAATGCTTCTGTCCTGGCTCATGCCCATCTCTTCTTTAGGGTTGAAGCGATCCTAAATGATTTGTAAATTTACAGACCTTGTACTACCCCCTTGTTCCCCTTGGTTCTAGCGCAGCGGCGCGCTGCTCTGCTGTAAAGCCAGGAATTCTGGAAGCTGGATTGTTTTGGAGGTTATGCTGCCGCCTTGTGTCGGCAATAGCAGGAGGCTTGAATCGGAACTTCAGCGCGAGCAATCGCTTTATCGAGTTGGAGTTTGATATGAGCCGCTTCAACCATTTCGCCTCGATGCCTGAGACACTCGTAGAGGCCGTGTAAGCTCCAAACATTGTGGGGATGCTGACAAGCTCGACTTAAGGTCTTGTCTAACCCCAAGTCTGCTCTATAGATGGCTTCCGCTTCGTCATAATGCCCCTGCTCTAACAGCAGGGCACCCAAGGCATGGCGGGTGGGCTGCATCCAGCCCCAGGGTTCGTCATAGGGCAAGTTATCATCTAATGCCACTGAGCGGTGCAAGTACTCAAATGCCTTGGCATAATGACCCTGGTGATAGGCCAGCTCCCCTAACATCATCTGTTCGGCAACCTGAAGGATATCCCGACAGGTGTTGTTAAAGAGCATTCTCGACTCGGGAACCCGCTCATAAGCCTGACCAAAGAGGACTCGCTCGGCTTCTGCTTCCGCATGTAGCTTAAGATTGGCAAACGCGATCGCACGAGAATATCGCATCATTGCCGTGGTCACGCAATACAGCTCAGCATCCTGGGGCAAAGGCTGAGCCAAAATATCTTCCCATCGTCCGAAGCGGATTAGAGCATGTTGCTTCATCGGTAAAAAGCCTTCAAACCAGTCAGCCATCGGACGCAGAAAATCCTCTGGCAATGCGGCCATCAGGTTCTGTGAAGCCGTTAACGCCACAGAGGGTTGACCCAGAAACATCGCTCCGTAAATCGTGAAATGATAGTTGTGCAGGCGATAAACGGTGTAAAAGTTATCGGCTCCGATTTTTTCTACAAACTCTTTGTCCGCTTGAGTTGCCCTTTGGTTACGAGACACAACATTCACATAGTCGCCACAGAGCACATCAATGTGAGTGGCCATATGCAACAGATGCCCTGCATCGGGAACCAGCGTGGTGAGGCGATCACCATGGGGGAGTGCTCGTTCAGGATGCGGTGACATCTCCATCAGATGGATATACATATGCAGCAACCCCGGATGCTCCCACGCCCCTTCTAACTGCTCAAAAGCAGTTTCGAGAACACTGAGAGCTTCGGGTGTACTCGCCCCCAGAGCGGGTTGCCCTGAGGGCAGATCCCATAGCTGCCAAGGCGTTCTATTCATGAGTGCCTCGGCGAACAGGCTACAGACATCCAGATCTTTCGGGAAGGCTTGATACACCTTACCCATGGCATCAGCATAGGCATCGTTCCAGGGGGCAAAATCCTCAACAGCAGGATTCTCTGGATAACGATGGGAAATAGCTTGAATCAGCGCTTGCTCGACAGGTATCCCTTTATTCTTAAGGGCAGAAGCTTGGGTGATCGATTTCTTTGCAATTTGGACAGCATTGGGCTTTTCCTTCTCCTCAAATGCTTCCCAGGGTTTGTTGTAATTTGGCCCAATTGCATAAGCAATGCCCCAATGAGCCATGGCACATTCAGGGTCATTATTCAAAGCTTTCTCAAAACAAGAAATTGCCTCTTCGTGATTGTAGGCGTAGAGCCAGATGAGACCTCGGTTGAACCAAAGTTGGGCTGAAGGTGAAGTTGTTGTGATCGACCGAGAATAGTGTCCTAAATCAAAATAATCCATGAACAGCCACCTCATGGTTTTGGGGGTAGCTCAATTATCACAGTTAACAGCGCAAGATCTCAGTCATATAGCGGTTCTCACCTGAGTGAGGTATGGGGTGTGGGGGTGGAACCCCCACGCAGGGGGCAGCGCCCCCTGCACCCCATGTACTCCATTGATCTGTAAACCGCTGTAACAATTTACGCTAACAAAAAGCGGAGGGACAGTGTCTCTCCGCTCAAGTACATTTTGTATGGGAATGCGTTGACCGCTCAGCACCCTAGTTAAAGTGCTGCTGCTCCATTTCGAGGAGCTTCACCAAATTGTCATTCCCTTGGCGTTTGGCTACTGCCAAACGGTGTTCAAGGGTGCGACGAATAAAGATATTATGCACTTGGTCTGCTTCAGATAGGCCGCGATAGCGAAAGGCCGCCGCCGGACTAGCGGGAACGGTGAGCGGAGCCACTGTCACAGGTTCAGGTGCCAAGGGAGAAACCGCAACGCCAGACTGATAGACAGCCCCGCGATACTTGAGCAAGTGAGTGGCCTGTGGCACCGGAATGGATGCCAAGTGAGTTCGGTAGCAAGGACGCCCCCGATATTGGCCGATGAGTTCTGGTTCAGTAACTTCGATGGAAATGGGTTGATAATTATACTCAACCCCGCGATAAGAAAGTTTCATGAAGAGCTGCCTCCGATCTGGATCCTGAGATGGTTTGTGAGGCGCGTTCCTTCGGGATGAGTCCCTACTTCCGTCTTGCTGCAAGCGCGCTGGATGTAGTCAGGGCTACTTAAAGCAAGATGAACGTTTTTTCTGTATCTAATGATACCCACTAGGGCTTATCTTTATTCTAATGCAAATTTATAGAATGTTTAAGCCTTGCTGCACAGTGTTACGGGGTTATCGGGATTGACAACTTCCGGCGATCGTCGTTCCGGGGGCACCTGAGTAATGGCCACTGCGCATCAGACCAATGCCCGATGAGATCACCAAGCATCGTTGGTAGGAAGTGCCATCATTGGGCAGGGAAAGAACCAGGGTGCCAGCGCTATTGACTGGATTGCGGCCTTTGAAGTCATAGATGACGACCCAGGAGGGAGTAGTTGGGCTGTAGCGAAACTCAATCCCCTCAAAGGTACGTGCACCTGTGACCAAGCAAGTACCACGAATTACCGGATTCGTTCCGTCAGGAATATTAAGGCTACAGGTTTGGCTGCGTTTAATGGCTTCGCGCTGGGTTTCTTTGAAGGCACCTTCAGCACGAGCCAGGGCATCATCAACGCGCTTGAGGTTAAGCCAGTTGAGGAAGCTGGGAATGGAGATGGCGGCCAGGATACCAATAATGACGACGATGATTGCCGTCTCGATTTGCGTAAATCCTTTTGGGTTATGCGTGGTAGGCAAAGGTGGCATCGGGAGAAACTTTGACATGGGGGAAGCAACCGTTGCAGTATTTTTATTATTCCCACGTTAGAGTTTATTCTATTGGACTGCATTAATACTACGTCCGTTACGTTCCAATTCCACCCCCTTGGTAACCCCTTGTTGAGAATGGTGCAAGACCTCAGATGACTCGTTTTTTACACCTGGCCGATGTTCACCTCGGCTATACCAAGTACGATAGCCCCACCCGTACCCTCGATTTTTTTGTGGCCTTTCAAGATGCCCTGGAAAAATATGCCTTGGGTGAGTCCGTTGATTTTGTTCTCATTGCAGGGGATCTGTTTGAGCATCGCCAAGTGTTGCCCTCTGTGCTCAATCAAGCACAGGTGTGTCTTGAACGGCTGAAGGCAGCAGGAATTCCCGTCTTTGCTATTGAAGGAAACCACGACTACGAACCCTACGGTACCAAAACCAGTTGGTTACGATACCTGGCTAGTTGGGATAAGTTGATTTTGCTGCGACCCGAAGACGAAGATGTGCTGGAACCCTGGGACTGCGATCGCAAAACCGGTAGCTACATTGACCTCGACTGCGGCGTGCGCATCATTGGCTCACGTTGGTACGGTGCAGCCGCCCCTCGCGCCATTGACAAATTAGCGCGGAGCATTCAAGCCCTACCCCCTGCCCCCCCCCACACCGTGATGATGTTTCACCATGGGCTAGAAGGACATGTCGCCCGCTATGCTGGAGCCTTGCGCTACCAAGACTTTTTGCCCCTCCGAGCGGCTGGGGTCAGCTACCTTGCCCTAGGACATATCCACCAAAACTACAGCGAGGCAGACTGGATTTTTAATCCCGGCTCTGTTGAGGCCAATAGTGTTGCCGAAAACCAAGACCAAATGGCCCGAGGCGTTTACCTGGTGGAACTAACCCCCCAAGGCATTCAGACAGACTTAAAGCGAGACTACCAACAACGGCCTATTCTACGACTGGCGCTGAAAGTGAATCTCCAGCAGACCCCCACCGAAGTTGCCGCCGCTGCGATCGCCCTTGTGCAAGAAGCGACTACCCAAGGGCGAACCCAAAACGCCATCGTCGAACTGCGAATCCACGGCAATATTGGCTTTGAACGGATGGACTTAAATGTCCGAGAACTACGAGAGTGCCTGTGCACCGAAAGCAAAGCGCTCATTTTCTTACTGCGCTATGACGTCACCGGAGCCGCCTACAAAACCTTCCTCAATGACCACGACCAAATTCCCAATCGAGCCGACATTGAACGTACCGTATTTAGTGACTTTCTGGCTGCCAATGTTCACTACCAAGATCAAGCAGACGCCCTCGCCACCGGATTAATTGACCTAAAAAGTCGGGTACTGGCTCAAGAATCTGTAGCCGACCTCTATGACTTTATTGACAGTCTACTCAGCAAATCTTTGACAGATGGATAACATAAATAGACCCAGTTCCAATCACAGTGCTTCTCATCGGCAACTAGATGGGGAGAGCGCCGTTGCCGTTTTGATGATACTGCCAACAATAGACGCGCGACCAAAAGCCTTGACAAAATTGATTTAATACCCCCAAGGGAATTCGAATCCCTGTCGCCTCCGTGAAAGGGAGGTGTCCTAGGCCTCTAGACGATGGGGGCTTATGGTGCAACGTTCTTTAAGGTAACGAATCTTGGTGCATCTGTCAATCTTTTCTGACGGTTGCAAAAGACCCTTGAGAATCAGCCAGTCTTACTGAGGCAGCAGGATGCGTAGCCATGCCCCTCCAGTTTCTGGGTGATTTTTGGCTTGAATAAAGCCTCCGTGAGCGGTCACAATTCGTTGAACGATGGCCAATCCTAAGCCGCTGCCCCCTCCGGTACGATTCACGCTCG
>NZ_WVIC01000018.1 GCF_009939295.1 Petrachloros mirabilis ULC683
AAGTACTCGATTAGATATTTTTGCTAGTATGTAGTTTGCATGCTTAACAGCTTAGTGAAAACAGATAAGCTTTACTATCAAATTTTCCTGGCTCAGCCTGCCCTGCTGGCGGAGTTGATCCCCGGACTGCCTGTTGACTGCGGGTTTGGGTAGTGATCCGCAAGTAGTGGTAAGCTAGAAGTCTTGTCCTGCAAACACTCTAGCTTATATAAGCTCGTATAAAATATACAACAATAGCTGTAATGAACGGCTGGCAAGGGCTTGAGTCGCGCCACTACTTGCGGATCACGACCCGCGCTGGTAACAATCATCGCCCAACGTGCCTACCGACGCGAAGTGGCGTGGGGTGAGCCGGAAGGTCGCCGCGTGCATGGTCGTCTCCTCCCCTTTCTAGTACTCGTCTCCCCATAACGCGAGTGCAGGGGACGGAAGGCGCGCCCGATTTCTGCGTGATTGCGGGTCAGGGGCGGAAAGTGCCGCCCCTGACCCGCAGGCCGTTAGCTGGCAATCTTCTGAAACAGAGAAGCAGAAAATTGTTGCCATTGGATTATCATCGAACTAAAGCTTTGGTACGTAAACCATGCAAGCAACTGTTGATATTGGTACGTTGATTGCCCAAACTCCTGGAACTTGTGGCGGTCGTCCTCGAATTGTCGGAACTCGTATTACGGTTCAGAATATTGCAATCGACTTTAATGCAGGTATGAGACCTGAGAGCATTGTCACAGAGAGGACGCATCTAACGCAAGCACAAGTTTACGCAGCCTTAGCTTACTACTACGCAAACAAAGAAGCAATTGACGCAGAGATAGCGGCTTATCATAAGGAATTTGAGAATCTGGAAGCTGAGTATCAGTCAGGTCAGCGAGCGTGAGCCAAATTCGCCTCTATCTTGACGAAGATGCTCTTCAAGATGCTTTATTGCGGGCTCTTCAGAATTCTGGTGTAGATGTGATGACAGTTGATGATGCTGACAGGCTAAGTTTTTCAGACGAAGATCAACTCACTTGGGCAGCACAGCAGATGCGCGTTATTTATAGTTTCAATATGGGAGACTTTCATCGCCTGCATAGTATTTTCTTGGCTGAGGCAAAAAGTCACAGCGGTATTATTCTGGCTCCACAGCAGCGTTACTCGATTCGCGAACAATTACGGGGACTGTTGAAACTGATTGCAGAAAAGTCTGCTGAAGATATGATTAACCAGTTGATTTTCCTCAGTGCCTATGTCCGGGCTAGCTGAAGCGCTAGACTCGACAGCTAACAAGTGCTTGCACACGGAACGGCAGCGTATGCTATCAGCAGCCAGGTTCAGCGGTTATACCTGAACGAACTGCGAGAGGCTACCAATCTACCGCTATCCTTGGCTCTGTTGCGCTTGATTGTATTGCCGGATCGGTCGTTGCCCGATGCGGCTAGGCAGGTACTCGAACGGGCTAAAGGCCAAGGGGAAGTCGCCTTTCAATCCATCCTTGATAGTTTGGAAGCTATACTAATCAACAGATTTCCCCAATTCACCACCGAGGAGATTTTGGCCATGCTGGATCTAAAAATGGCTGATATTCGGCAAACTCGCTTCTACCAAGAGGTCTTTGCAGAAGACCGCGAAGAGGGTCGCGAGCTTGGGGCGCAGCAGGGAGAAGCGGCGGCGGTGATTCGGTTGCTGACGCGACGGTTGGAGTCATTGCCAGAGGCTCAGGTGGCTCATATTCGGGAGTTGCCGCTGCCGCAGTTGGAGGCGTTGCTAGATGTGGTGCTGGATTTGGCGGATGGGGCTGAGCTAGCAAATTGGCTGGCGGCGCACCCGGTGACGACATCAGAACCAACCCAATGAACAATTCTCAGAGACGAAGTGGGAGAGCGTTGATGGTGTTAGCTGGGCTTGCTAGGATGATCGTACTTGTGCGGCGGGGGGTTATGCAATGGCAGTAGCTTCAACTGAATATAAGCATATTCAGCTTGATGACCAGGGGACAGCCATCATTGCGGGTAGCACGATGAAGGTGGTGGAACTGGTCACATCTCATTTGGCGGACGGTTGGGATGCAGGAGAGCTTCATGCTCAATATCCGCATCTGAGTTTGGGGCAGATTTATTCAGCTTTGGCCTATTACTGGGATCATAAAACGACGATTGATGCAGAGATTGAACGTCAGTTTGAGTTTGCAGAAGCCCTTCGTAAGCAAGCTTCACCATCGCCAATTCGAGAGAAGCTACGGGCAAAAGGATTGCTGGTGTAAGTTTGCAATTTTATATGGATGAGAATGTTCCCAAGCAAATTACAAATGGGTTAAGGCGGCGAGGCATTAATGTCTTGACTGTGCAAGAAGACAATCGGGCTAGATTGCCCGATCCGGGGGTTCTCTCGAGAGCAACGGAACTGAGTCGGGTATTGTTTTCACGGGATAGCGACTTTTTGGTAATCGCCCAAAGTTTACAGGCTGAAGGGATGGCTTTTGCTGGAGTTATTTATGCTCATTCAAAGGCTGTGAGCATTGGCGACTGTATTAGAGATTTGGAATTGATTGCCAAGGCTTGTGATCGTGAAGTCTGCCCCCAGCAAACCCACCTACCTATTCACCACGTTACCAACCGATGAAACCGCTCCTGCACTACTTCAATTTGGCCACCTCTATCTCAACAGCACCACAGGCAACATCCCCTGGAAACAGTTTCCTACTGTGTTGCAGTCGGCCAATGTTGCCAAAATTCCAGCAGTATAGGGATAGTAGAAGACTAGCAAAACAAGACAAGATCAAATAATCTTATTTGGCGAGATATTAACCTACTGCATAATCACTCAACTCACGCACAAAAGGAGGATGAAAACCGAGCACAATATCTTTTTTTGGCACACCTAAATCTACCAAATCAGCCGCGATATCATGCTCAGTCGAGTTATGAAAAATCCAGATTTTCTCACTGCGAATATCTAGATGCATAACACAGTGATGAATCCACCGCTTATGATGCCATCCAAAATGAACAATTTGATAATGGTTGCGCTGTATATCGAAGATGGCTTCAACTTCAATATCCCCATAGGCAGGTTTACTCTTGGCATAGTTTAGCAAAAGTTGTTGCACAATTTGCTGATAGTGGGTCAGATTGCTACTTACATTTTCCATCGGGAAATTTCCTCTAGCTTGATGTCGCAAACAATCAGATTTACATTATTTTCTTCTAACATAGATGCCGGAAAATCTAGTTGAAAAAAGCCATTGTAAGTCAAATCTGGAACAGCTAAGTAGAGTATGCGATCAGGATCTTCCCGACGTAGGGCCGCTCGATAGTTAATGAACTGCCCCTAGGGCTGTATGAAATTCTGAGATTGCTGATGCACTTGCCAGAAAACTTTTAACTTCAACGGCAATCCTCGTACCCTCTCGTTCTGCGGCTAGCAGGCGCTCTGCCCCCAGATCGATTTCCATATCTACGCCACCTACCTTGAGTTGTAGCGGATCGTGGGTCACAGTCCACCCATCTTTAATCAAAGCAGTTTTAACAATTTGGTGAAAGCGATCCCTAGCCACTATTCAATCGTTCCTCCCCATAAGATCAAATTCTTCCCACAACCAATGATAGCCCGCTCTCATCAGCCCCTAATACGTCTGCTCCGCTAGGGTAAACTCTACCAAGGGCAGATTAGGGTCGCGATCGCCGCCTCTATTCTCAACACCATTTTTGACCTGGCCCCGCCCTACCTCATCGGCATCGCCATCGATGTGGTGGTTAACGACCCTCCTGACCAACACGACTCGGCCAGTCGTAAGCGTCCCTACGACTATTCTGGCTGAGCGAAGTCGAAGCCAAAACTTACCGAAGATGTCCCCTTCGACTCCGCTCAGGGGACAGTTACAATCAGTCGTGCCTTGATCTCAATCAACCTGAAGCAGTGATCTAGATCGCTGCCCCCTCTGATGCGCCATGGAAAGATGAAGGTGACGCAATCAAGGAGAAGAATGGTTATGGACGCCAGGTATCGATTGGGGGCTCGGATGCTGCTCGTCATGATCACCGCCCTGGTTCTCCAGGGGGTGAACCTCAACCCCCCTGTGAGCGAACAGATCCTCACCCCACAAACACTCACCTCTCTGAACACCCATTAAAGCGGAATCAGTTTGGGTTTGGCTATGATAGAGAAAGCGGCCAAGCCACTTGCTCAAGTCTCGGCATTCCACCGAAGTGCAACCACCGAAGTCGAGCCACTAAAGTCCAGTCTTAGTATTGGCACTCTCCTGTTCTAGGGTGAACCAGCCCCTATAAACTGAGCCGTCTTCGAGCCGCGACATCAATCGGCAAGCAGTTCGCCGTGCCATTTTTGTAGCTTAGCGATGGGGATGTGCTGTTTTGAATACCCAACCGACACCGATTCGAGATCAACCGATTCAGTCCTTAGAAGATGCCCTAGACCAATGTCAAAAATTGGGTATGCGCCTGAGTCGTCAGCGCCGCTCTATCTTAGAGCTGCTCTGGCAAGCCCAAGAACATTTGTCGGCTCGGCAAATTTATGACCGCCTAAATCAACAAGGCAAAGATATTGGCCATACTTCGGTGTATCAAAATCTAGAAGCACTCTCCCAACAAGGCATCATTGAATGTGTAGAGCGCTCAGATGGACGGCTGTACGGCAACATTAGTGATTCCCATAGCCATGTCAACTGCCTGGACACCCATCAAATTTTAGACATCCATATTCAGTTGCCCGCTGAGGTGCTTGCCCAAGTCGAAGCCCAAACCGGTATTAAAGTCACAGACTACCGAATTGACTTTTATGGGTATCAGCAAGTCGTGTCTCAAGGCGCTGCCCATGAATCTGCAACACATTGCAACAGACTCCAGGCCTCTACGCCATCGGATTCACAGCCCTAAGCAATCGGAGTTCGGCTCTAAGTTCAGGGTTTAACGGGGGCAATCGATTCTAAACTAGATTAGGCGTAGGAATTGCGGTGTTAGAAACGGCTTGAAACGTTTCTAACGCCTCGTACCCGCCCCCTAAATCCCCCATTCTGGGGGACTTAAGAGTGATCAAAGCCCCCCAGAATGGGGGGTTGGGGGGCGAATGTAGAGCATGGGAAGACTTTTAAAACAGTCTCTTAGATGGCATCTGCCAGGCTCATACTGCCAGTTCATTGTGTTGGAGATAAGGAGAAGCAGTTTGTATGGCTGGATCTAACCCCAGTGTCCCCCGTCTGTTGCGGGCAGCCCGTGGCGAAGTGCTAGACCGCCCCCCTGTCTGGATGATGCGGCAGGCGGGTCGGTATATGAAGGTGTATCGGGACTTGCGAGAGCAGTATCCTTCTTTTCGGGAGCGCTCTGAAAATCCGGATTTGGCTGTTGAAATTTCGCTGCAACCCTTTCGGGCGTTTGCCCCCGATGGGGTAATTTTGTTCTCGGATATTCTGACACCGCTGCCTGGCATGGGGATTCCCTTTGATATTCATGAGGGGCGGGGGCCGTTGATTGATCCACCCATTCGCTCTTTGGAACAGGTACAGCAGTTGCGTTCCCTTGATCCAGAATCAGCACTGCCTTTTATTCGTCAGATTTTGCAAACCCTGCGCCAGGAAGTGGGCGATCGCGCTGCGGTCTTGGGTTTTGTCGGGGCACCCTGGACCCTAGCGGCTTATGCCATTGAGGGCAAAAGTTCCAAAGACTACGCCCTGATTAAGGGCATGGCCTTTTCTGAGCCAGCTATTTTGCACCAATTGCTCAGCCACCTGGCAGATGCGATCGCAGACTATGTGCGCTATCAAATTGACTCCGGGGCCCAGGCGGTGCAGATCTTTGACTCTTGGGCAGGGCAACTTAGTCCCCAAGATTTTGAGGCATTGGCGCTGCCCTATATCCAGCACATTGTGCAACAGGTGAAAGCCACCCATCCGGAAACGCCCTTAATTCTCTATATCAGTGGCAGCGCTGGCATTCTCAAGCTCATGGCTCGCTCAGGGGTTGACATCATCAGCCTGGATTGGACTGTGGATATGGCTGAAGCCCGGGCACTCCTGGGGCCAGACATTGGGGTTCAGGGCAATATGGATCCGGGGATTTTGTTTGGGTCAAAGACACTGATTCGCGATCGCGCCCTCGAAATCATCCGTAAAGCTGGCAATCGCGGCCACATCATGAATTTAGGCCATGGCATTTTGCCAAAGACCCCTGAAGACCATGCCGCCGTGTTCTTTGAAACAGTTCAGCAGGCCGATCAACTGCTCACCGCAACGGCCTAAAGCCAGATGAGAGACTCAGATGGCTCTGCCAGATGGCCAGTCTCATACCCCGCCTCAGGAGGTTACTCGGGTTGAAACACCTGCACCATGTTGCGTCCGGCTTGCTTTGCCGCATACATGGCCATGTCCGCCTGTTTTGACAGCTCTTGAATCGTGGAGCCATGCTCCGGGTATAGGGCAATGCCGATGCTGGCGGAAATCCTCAGCCTATGACCCTCGATCAAAAAGGGGCAACTGAGCTGATCGCAAATGCGGTGCGCGATCACCACTGCATCCTCCCCGGTGGCCACCACCGGCAAGAGCACCACAAATTCATCACCGCCAATCCGACCCACCGTATCCGAAAGGCGCAGGCAATCTCTGATGCGCTCTGCCACCGCTTGCAGTAGTCGGTCTCCCATTTCATGCCCCAGGGTATCGTTCACCGTTTTGAACCGATCCAGATCCAGAAACAGGAGCGCCAGATACCGACCTTCTCGCTCAGCCCGATGCAGTGCCTGTTGTGCCAGATCAAAAAAAAGCACCCGATTGGGCAAATCTGTGAGCCAGTCGTAGTGTGCCAGGTGTTGGATATGTTCTGCGGTCTGCTTTTGCTCAGTAATGTCCCGGGCAATGCCCATGCAAGCACTTACCTGCCCCTGTTCGTCAAAGAGGGGCGAAACATTGGAGGTGTGCCATCGCCATGTCCCATTTTGACATTGCACCCGATACTCGATACCGCTCCGTTTCGATGCCGTTTTCAGAACCTGGGTGAGAAACACCTGACACTGAGGCCAATCCTCAGATACCACAAAGCGATCAAAGGGTTGTCCAATGACATCACGGGTGTCATGCCCCAAGAGTTCTGTCCAATTAGGGGATACGTAGCTGAGAATGCCATCCAGGGACAGCGCAAAGATAATGTCATTGGCACTCTCCACATAGACCCGGAATTTTTCCTCACTGGCCTTGAGTGAAGCTTCTAGATGTTTCCGCTCCGTAATGTCGTTGGCATAGCCAGTCCACAAAATGCTGCCATCTTCTAAAATTTGGGGAATGTCATAGGCATCAATCCAGATAATTTGGTCGCGGGCATTCCGCATCCGAAATTCACAGTGCCAGGGAGACAGGGTGGCAGCCGAATCCATGCTCTCCTGCATGACGCGATCGTAGTCGTCGGGGTGAATCCGGCTCAGCAAGGGCTCGGCATCCTCCTCTACCTCCGCAGGGGTGAGACCAAAAAAGGTTTCAATCGTGCTGCTGGCGTAGGGGAAACAAAAAGTGCCATCGGGTTTGAGCTGTAGCTGATAGACAAAACCGGGCAGCGACTGGGTGATCCGCTCAAGCTTTTGGGTCAACTGCACCTGCTGGGTCATATTTCTAGAGATGCCCACTAAGAGAGTGACTGCTCCATCTGCGTTGAGCATCGGGGTGAGAGTTGTGTGCCAGGTGGATGTGCCTGCGGGCTGCTCTAGGGTGAGTTCATAGGTCAGCGTTGCTTTTTGGGCAGCACATTGGCTGTAGTGGGCGGTGACTTGGGCGGCGATGTGCGGGGGCAGAAACGACTCTGGGGGCTGATGGATCATTTTCGAGGGGAGTACCCCGCATTGGTTGCCATGGGCGGCGTTTGCGCTCAAATAGCGGAAGGTGTTCTCCCCTTGGCTCACTTCGACCAGAAAAATGGCGTCTGAGGCATGGTCAAAAATACTGCGGTAAATTTCCTGCGATCGCCGTTCATTTTGGAGAGCCTGACTCAACTTTTTAGCGAAGCCATAGCCAATCAACACCGGGATTAGCCATAAAAATGCTGCTCCCACCGTGGCAAATCGCCAGGATGCCAGTGCCATTCCCAAATTGGCCGTTCCCATCACAATCAAGTCGTACCCAACCAGAGGATATAGGGCAACCAGACGAGGATGGCCATCCCATGATCTCGAAACCCTAATGATCTGGGGATGGGTCACTGGCAGTTGAACTTGCCGATGCAACACTGGAACCTGTCCAGTTGGCAGGTCAATGGGGGGAACTCGCAAAAGCAGTTGCCCCTCCTGGTGCATTAAGGCCACAGAGCGATTGGGACCATCCATGGAGGCTGAAAAGTTTTCTGCCAGCGAGTGAATGGATACAATCACAACACCAATGCCCAGCAGGTCACCTTCGGGGTTACGAACCGCACGCGAAAGGGTTAAAAACCACTCTCCAGTTGAAGCTGGCTGTGGCGCGCTGATCCAGACCCGGCGGCCACCAAGCTGAGACCCAAGGTGACCCAGATCGCGCAGTTCAGGCGCATTCTTTGTCCTCACCTGCACGACACCTTGAGCATCCTTAATGAGCAGCCCATGAATGTGAGGGTTGGTTTCCTGGCGATGCTCCAGGAGCTGCTCAATCCCTTGGATATTTTGGGATCTAGAGTCGGCCACATAATCTGCTGTCGCTTGGGCAATCAGTCGATCTAGATCGCTCAAAATATTTTCAGTGAGCAGGGCGTAGGTGTGCGCCGTCTCCTGAACCGTGATTTTAGTTTTGGCGTATTCTCTCTGATAGCCCCAATAGCTGCCCACGCCCAGAAACACTGCCACCCCCAAACTCCCCAAGGCCCAAATCCACAGCGGCCTTTGGTAAATGTGACTGATGAGGCGATTTGCTTTCATTTTGGCATCAAGGTGAGATCCAATCTTAAGGCCATCCCAGGTCTGAGGAGCAAGCACCACACAGCCAAGCCTCTATTTTTAGTCTGCCCGTCTCCAAAGCAGTGACTCCCAATGATTTGTTTCAGCACGCTCAGCCAGATTGCCATGAATGGATTGACCCGATGGGGTGACCCTTGAGCAGGGCATTTTCAAGATTTGCATTGAGTTGATGTCTAAATCGCAATAGGTGGCTTGCGGATCGGTACAACAACCCAGAAGTTTGGGGTATCTTACCCTATAGTTCATCACGATAGGTTCGATAAATTTTAGATATAGACTCAAGCGGCCAACGAGTTAGATATAGCGGTTTACAGATCAATGGAGTACATGGGGTGCAGGGGGCAGTGCCCCCTGCATCGGGGTTCCACCCCCACACCCCGTATCTCACTCAGGTGAGAACCGCTATAGACTTTGACACAACCTAGATTAAGTCTAGTTCAGTGTAAAAGTTTCTCGCCTTTAGCCCCCTGAGAATTTTTTGGCAGGTAAAGAATATGAATCCTCGTTTACAGAACTCTTCTGCCCAATCCTCTTCAGGATCTGTCGATCCTGAAAGTCATAGCTTTGACTTTGATCTGTGGGCCAGTGCCGTGCGCTCTCAAATGTTAGAAGCCCTCGAAAAAAGCTGGACAGCGGGTCGCTCTAGCCGCAAACCTGAGTCTCATAGCTGAGTCTAGGATGCATTTAGCTGAGTGAGGCTGCCAACTCTTTGATTTTCTCTAGCCACGGGTGTATTACTGGTATTAACCCGATTAAGCTAGGACAACACCATGGATGTTAAGGCTGCTGTCGCCTGCCAAGCCGGAAAACCCCTCAAAATTGAAACAGTCCAGCTTCAGGGTCCTCAAGTCGGCGAAGTGCTAGTCGAAATCAAAGCGACAGGGGTTTGCCACACTGACGCCTTTACGCTATCGGGCGCTGATCCAGAAGGACTATTTCCCAGCATTCTCGGCCATGAAGGGGCAGGGGTGGTCGTGGAAGTCGGCTCAGAAGTAAAGTCCCTCAAGCCCGGTGACCATGTAATTCCGTTGTACATTCCAGAATGTCGCTGCTGTGAATATTGTCTCAGTGGCAAAACCAATCTTTGTCAGGCCATTCGGGTCACCCAGGGGCAAGGGGTCATGCCCAATGGCAGTAGCCGGTTTTCGCTAGATGGCCAGCTCCTCTATCACTATATGGGCACTTCGACCTTTGCCCAATACACAGTGGTACCAGAAATTGCCCTGGCTAAAGTGAGAGAAGACGCCCCTTTTGAGAAAATTTGCCTAATTGGCTGTGGCGTCACTACAGGCATTGGTGCCGTGATCAATACTGCCAAAGTCGAGCCTGGTGCAAACATCGTCGTATTTGGCCTGGGCGGTATTGGCCTCAACGTGATTCAGGCCGCTCGCATGGTCGGAGCCAACATAATTATCGGCGTAGACTTAAATCCTGAAAAGCGGGAACTAGCCGAAAAACTGGGCATGACCCATTTTGTTAACCCCAAGGAGGTAGAGGGCGACTTAGTGCCCTACCTAGTGGATCTCACTGGCGGTGGGGCAGACTACAGCTTTGAATGTATTGGTAATGTCAAGGTTATGCGACAGGCATTGGAGTGTTGCCATAAAGGTTGGGGGGTCAGTGTGATTGTTGGGGTCGCTGGGGCTGGGCAAGAAATTAACACCCGACCCTTTCAATTAGTAACGGGACGAGTGTGGAAAGGAACGGCCTTTGGTGGGGCGAGAGGGCGCACCGATGTGCCCAAAATTGTGGACTGGTATATGAAAAACAAAATTGAGATTGACCCACTAGTGACCCATGTGATGCCCTTGGCACAAATCAATCAGGCGTTCGATTTGATGCATGAAGGTAAATCTATTCGCAGTGTGATCACCTTTCCTTAGTCGTGTCTGACCCATTGGGGGAATCGTTGCACATCGTGAAGGGCGACGGCTAAGCTGTCAGTATCAACAGCATCCATAGGGGATGCCTGGGTCCACGGTGATGGTTGGGAATTTGTTTTAATTGTTCTATGAGGGTCATGGACTGAACTCTTTTGTTTTGTTACTCAGTCCATCCTCATTTTTCTATCTTTGTATGAAACCACACTGCTCAGTGCTTATGGTGACCACCATTCCCCTCCAGATTCCCAAAACCCTGCGGGTCAGCGACGAGCAGCGATTGCACTTTATCTACACCACTAAGAGGCTGTCTTTAAGCTGTTAAGCATCTAAACTGCATGTTGATCGCTCTCAAGTCCTTGCCACAAGGGGATCGACCTGGAAATTTAAATGCCGATCAGCTTAAAGTCTTGCTCTACATTCGCCCCCAACCCTCCATTCTGGGGGCGATCGGTCTACCGCTTACTTCTCAAGATACAAGGGGGCGGGTGCAAGGCGTTAGAAATGTTTCAAACCGCCTCTTAGATCGTAACTGTCCCCTGAGCCGAGTCGAAGGGGACATCTTCGGTAGGTTTTGGCTTCGACTTCGTTCAACCAGCATAGTTGTAGGGACGCTTATCTTAGAGCAGGGGTTCACCCCTCAAAGCACTTGATGCTTGTAGAACAGAAAACCGTCTAGATCCCTAGTGCTTTGTCAGCCTTAAAATTATGAGTTTGGGATTTCAACCCCCAAAATAATTCTTGACAGTCCACTAGGCTTCAGAAGCCGGAGCCGAGCTAGAAAAGGAGGTCAAATAGGCCACTAAGAAGCCAATAGCAAACCCAGAAATATTACGCACCAAGGGAATCCATTCAGAGGTACGTACCACCACTGGCCCAATCCCAAAGGAGATGAACAACATTCCCCACAAAGGCGAAAAAATCAACATCCATTGCCATGCCAAGACTTGACCGGGTTTACGAGGACGGCCGGCAAAGCCACAGATAATGCCCCCAATCACAGACGTTACTAACGTCAAAATCCATTGCTCTTGGGGCAAACCTGGCACCACCCGGCAGCCGCCTTGTTCCAGGCACGTTTCAATGGACTGCATCGACTGGATAATGGACTGGTCTTCGCCGTTATCCCGGACATAATATTGATTGCCAAAGCGCGTTTGCAGCTCGACCCAAAACGTTCGAGGCAAAAGGGGATACAGCGCATCACCCACATTGAAATTGAGTAAGTTGCCACCCCGGGCATCCGCTACCAGCAACACACTCTTTTCATCTAGGTTCCAGAACGCTTTAACAGCAGTTCCCGGGGTTCGGTCAAACTGAGTCAAAACTCTCAACTTCCAACCGGTCTCCGACTCAAAATGATCTAGCTCTTGAGCGAGATTCTGCTCTTGAAGACTGGTCAACGTTTGAGCCAAGTCAATGACTGGGGTGGGCGCATCAGGCAAAAGTTCTGGCGCTTCATAGGCTTGAGCATTTGGCGCTAACAACCAAAGGCTCAGACTGAGCAAGAATCCCAGGCAGATTGTGACCTGCCGTTGGACTGAGATGCGCTTCATGGGCAACCTGTAGGCGATGAACTGCACAGCTTTAATATCTTAACACTTATTAACGTTTCTCTAATATAAGGCTCACCCCCATCTTTGTGAACGTTGCGCCCGATTTTATGAGGGTGGGTTTGCCGAACTTGCCAACTTTCCTTCATGTAGTATTATTGTAATACGATGCATGAGTGCATAAAATATGTTATTTGCTGCACCAAAAAAATCGCGTTACTGTTAAACTAAACCGTTTAGAGCTGAGGAGCGAAACAATTTGCACCTAGCAAGCGTCGAGCACAAGCGTGGGCAATCTTGAGGCGATGCCTAAAATATAGAGTCTGCATCTGCCGGAAGGATGAGGTATTTTGCCTCAGGATTACGGATATTCCTACTTTAAGACGTTTGTGATCTCAACGTCAGTCCCCTAAGATAAGACTAATTACGAACTCATACTGACTTCGTATTAGGCCACCAAAAACTTAAGTTGTCTGTTGCTGGAGTTGTTTGTCACTCTTTGTTCCTCAATGATCTAAGTCAATCACTCAGGTTGTCGAATCCACGAGCCGACTCGTGAGATTCATTGCATTTTGTTCCAGCAGATCCATCTGTTCGCCTTTTAGGGGGTTATCGAGTACCCATGTCTAAGCTGAAATCTAACCGACAATCTAAGTCCACCACCTTGCCTGCCGGAACAGACATGGTTCGCACCTATCTGCATGAGATTGGTCGGGTGCCGCTGTTGTCTCATGAGCAAGAGATTGTATATGGCAAACTGGTGCAGCAAATGATGGCGCTGCTGGAACTCAAAGAGTCTTTGAGCGATGACTCTGACCAGGAGCCTTCACAAAAGGAATGGGCCAAAGCAGCCAAGCTCTCTGAGCCTGAGCTAGAGCGACAGCTTCAGTCAGGGCAGCGCGCCAAGCAAAAAATGATTGAGGCGAATCTGCGCTTGGTGGTATCGGTTGCCAAAAAGTATCAGAAGCGCAATCTAGAGCTACTCGATTTGATCCAGGAGGGTACGTTAGGGCTGGAGCGAGGGGTAGAAAAGTTTGATCCTACCCGGGGCTACAAGTTTTCGACCTATGCTTACTGGTGGATTCGTCAGGCAATCACCCGCGCCATTGCTCAGCAGGCTCGAACCATTCGTCTACCCATTCACATCACCGAAAAACTCAACAAAATCAAAAAGGCTCAGCGGGAATTAGCCCAGCAGCTAGGCCGCAGTGCCACGCCTGCTGAAATTGCTGAGGCTCTTGAATTGGAACCAGCTCAAATTCGGGAGTATCTGACCATTGCCCGTCAGCCTATCTCTCTGGATTTGCGAGTGGGGGATAACCAAGATACGGAACTACGAGATCTCTTAGAAGATGATAGTCAATCTCCCGAACAATTCACTACTGGGGAGGCTTTGCGGGATGACATCAACCAGCTCTTAGAGGAATTGACCCCTCAACAGCGAGAGGTGTTAACCCTGCGCTTTGGCCTCAACAATGGCAAAGAATTGTCTCTGGCGAAGGTGGGGCAGCAACTCAGCCTCAGCCGAGAGCGGGTACGTCAGCTTGAGCGACAAGCCCTGGATTATTTACGTCGTCGCAAACTAGAAGTGCGCGAGTATCTGGCAAGTTAAGCCCCATGGCGCACCTCACCCAACGACGCCCAGAGAACGTGGCGGGTGATCTCTATGTCGATCGCACCTGTATCGACTGTGATACCTGCCGCTGGATGGCTCCTGCTGTCTTTCGGCGCGAGGGGGAACAATCGGCGGTGTTTCATCAGCCCGCTGGCTCTGCTGAGCGACTGAGTGCGCTTCAGGCGTTATTGGCCTGCCCAACGGCTTCGATTGGTACGGTGAACAAGCCCAGTGATATTCAAGCCGCTCAGAGCAGTTTTCCGATTCCAATTACTGAAACGGTGTATCACTGTGGCTACCATGCCGAAAGCGCTTACGGGGCGGCTAGCTACTTGATTCAACGTCGGGAAGGGAATATTCTCGTCGATTCTCCCCGATTTGCTCCACCCTTGGTCAAACGCTTAGAAGCCATGGGTGGGGTTCGGTATCTGTACCTAACCCACCGAGATGATGTTGCGGATCACCAGAAGTATCACGATCACTTTGGTTGCGATCGCATTCTCCACGCAGACGACATCACCGAGAACACCCGCTGCATTGAAACACCCCTATCCGGCACCGACCCGATTTCATTGGCACCAGACTTAACCATTCTGCCGGTACCTGGGCACACCCAGGGGCATACGGTCTTGCTATACCGCAATCAGGTTTTGTTTAGCGGCGATCATCTAGCCTGGTCTGAGCAGATGCAACAACTGATTGCCTTTCGGCGCGCTTGCTGGTATTCCTGGCCGATGTTGCTGAACTCCATGAAGACCTTGCTGAACTACTCCTTTGAGTGGGTCTTGCCGGGGCATGGCAGGCGCTATCATGCCTCGGCTGCCGCTATGCAGCAGGCGTTGCAAGCCTGTATTGCCTGGATGGAGCGTACTCCCTAGTTAAATTTAGACCTCTCCGCACGCTCAGCCTTAGGTGCTACCGTGTATACACAGGTCTTGAAAAGATTCAAAATCTTTGCGCTCGCCCCCCTAGCCCCCCAAGTTTGGGGGGAATATAGTCCCAGCTTTTGTTGATCTCCCCCCAGAATTGGGGGGTCGGGGGGGCTAATGCAGGGATGAATGAGGCTTTTCAGACGGCCTCTTAAACCTTAGGCCGGGGTTTTTTGTAAATCAGCCTGCTCCTCGGGCAAGATAGCCCCTTCGACGGGACAAACTTGTAGACAAATTCCGCAGTCAATGCAAGTTGCAAAGTCGATCCAGTACCAGTCTGTTCCTTTGGTATTCTTGCCAGGGCCTTCATGAATACAGGCAACGGGGCAAGCATCGACGCAATCGGCAATCCCCTCACAAACCTCAGTGACAATGGTGTGCGCCACGGTGTTCTCTCCCTTTGTAAACTTTGCGTTACAGTCTTCTCTAGCCTATCGTGATCTGGGTGCTAATCGAGTGAGTTTAGATGCGGCGTCGAGGGCAGAATACCCTGTTGGATCAATCTGGCCTCAATGCGCTCTAGGCAGGCAAAGTCTGACTTCGGCAAAGATGTTTCTGGAAGATTGGGTCTTTTTAGAAAGTTAAAAGCTTGCTGAAACTGGGGTGGATTGACGGCTATGGGAGCGGCTAAGTGACAGGGGATAACTCGCTCAAAGTTCCAGCTTGCCACCTGCTGGACCCAGTTGAGGGTGGCTTCGGGGGCACGATTGAGAATGAGCTTTTGTAAAATGGGTGCTACGAACAGGCGTCCACCCTGATGGAGTGCCTCGAAGGAAGCAGGCCAATCCGAGCGCCAGCAAAAGGGAAACCAGCCAAAGTAGTTCTGTCGGGATTTCACAGGGGCTTTACGGGCATCACGGAGAGACTGGCCAAAGGGCACTACCTCCAGGGCACTGGGTTGAAAGTAAAAAGCAAATAGAGCAATGCGCTGCCAGCCTTTGCGGCGATTCGCTTCTGTGTCTTCTACTGAGTCTAAGGCATGGTCTTTAGCGTGGTACAGCAGGGGAGCAGGGTACTGCTGCACAATCGGGGGTGGGAATTCTGGCACCGAGACCCCCAAGTCTGTCAACAGTAGGGTACAGGATGGGACATGGAAGAAGGCAACCTCTGCAAAGGAGCCTAACCCAAAGTCAATGGAGCCGAGGATAGCGTAGCTAAAGTCTTGGTTAAAGGGCGCTTCTTGACTATCGGGGGGCAATACATGGGTGCGATCGCTGGGTAAACCCAACCAACTCAGGGGCAAGTTGAGCGGAAAACTCCACTGGTGAGGGCTGACATAAATCTGAGCCTGGGGAAATCGACGCCCAAATGACCCGACAAATACTTTGTGCTCAAGCCCCGACGTGGTGGGCAGAATAATATATTTCACCGGGCCGTGGGCAGCCACGAGCCCTTGCATTAAGCGCAGACATTCTCGGGTGGGGGCAATGGGGGCATAGACAAGCAGACCCCCCTGGGTCAGCTTGATCACAGTCATGCGAATGGGGACAATCACGGCCAGAATGCCCTGCACTTGTTCCAAGACCCAGAGGGTATTGGGTAGGATCTCACGACAGAGGGTTTGGCGTTGTCCGTAGGGATAGAGCGGAAGCAATGGCCAAAGCGGCCAAGACCAATCCCGCGATCGCGGTTGATTAGTGGGTTGCTGGTGATGGGTTTGGCTCACCTGATTTTCTTCCATATCTATACCTGTACCTCTTACTGTGCCTGCTTTGATTGAATCGTCAAAGGGGCACGTCATCCAAATGAAATGACCCCACAGAGCAGCCCAACGAGATCGCTCCCTAGTACTTTGCAACTAAGCGTTACAATCATCAAATATTCTGTCAGCGTGTGACTATGGCTCGTCGTCAAAAGGCTCAAACTCTTCAAGCTGCGGATGTAACGGTGCCATTGTCTCCTGCCTCGTCTGTTCGCAATACGATTCAGATTCGGGGGGCACGCCAGCATAATTTACAAAATATTGACCTGGAACTCCCCCGCGATCGCTTGATTGTATTTACGGGGGTTTCTGGCTCCGGCAAGTCTTCTTTGGCCTTTGACACCATTTTTGCCGAGGGGCAGCGCCGCTATGTGGAGTCCCTGAGCGCCTATGCCCGCCAGTTCCTAGGCCAGGTGGATAAGCCCGATGTGGATGCCATTGAGGGGCTAAGTCCGGCGATTTCCATTGACCAAAAATCGACCTCCCACAACCCCCGCTCGACGGTGGGGACGGTCACCGAAATTTATGACTATCTGCGGCTGTTGTATGGACGAGCCGGAACCCCCCACTGCCCCCACTGCGATCGCACCATTTCGCCCCAGACCCTCGACCAAATGATCGATCAGATCCTGCAACTGCCGGATCAGACCCGCTTCCAAATTCTGGCACCGGTAGTGCGGGGCAAGAAAGGCACCCATCGTAAGCTCCTCTCTAGTTTGGCCTCAGAGGGCTTTGTGCGGGTGCGTGTCAACGCAGAGGTGCGCGAGCTCAGCGACAACATCGAGCTAGACAAGAACCACAAACATGACATCGAAGTGGTGGTGGATCGCCTGGTCAAAAAGCCCGACATTCAGGAGCGGCTAGCCGATTCCCTGGCCACCTGCCTGAAGCGCTCTGACGGCATTGCCATGGTGGAAATTCTGACCCAGACCACCGAAAAGGTGGTGTCGTTTCCCGCTCCTGCCGATCTGAAAGCAGCGGAAGCCAACGGTATCTACGGCCAGAGCAATGGTGAAGCCCTGGCCAAGATGTTGTTGTTTTCAGAAAACTTCGCCTGTCCCGAGCATGGTGCAGTGATGGAGGAGCTGTCCCCCCGCTTATTTTCGTTTAACTCGCCCTACGGCGCTTGCCCCCACTGTCACGGCTTGGGCACTCTGCGGGTGTTCTCCCCAGAACTGGTGGTGCCGGATCCGAAGCTGCCAGTGTATGCTGCGATCGCACCCTGGTCTGAGAAAGACAACACCTACTACTTTTCCCTGCTCTACAGCGTCGGCCAAGCCCTCGGCTTTGAACTGCAAACCCCCTGGGCAGACCTCACCCCCGAGCAGCAGCACACCCTCCTCTTTGGTACCCAAGACCCCATCTACATGGAAGTAGACTCCCGCTACCGCGAGTCCAAGGGCTATCACAAACGCTACGAAGGCGTGATTCCCCTCCTAGAGCGCCACTACCGCGAAACCACCTCCGAGCAATATAAACAAAAGCTAGAGCAATACCTAGTCGAACAAGTCTGCGAAGTCTGCCACGGCCAACGCCTCAAGCCTGAGTCCCTCGCCGTCCGCGTTGGCCAGTACAACATTGTTGACCTCACCGCCGTCTCCATCCGCGATTGCCTAGCTCGGGTGGAGTCCTTGCAGCTCACCCCCCGTCAGCGCCAGATTGGACACCTAGTGCTCAAAGAAGTCAAAGCCCGCCTCCAGTTTTTGCTAGACGTGGGGCTAGACTACCTCACCCTGGATCGCACCGCCATGACCCTCTCTGGCGGTGAAGCCCAGCGCATCCGCCTGGCCACCCAAATCGGTGCCGGACTCACCGGCGTCCTCTACGTTCTAGATGAACCCAGCATTGGTCTACACCAGCGGGACAACCATCGCCTTCTCAACACCCTCACCAAACTCCGAGATCTGGGCAACACCCTAATCGTGGTCGAACACGACGAAGACACCATCCGCGCCGCCGATCACCTGGTCGATATTGGCCCCGGCGCGGGGATTCACGGCGGCAAAATCGTGGCTCAGGGATCTCTAGAGGATCTTCTGCAAGCCCCAGACTCCCTCACTGGCGCTTACCTCTGCGGTCGGCGACAGATTGTCACCCCCACCGAGCGCCGCCCCGGCAACGGACGCACCCTGAGGCTGATCGATGCCCATCGCAATAACCTCAACCACATTGATGTGGAAATTCCCCTGGGCAAACTGGTCAGCATCACTGGCGTCTCCGGCTCCGGCAAATCCACTCTGATGAATGAGCTGCTCTACCCGGCCTTGCAGCATCACTTTGGTCACAAGGTTCCCTTTCCCAAAGAGCTGAATCGGATCGCAGGGCTGAAATCCATTGATAAGGTGATTGTGATTGATCAGTCCCCCATTGGCCGCACCCCCCGCTCTAACCCGGCCACCTATACCGGCGTCTTTGATGTAATTCGCAGCATTTTTGCCGAAACCATCGAAGCCAAGGTGCGCGGCTACAAACCGGGTCAATTCTCCTTCAACGTCAAAGGCGGGCGCTGCGAAGCCTGCGGCGGCCAGGGTGTCAACGTCATCGAGATGAACTTTTTGCCCAACGTCTATGTGCAATGCGAGGTCTGCAAAGGAGCCCGCTACAACCGCGAAACTCTGCAAGTGAAGTACAAAAGCCAATCCATTGCCGATGTCTTAAACATGACCGTAGAAGAGGCTCTAGACCTGTTCCGCAATATTCCCAAAGCCGAAGCACGCTTGCAAACCCTGGTGGATGTAGGTCTGGGCTATGTGCATCTGGGGCAAACCGCCCCCACCCTCTCCGGCGGCGAAGCTCAGCGGGTGAAGCTAGCTACAGAACTCTCACGTCGAGCCACCGGCAAAACCCTCTACTTGATTGATGAGCCCACCACTGGCCTTTCCTTCTACGATGTCCATAAGCTGCTGGACGTGATGCAACGCTTGGTCGATAAAGGCAACTCCGTACTGGTAATTGAGCATAACTTAGATGTGATTCGCTCCTGCGACTGGGTGATTGACCTCGGTCCTGAGGGCGGCGATCGCGGCGGTGAACTGGTGGCTTGGGGCACCCCAGAAGAAGTGGCTAGGGTGCCAGCCTCTTACACAGGGCAATATCTCCAGCAGGTGTTGGCTCACCACCCACGCCAGCCTAGCAATTCAGTTTGAGAATGATTTGCCCGATCATATGTCCCCCTGGGGGATTTAAGGAGCGGGTGCAAGGCGTTAGAGACTTTTCAAACCGCCTCTATAGGGAGATAAGCTGATCGGCATTAAATTTCTGAGCTGATCCCCTTGCACCAAGGGATTTAGAGCGATCATCATGCAATTTAGATGCGTAACAGCTTATCCGGAGGATTAGATTCATTAGAGAAGCCAGTCCAGTCTCCAGACACAAAAAAGGGTTAATCATACAGATTAACCCTAATGAAAATTGGGAACGCGCAGATTGCCTAGCTGTGAACGACTAGCTTGACATTGGCATTTTGAAGACCAGGCCGCTTTACCTCTGCAAGGGTTTTGTTAATTGCATACTTTTGATTAATGGCGTTAATTAACTCAGTTTGATTATGTTTTTTGGCAACACCCCAGAGGTCTGCAACCAAGTCAAACGAGCCATCGGTATTCCGAGACCAACCCAAATCATATTCGCCATCCAGGACGGCAACAATGTCGGATCGAACCCGCTGACCGTTATAGCCCCGAACATCCGCATCATTTTTGACCGAAATACCTAGGTCTTTTAGAGAAGACTTAAGAACTTCAGCATCAGAGATTTTGGTGCGGAGAGTGCTAAAGTGAGACATTCAGGAATCCTCCAGAAACTTGAAATAAACAACGCTTGAATTCAGAGAAGAACCGCATTCATCGAAAAAATAGAGATGACGGTTTTTGAGACATCACTAGCCTGGGGCTAGTCTTTACTCCTGCTGGGAACAGGAGAAAGCTTTAGAACTCTAGTCGCTGATACTCAGCAACTGAGGCGGCGGCTGGCCGAGCCCGCTGTCTGGCCCAGTCTCGCAGCGCACTTACCTGCTCGGTCATGGTCTTGGAAAGGGGCAGGGTAGCGCGGCTAGCCGCAATAATATCGAGTTGGGTAAACTCACGCCCTTGAGCAAAGGCTTCATACATGGCTGCAATAATGGCTTGCTCAATTTCAGCACCGGAGAAGCCGTCACAGACGTTTGCCAACTGTTCAATATCAAAACGCTCAATTTCTCGGCGGCGCTTAGATAGGTGAATTTCAAAAATTTGCTGGCGCTCTTCTTTGTTAGGCAAGTCTACAAAAAAGATTTCATCAAAGCGTCCTTTGCGAAGGAATTCACCCGGCAGCCGCTCCACTCGATTTGCTGTGGCCATAACAAACACCGAGGAGGTTTTTTCCTGGAGCCAAGTTAAAAATGATCCAAAAATCCGACTGGAGGTACCACCATCGGAGTCAGATGACCCTGCTCCCCCAGCAAAGGCTTTGTCCATTTCATCAATAAATAGAATAGCTGGAGAAATAGACTCAGCCGTTTTCAGCGCATTTCTCAGGTTGGCCTCCGAGCGTCCAACCGTGGAGCCGTCGTAGACGCGCCCCATGTCTAGCCGCAACAAAGGCAAACCCCACAGCCGGGATGTGGTTTTAGCAATCAAGGACTTCCCACACCCTGGAACCCCAAGAATTAACATGCCCTTGGGCTGAGGAAGACCATATTCTCGGGCTCGTTCACTAAAAGCATTGGAGCGTTGACAAAGCCAATGTTTCAACTCTTCCAGTCCACCGACCATATCTAGGGTTTCGTCAATTTCCATAAACTCTAGAATGCCGTTGCGTCGAATCAGTTGCTTTTTCTCAGATAGAACGATATTAACTTCAGCTTCTGTTAGTTGGCCTGCGGTTACTTTTGCCTTTCGATATACCTTTTCAGCTTCATCTAGGGTTAGTCCCAGGGCTGCCTTCACCAGCTTTTCACAGGTGTCGGGAGAGGTTCGACGCAGGGATGACCCCACATGATCGGCTAAGACTTGATCCAGATCGCAGAGGGTCGGCAAAGGAAAGTCTAAAACAATAACGTCTTTTTCAAGTTCGATGGGAATCTGCTGAACTGGCGACATCAAAATAATGGCTTTTTCTGTGCCTTTGAAGCTGGCGATGGCATCTCGAAGCCAGCGCACCACTTCGGGACTGTCCAGGAATGGATGTAGATCTTTGAAGACAAACAACGCTGGATCGCGCTCACGAATGGCAGACTGAAGTGCCATTTGTGGCGAAACAGTGCTGTGATGGGTGTTGCCTCGGGGCTGCCCTAGCTCCAGGGTGCCATGGGTCATGGTCCAGACAAAGACCCGCCGCTGAGGTTTGGCTTGAGCCAGCGCCGCAATGGCTTGCTCTGCCCGCTCTTCTTCGGGAGTCACGAGGTAGATCAAAGGATATTGAGCTTTGATGAGAATGCTGAGCTCTTCTTTCATGACCTTTGTCTCTTAGCGGAGGCGTTCAGGAGCATGTGGAATATCTAGGGATTGGCAGTCTAATCCTGGAATACTAGACGTTGACGGGAACCAAGGGCTCCGGAGCTTGAACATTGAGTTCATCGCCAATCAGTAAGGCAGGTTGCTCTTTTAAGGCAACCATTTCGCCAGAACGAACAACCACGTTGGTTAAACATTCTGGACAAGCGTACACCTGATGGGCTGAACCCTGGGCTGTAAACTCTACAGATTCCACCACTTCAGAATGATCCAGGTAAAAAGAGAGGGCTCGCTCTGCTAGAGCAGACATGGGTTCTGCATCAACTGCCGCCTTGATCTTGAGTTGCCGATGCAGCTCTGGCGGAAGGTAAAGCGTAACTTTGTGTTTGTCTTGCATATAACTTTTCAAGTTTTACCCGGGTATGAGTGCCACCTTAAGGGAGAGTCCCTAAAACTGTCAAGCTGGCACACCAGCATGACGTCAATATTGTTACATTTCGTAATTTTATGGAGGGCAGCTCAATGAATTTGTTGAGCCATTAAGCCAAAAAATCTGGGTATTTTTAGGGAATTTCTTTATAAGAATTAGCAATAAATAAGGGAGTGCGATCGCACTCCCCTCCCTGAAATCAGCGCACCTTAACCCCAAAATAAAGTGCCTTAAAACACCAAACAGCCCCAATGTTGCTCAGGGTTTTGCAGTTCACGTCGAAGAATTGCCGAGGGACGTTCTGTTGGTTGGCAGCGAGTTTAGAGGTGACTCATGATAAATTAGTTGATATTAACTCTCAATAATGATTTATCCTAGTTAAATGTACTCATTGGAGAATTCAGTGTGAGAAGACGTCAGTTTCTTTCCTACTTGGGATTAGCCGGGGCAACCGGAGCCTTGTTAATTGCCTGTAACGGTCAGCCAGTAGTAGAAACCCCTAATGGGCAAGCAGATGTGCCTGCGGGTGAGCAAACCCTAGTCATTTATTCCGGGCGCAACGAAGAGCTGATCGGTGGCATTCTTGAGCAATTTCAAACCGACACCGGCATCAGCGTGGATGTTCGCTACGGCGACACTGCTGAATTGGCCGCCACAATTTTAGAAGAAGGCAATAACAGTCCCGCAGACATCTTTTTTGGCCAAGATGCTGGGGCTCTGGGCGCACTACAACGAGAAGGTCGCACCCGGTCGTTACCAGAAAGCATTCTCAGTCGAGTCGATCCCCGGTTTCGCTCACAAGAAGGCGAGTGGATTGGCATTACGGGGCGTGCTCGGGTGCTCGACTACAACACCGAGCTGATCTCAAACGAATCGGAATTGCCCAATTCCGTTTGGGATCTAACCGAACCCCAATGGCAAGGTCGAGTGGGCTGGGCACCGACCAATGGCTCTTTCCAGTCTTTTATTACTGCTATGCGGAAAATTGAGGGAGACGAACGCACCCTAGAGTGGCTAGAAGCCATGAAGGCCAACGATGCCCAGGTCTATCGCAACAACACCGCAATTGTGGAAGCCCTAGGGCGGGGGGAAGTCGCTATTGGCTTAGTCAATAACTACTACCTAGCCCGCTTTAAGAAAGAAGACCCGAACTTTTCCGTTGCTCATCACTATCCCCAAGGAGACATCGGAGCCATGATCAATGTGGCTGGGGTCGCAATTCTCAACACCACGGATGCCCCCGAAGCTGCCGAGACCTTTGTTGAGTATCTGCTCCAGCCCAGTTCTCAGCAATTCTTTGTCGAGGAGGTCAGCGAATACCCCCTGATTACGGGAGTTACGCAGCCCGCAGATCAAATTCCCCTGGCTGAAATCAACCCCCCCAATATTGACCTCAGTGATTTGGCTGACTTGGAAGGAACGCTGGCGCTCTTAAATCAAGCGGGTGTTTTGTAGCTGCTTGGCTCACTCTTGCTGCCAGGGGAGACGACTCCAGATGGTAACCAAAACTGCTTGCTGGTCAGAGGTAGACTCGACCGTGATGTGTTTTGCTGACTCCCCATTTTTAGGCAGCAAACGATACTGGGGTGCCCCCTCATAGGCACCCGAGGGCGTAACGCTAAACCCGTTTTCCTGAAGCTGGGATTTATAGCGCTCTAACAAAGCTTCGGGGTTGGCAGCCGTCGGCACCATAAACTGACCCAAAATATGAGGATGCCGTTCCCCATTGCGGTTCAAATAGTTTTGTGCCCGGCTGACATCTAGGACTTCCGTAGGCCCATCAATCACCTGTCCCTCCCCAAAGACCGGTATTCCGGCAATCTCTGCCAGAGGCTCTGGCTTAGGCTCTGGTTGTGGAGCAGATACATTGACCGCAGGATCTTGCCTTTCTGCCTGGATCTCAGTTTGGGTGGGCACAGGGTTAGGTTGGGCAGGATCCTGAACCGTTGCCTGGGGTTGAGGGGCAGGCAATGGTTTGGGCGCAGGAGTCGGCTGTAAGGTTGGGGGCGGCTTCGCCACAGAAGCTTGGGGATTAGGAACCTCCTTGGGTACCGGGGGTGGCATAAAAGCAGACCCATCAGGAATAGGCACAGGGATCTCCTGAGCGGGTAGATCAACCAGTGGAATCTCGACCTGCTCTGAGTAACTTTGGGGCTTCGGAGCCATTGGCAGCGGTATCCACAATAACAAACCATGTAGAGCCGCTGAACCCAAAATCAACAGCCCCATAGGGGTTTTGAAGGGACTAGAGACTCTGAGGACTCTTGCCTTGGGCATGTTCCCAGGCTCTTGGGGTTCAAGGGTAGGCTGGCCAATGGTGTGTTGCTGCTGCAAGACAATTGCGATCAATTGCTCAGGGGGCAATGACTGCAAAATTTCAAGATCAAAGCGCGAAGAGCGGTCAGGTTGCATACCCAGCAAACAAGTAGTCTGTGAAGTTGAATTGGATGGATGTCTGAGTGCCAGAACATTGATGGGGTGAAATATTGAGGGTCTCTGGCTTGTCAAAATGTGCCTACATAAACACCTGCTTTAATCAAAAATTTCGCAATTGTGGCACAAACAGGATTTTGACAGGGTTATCCTTAATTTCTATAACTTCTCAATTGTATTAACGTTGACTTTTCCCAGTCTTTTGGGTATGGTTTGCACTCAGATTAGCTTAGCAAAACAGCTCCAGCAAATACTGAGAGGCCATAAGTGATTTACTGAGCACTGTAGACAAGACCAGCAGAGAGAAGGGATGCCCCAAATCAATTGCAAATAATTCTTGTCTAATTTTATATAAGAATGATATAGTCGGTGTCAACTATTGAGAATTACTTTGAATAAGGAGTACCCTGTGGTTGCCATTAAACCCAAACAGCTTGCCCTGGGGCTAGCTACGCTGGCTGTAACTTGGGGCGTGACATTGGTTGGTGTAGTCAGCGCCCAAACGCTGACCCTGTATTCGGGACGAAATGAGGCACTGATTGGCCCGCTGATTGAAAAAGCAAAGGCCGAGCTGGGACTAGACATCCAAGTTCGCTACGGCGATACGGCTGAGCTTGCCGCCACAATCCTTGAAGAAGGCCAAAACAGCCCTGCCGACATTTATTTTGGTCAAGACGCGGGTGCTCTGGGCGCTTTGCAAAAAGCAGGGCGAGCTGTGGTTTTACCAGCTTCGATTCTAGAAAAGGTGGATGAGCGGTTTCGCTCACCCCAAGGACAGTGGATTGGTATTTCAGGCCGTTCTCGGGTGCTAGACTACAACACGAATCGTGTCCAGGCGCGTGATCTGCCCCGATCTGTCTGGGAACTCACTACCCCAAAATGGCGGGGACGAGTGGCTTGGGCACCCACCAATGGCTCTTTTCAGTCCTTCGTAACTGCCATGCGCATGATTGAGGGTGAAGAACGAACCCGCGAGTGGCTCACCGCTATGAAAAATAATGGTGCTGTGGTCTATCGCAACAACACCACTATTGTGGAAGCACTCGGTCGTGGCGAAATTGACATCGGCTTGGTGAACAACTATTACCTGGCGCGCTTTAAGCGAGAAGATCCTAATTTCCCGGTGGCTCATCATTTCACCCGAGGAGACTCCGGCTCTATGATCAATGTGGCGGGAGTGGCGATTCTGGATACAGCAGACTCTCTTGAAGAGGCTCAAGCCTTTGTCGAATTTTTGCTCAGTCCGGAGTCTCAGCGCTTTTTTGCGGAGGAGACCACGGAATATCCGTTGGTGGTGGGCATTCCTCATCCACCGGAGCAAGTACCCATTGATGAAATCAACCCCCCTCGCATCGACTTGAGTAATCTGGCCGATTTAGACGGGACACTCAGTTTGCTTCAAGAGGTGGGCGTGTTGTAGTAGCATTTCAGATGCTGAGATAGGGGTTCTGGAGTCGGCATTTCTGTGTACTCCAGGGAGGCCATAGAGGGGATTGAACAAAAGGCTGTGACCAAATCAAGGCTGAATCTGAGGGATCCAAAGGGGCGGCCCTGGTTTGGTCAAGTCTTTCTGGCTGGAAATCCCCCTTTTTTGATGGTGTTGCTGGCTGCTGTGCCAGCAACAGGTATTCTTTTGCTGTTATTTTATTTGGGGATGCGAGCTGCTGGGGCGGGGCTGCCAGAGTTTTGGGCGATTATCTCCCAGCCCCGTACCCTTGAAGTGCTCCTCAACAGTATTGGGATGACGGTGGCCATTACGCTGCTATCGGCTTTAATTGCGATTCCCCTGGCTTTTTTGACGGTGCGCACGGATTTGCCCTGGCGACGGTTTTGGTTGGTGGTGACGACTTTGCCCTTGGCGATTCCAACCTATGTGGGCAGTTTTGCCCTGATTGCGGCTGTGGGGCCTCGGGGCAGTATTTTGCAAATGCTCCTGCAACCCTTGGGGGTGGAGCGTTTACCGTCCATTTATGGGTGGCCTGGGGTGATTTTAGCCATTGGTCTATTTACTTATCCCTATCTTTTGTTGAGTGTGCGGGCGGGACTCCAAGGGATGGATCCCAGTATGGAGGAGTCGGCTCGGGTGCTGGGCTATGGATCGCGCGCCACCTTTTTGAAGGTCACATTGCCACAACTGCGTCCTTCGATTGCGGCGGGCTCTTTGCTGGTGGCGTTGTACGCTCTCCAAGATTTTGGCACACCTGGATTGATGCGGTTTAACTCGTTTACCCGTGCCATTTTTATCCAGTATCGAGCCAGTTTTAACCGCAATACGGCGGCGGCGTTGGCTCTGGTTTTAGTGGTGCTAGTGCTGGGAATTTTGTTCTTGGAATATTGGGCGCGATCGCGAGCCGTCTACTACAGCCGAGGATCTGCCGTTCCCCGCGAGCAGACCTTAATTCCCCTAGGGAGATGGAAGTGGCCTGCCGTGGTTTTCTGTGCGCTAATTGCCAGTATCAGCTTCGCCATGCCAATTGGTGTCATTGCCTTCTGGCTGATTCGAGGCTTGATCTATGGTGGTGCCAGCGATCGCCTCTTGTCTACGCTCTTGCCTATTATTTGGAACTCCGTTTATGCTGCTGGCCTGGCAGCCTTAATCGCTATTATCTTTGCCCTACCCGTCGCCATCTTATCGGTGCGATTCCCCAGTCGCCTGTCAACCTTGCTAGAGCGCTGTTCCTATTTGGGATTTGGAATGCCTGGGATTGTCGTGGCGCTCACCCTAGTATTTTTTGGTGCCAACTTTGCCCCATGGTTGTACCAAAAACTTCCCATGATGCTGTTTGCCTACCTGGTATTGTTTTTACCCCAGGCCATTGGCACCATCCGCAGTTCTCTGTTGCAAGTTAACCCCTCCTTAGAAGAGTCAGCACGGGTCTTGGGTCGTAGCCCTTGGCAAACCCTCCAAGAAGTCACCCTGCCTCTAGTTCGACCGGGAATTATCAGTGGGGGCATGTTGATTTTCCTGACTGCGATGAAAGAACTGCCAGCCACCCTGCTCCTGGCTCCCATTGGCTTTAGAACTCTAGCCACCCAAATTTGGCAAGCCACTGCCGAAGATGCTGCCTTTGCCAACGCGGCGGCGGCAGCTCTGGCCATTTTGGCCGTGTCTACTCTGTCCACCCTGATCATCCTGTCTCAGGAGCGCATTTTGCCTAGACCCAATCTGTCCAGCAGCCGCAATGATTCAACCTCGATTATAGATAGCTAGAGCCATCGGGCATGGTTGCCCCCGTCAAAATTGCCTGAGTCAGGATAGCTGAGCTGAGCTCAGCTCTGGATAAATTAGCATCAGTTAGGTCAGCCTGGGTCAAATTGGTTCGAGCCAGATAAGCCTCAACCAACATTGCCCCTACCAGGGATGCCCCCTGAAGATTGGCACGACTCAAATCCACCCGGCTTAGTTTGGCCTGCTTCAAATTAGCTTGCGCTAAAGTAGCCTGACCCAACTTGGCATCTGCCAGTAATGCCCCTTCTAAGTTGCAGGCTGTGAGGTTGGCCCCCTGAAGCAACACCCTTTCTAGGCGAGCAATTTGGAGTTGGGCACCGGACAAATCAGCCCCGGACAGATTGGCATCTGAAAGTGAAGCATCTTTAAAGTTGGCCTCTCGGAGGTTAGCCCCCGAAAGATCAGTACTCCGCAAGTTAGCCTCTCGCAAATTTGCCCCTTCTAAATTAACTCGGGAGAGATTGGCTCCTTTGAGGTTAGCCCCGCGCAGATCCACTTCGGTCAAAATTGCCCCGCGCAAATCAGTGCAGTCGCCTCGAGTTTCTTCCCGCAAATTAGCTCCTCGCAGGCAAGCGCCCCGCAGATTGGTACTCATCAACTGAGCTTCCCGCAGATCAGCATCCAGTAAATTTGCATCCATGAGATCGGCCAACGCGAGTTGAACGGCGAACAAAGTTGCCCCTTGGAGGCTAGCCCCGTGAAGATTGGCATCCGTCAAGTTAGCCTGCCCCAAGTCTGCCTGGTTGAGGTTGGCTCCACTGAGATTAGCCTGCGCTAAATTACAGTGCCGCAAGTTAGCTCGACTCAGGTAGGCTAAGCTCAAATCCGCACCTGCTAGGTCACAGTGCTGTAGATTGGCTCCAATCAGGTCAGCCCCAACGAGATCAAAATTCCGCAGCGACTGACCCCGAAAATCTGTCTTCCCTGATGCATATAAATCCAGTAAATCATTAGCATTCATTGTGGGCGCACAAAAAATTGACAGGTCAAGTCAGCGTCGTCATCGACCTCGGAAGAGGGATGGGGTGACCCCATAGCGGAGGCTAGGGTCATTAAATCAACGGTAGCGTTGAAGCCAGTCAACAAAGATTGAGAGTCCTCTGTAGCCGGCCCGGTTGTTTGCTCGTAGAGGGGGCGCACAGCCCGAACAATGGCCTCAGCGTCCTGACGCATTTGTTCTAGAGGCGGCAATTCGGCAAATCCTGTAGCCAACTGATCGAGGCATTGTTCAAGACGGCTGGCCATTGGATAAGACTGAACGAGCTGCCGAATGAGTTGATCCAAAGACCATTGCTGGAGACTGTCCCAGTCCTGACGACTAAAGCCAAATGGATGATCCACGGCTGAAAAGATTAAAATCTTAGCCCGGAGGGGATTGGCGTATTTGATGATTGCTAATCGAGCCTCAAAGTGGTCATAGTCAAGATCTGCCATGCCCTCCGTGGCTCTGGGGTGAGGGGGGGGTTGGGTTGCTGGCGGTAGGGTAGCGGGCGGTACTGTAGCGGGTGGCACTGTAGCGAGTGGCACTAGGGTGGGTGAAGCTGTGGTTGGCGGCACTATGGCGGGGGTTGCCGGGGAGCTTACCGTTTCTCGTGGAGTATTGTGAGAGGTGTAGAGTGGGCTGACAATGCCGAGGATAATCTGGCTAATGGCTAGGTATCGCTCAGGTTTATTGAGTTGCTTTGCAACCTGGATAAGCTGCCCCTGCAAAGCTGCTGGGGTTGGGGCTTGCTGCTGTAAGGATTGAATCAGTCCTAAAATCGGGGCGTTGAGCAAAATTTGGGGATCATTTTCCCAGCGATGATGGTAAATCGCGTATATCAGCTTATGGATGCGGAGTGCTTCGGGGTGCTGTTGAAGCATATCCACAATGGCTGTCAACGTGGGGTCAGAAAAAGCCATGTTCAATCTGGGAGGAGAAATCTGATAGAAGAAAAATATGCTAATGTGTCACCCTAGCACTTATAGTATTCCCCTGCCGGTTGTAAAAGAGCATTCTATGAGATGCAAGGATTATCACAAACTGTGACTTCTCGTCTGGCAACCCCTTTAGCTATTGGAAATTGTCAAGTCAATAGTCGGGTTTTGCAGTCTCCCTTATCTGGGGTGACAGACCTGGTCTTTCGAGGTTTGGTGCGCCGCTACGCGCCAGAGTCTATGCTGTATACGGAAATGATTCATGCCAGCCAGGTGACCCATGTGCGAGAACTGCCCAAAGTCATGGAGATTGATTCCCAAGAACATCCTATCAGTATGCAACTGTTTGACGGTCGTCCAGACTTTATGGGAGAAGCGGCGCAAGTGGCGGTTGCTGGGGGTGCTGCCACGATTGATATCAATATGGGGTGTCCGGTGAACAAAATCACCAAAAAAGGTGGGGGGTCTTCGCTATTGCGCAACCCAGGGTTGGCAGAGTCTCTGGTGAGTACGGTGGTGAATGCGGTTTCCGTGCCGGTGACGGTTAAAACGCGTTTGGGTTGGGATGAAGCGGAAATCACTATTCTCGATTTTGCTCGCCGGATGCAGGATGCGGGGGCTCAGATGATCACCATTCATGGTCGTACTCGTGCTCAAGGGTATCAAGGTGCTGCCCGCTGGGAGTGGATTGGGCGCGTTAAGGCGGCTCTTACGGTTCCGGTGATTGCCAATGGTGATATTGTCTCAGTAGAGTCTGCGATACAGTGTCTGGCGGAAACGGGAGCCGATGGCGTTATGTGCTCTCGGGGAACGTTAGGAAATCCTTTTTTGGTGGGTGAAATTGATCAATTTCTGAAAACGGGTCAGATGCCCCCCACGGTGACGGTCATTGAGCGGCTGCGTTGTGCCCAGGAACATTTACAGTCTTTGTGGTGCTATAAGGGTCAGCGCGGGATTCAGCAGGCCCGAAAACACATGACTTGGTATGTCAAAGGGTTTGCTGGAGCGGCTGAACTGCGCGATCAACTCTGTGTGATGGACTCTGTAGCGACGGGTCTGGCTTTGCTGGAGTCGGCTATTCTGCGACTCCAGAATGCTGCGGACGCGCTACCATGAAAGCCAGTTCATAAACTAGTTTGATTGTGTGAGGGCATGTCTCAGTCTGATTTACAAGACCTTGCAGCGCAACTTGAAAGTGGCAATTCTCGCGATCGCATGTTGGCCTTAGCGGCTCTGCGAGAATTTCCCGCTGTAGACGCGGTACCGCTAATCAAGAAAGTCCTTTACGACGACAATATTCCGATCCGCTCTATGGCCATCTTTGCCCTGGGGGTCAAGCCTACTGAGGAATGCTACCCCATTTTGGTCACCCTATTGGAAGCGGATGAAGACTATGGCATCCGCGCTGATGCAGCAGGAGCCCTAGGCTACCTGGGGGATGTCCGTGCCTTTGAATCGCTGGTGCGGGCGTTTTACGAAGATACCAGTTGGCTGGTGCGCTTCAGTGCGGCGGTGGCTCTCGGCAACTTAGGTGAACCCCGTGCCCAACCCGTATTGCTGGATGCCCTCAAAAGTTCAGAAGTCGTGGTACAACAGGCTGCGATCTCAGCCCTTGGGGAAATCGGTGCCATTGAAGCCATTGAAGCCATTCTTGAGTTTGTGCAATCTGAAGACTGGCTGATTCGTCAGCGCCTCGCCGAAGCCTTAGGAAACCTCAACGATCCCCAAAGCCTGTCGGCTCTCAAATATCTGCAAAAAGATAGCCACCCTCAAGTGGCCGAGGCCGCCACCCATGCCCTGCTCCGACTACAATCTGAGTCATGACCTCATCCCTCTGGCTCCCCAACCTCCAAGCCACACAAGCCTTGGGGGTGACTTTGGGAGAAACCCTAAGCCCAGGGACTGTGATCCTCCTAACCGGAGATCTCGGTAGTGGCAAGACCACCCTAATTCAGAGCTTAGGCCAGGGGTTAGGCATTACCGATGTCATTGTCAGCCCCACCTTTACCCTGATCCAGGAATATCCAGAAGGACGAGTTCCCCTCTATCACTTTGACCTGTATCGGTTGACCCCCCCAGAGGTGGCAGAGCTACACCCCGAACTCTACTGGCAGGGCACCGAGATCCCTTTGGGAATTGTAGCCATTGAATGGCCAGAACAATTGTCCCAGTGGCCTTCTGACTACCTACAACTGCGGCTCAGCCATCGAGACAACGGTCGCCAACTAGACTGGCACCACCAAGGCAAAGGAAATATACCGCCCCCCTTGCTGAGCCTATGAGGCACGAGCCATCGGTAGCGCGTCCGGGCGCTCAGTGGCAGCCTGAGCGAGGTAGGCTGCCAACTGAGCTTCAATTTCAGAGCGGACAATTTCCCGATAGTCAATGAAGTGCTCCAGATGGGCACAGTTGACGATGTAAGCTTTCAACATGCGGGGGTTACGCCGAGCCATTGCCCCCAACTGTCGCCAAAACAGCCCCCGAGTCGATCGCCGAATACCCTGACGCCAAGTAATAATCATCAACGCCCGCAAATCAGCCAACTCCGGCTGCACAAAAGCGCGTTTGAACTTTCTTGGCTGCATGTCCACAAAATGGCGGAAGACCCGCCCCAGATAGCGGTGGGGGTCATACAACTCCCAGAAGCAGCGAACATATTCCTGGGCAATGTCCTCTAGGGGACGGGTGGGGACAAAGTTCATGAGGGTGGCTTGATGACCATTGGCTTCCTGTTCCCTCCCTTGGAGACGTCCTTCGCGCTCTAGCCGATGCCACAGTGCCGTGTTGGGCAAAGCCTGCAACATGCTAAAGAGCGCTTGGGGAATGGCAGTGGCCTCGACAAACTCAATGATGCGATCGCCCGCTCTTGGCTTTTCGCCATCAAAGCCGACAATAAATCCAGCCATCACCCGCAACCCAGCCTTATTAATCGATTGCACCGTCTCAACCAGAGGACTACGGGTGTTTTGGTGTTTTTGAGTGTGAGAGAGACTGTCCGTATCAGGGGTCTCAATCCCTAAGAAAACCGCCGTAAAGTTGGCCGCAATCATCATTTGCATCAGCTCTGCATCCTGCGCCAAATCCACCGAGGCTTCCGTGGAAAAACTAAAGGGGTATCCCCGCTCCTGCATCCAGGGCACTAGAGCCTGCAACATCCGCTTGACATTGCGCTTGTTGCCAATGAAGTTATCGTCCACCATGAATACCGACCGTCGCCAGCCCAGGTCGTAGAGCACCTGTAGCTCCGCCAGCAATTGTTCCGGGGTCTTGGTGCGCGGCTTGCGACCATACAAGACAATAATGTCGCAAAATTCACACTGGTAGGGGCAGCCTCGGGAGAACTGCACCGACATCTCGCTGTAGGCACTTAAATCCAGAAGGTCAAACCGGGGAATCGGAGATGTGGTGACATCTGGCTTTTCCCCATCAGCGCGAAAGACCCCCTCAGTCTCGCCACGCCCCAGGGCTTCAACCCAGAGGGGGAGGGTAATTTCGCCCTCATCTAAAACCAAAAAGTCAGCCCCCGCAGCTTTGATTGGCTCGGGCACTGAAGTGGCAAAGGGCCCCCCCACAGCCACGGGCTTGCCTCGCCGTTTGGCTTCTGCAATTAAATCAAACAGATCTGCTTTCTGCACAATCATGCCAGACAAGATCACCAATTCTGCCCAGTACCAGTCGGCTTCTGTTTCGGGGCGAACATTGCGGTCAACCAGGCGAAATTCCCAAGTCTGGGGCAAGATCGCGGCAACAGTAATCAAGCTCAGCGGTGGCAGTGAAACTTGGCGGCCAATCAGTTCTAAAGCTTTATCAAAAGACCAAAACGACTTCGGAAATTTGGGATTTAACAGGAGCGCTCGCATGAAGAGTAGCCTTTGGGGAAAAGAAGCTGGAAGCAAAAGGTAAGACCATAAGGTCTCTCGAAAGCCTTAGAAAAGCCAATTTTTCTGGATTTTACCCCGATTTTTGGCGACCCTGGTGGATTGTTAGAAATTGTCGTGACTTAGAGTCCCATCACCCATCTAAAGCAATAGAAGCCTCCCTGATTGACTGCCCAAACTCACTGCCTTCATCCCCTAGCGCCTGCTCCTCTTGTGGGAGAACGGGAACAAGCGTGGATACAGACCCCCAGCCGCTATCCCGCTCTGGCAAAGGGGTTGGGGGTCTTAAAGAGGCATCAGTCAACCCTGAGGCTTCCATATTCTTCGGGTGAAATCTAATTTGCCGTAACGTAAGTTTACATTTCCCAGATGGATTAATAAGAATTAATAGCACTGATTGAGGCCAAGGTATTTACAATGCGACTTGACCATACTATTAATAGCTATATCATTCCAGTTCCTTTGAATAAGTATATTTTCTTATGAATTCATTCTCCTCACTGATTCGCTCTAAAACCAGCATGGCCATTGGTCTATACATATTAGTATTTGTCAGTTTAGGGGTATTGGCTCGCGCTCAACTCAATGCTATGCAGTTAGTCCAGCCCAGTCGAGCCGTCCTGGGCGGCCAATAAAGAGATTGACCTCACTCTGAGGGATGAAAGTAGTCATAGATTTGCTGGGCTAGGCGGGGGCCAATATGGGGGACTTGAGCCAGTTGTTCGGGGGTGGCCTCACGAATGTAGTCGATGGATCGAAACACCCCTAAGAGTTGCTTCTGGCGGTGATGTCCTAACCCTGGAATATCATCTAGTCTTGAGCGTCGCTGCCGATCAAGGCGCTGCTGTCGATGAAAGCTGATGGCAAACCGATGGGCTTCGTCCCGGAGGCGGCGCAGCAGTTGGACGCTGGGTTGATCTGGATTGGTGACTAGCGGAAGTTTGGCTCCTGGTAAAAACACTTCTTCTCGCTGTTTGGCGAGGCTGATGACCACCACTGGTGAGACTAGATTTAATGTCTCTATGGCTGCTACAACCGCAGAAAGCTGCCCTTTGCCGCCGTCAATCATGACCAGATCAGGCCAGTCTTCGGGTTCGGGGGTTGCGGTGGAATCGGCATAGCAACGAAAGCGTCGTTGAATGACCTCGGTGAGGCTGGCAAAGTCGTCAGAGTGGCCAGGGCGTACCTCGGGGTTGCGAATTTTGTAGCGGCGGTAGTATTGCTTGGCGGGCAGCCCATCAATAAAGACGACGCGGGAGGCAACGGCATCGGATCCTTGCACATGGGAAATGTCGTAACCTTCGATGCGGCGGGGGGTCTCGGGCAGATCCAACAGGGCAGCCAGATCTGCGAGGGCGGCGGTGTTGCGATCGCAGCTTTTCTGGGTTCGTTCCAGTTCATACTGGGCATTGCGCGCCACCATTTCAATCAAGTCGGCCTTGGATTGACGCTGGGGCATTAGCAGCGCCACCTTGCGCCCCTTGTAGCGACTCAGGTATTCCGCCAGGATCTCAGCCTCGGGGAGTTCCGTCTGCACCAGAATCTCTGTGGGCACTTCCACCGGATCAGCACTGGCATAATGTTCTTCCAGCACGCGTTGAAGAATAGCGCCTTCGGAACCAGCTTGGGCATCGGCCACAAAGCCCAGCCGTCCCACCAAGCGACCGGCTCGAATTTGAAACAATTGCACACAGGCATACTGAGCATTTTTGGCCAGGGCAATAGCATCCCGCGACACCGTGTCATCGGGCAAGGCCACCTTTTGATCAGCTCCCAGGGTTTGCAGCCCCCGAATTTGATCGCGCAGCCGCGCCGCGTACTCAAAATTCAAATCAGTCGCGGCTTGCTCCATCTGCGCCGTGAGCGTGTCAATTAGCTCACCGGTGCGCCCCTGGAAAATCATCGCCACCTTTTGCAGCGTTTTGCGGTAGTCCTCAGGGGAGATCAACTGCTGGCAAACCCCAGGACACCGGCCAATGTCGTAATTGAGGCAGGGGCGATCTTTGAACAGGGGTTTAGGACGCTGGCGCAGGGGAAACAGGCGTTTGACTAGGCGCAGCGTTTGGCCGAGGGTGCGCGAGTCTACATAGGGGCCATAGAACTTATCTTTTTGCTCCTGTCGCCGCCGCTTGCGAGTGATAAAAATGCGGGGATAGGTGTCTGACCAAGTGATGCACAGATAGGGATATTTTTTGTCGTCCTTGAGCAACACGTTGAAGTGGGGCTGGTGCTGCTTGATTAAATTGGCTTCTAGGGCTAGGGCTTCGGCTTCGGTATCGGTGACAATGAATTCAATCTCCACCACCTGGCGCACCATCAGCTCTAGGCGTGGCCCCAGCAGTTCGATTTGGCGAAAATAGGAGCGGACCCGCGATCGCAGCTTTTTGGACTTGCCAATGTAGAGAATCTGGTCGCTAGCATCGCGCATCAGGTATACCCCCGGCTCAGGGGGTATTTCTCTGAGACGAGCTTGTAAGCGCTCCTGTGCTTTGAGGAGTGGAAGAGTCAATGCAGACAGGGACACCGTTAGACAACAAGTGAAAAGACCTATTCCATTGTGGAGCAAAACTGGCTCGAAGGAATTACCTATACTGAGGATGAATGCTAGGAGCACCAGGAGCAGCGCCATGGGTCAAGCAGCAACAGGGCAAGTGCGGTGGACAATCGCTGATGTTGATCTGCTGACAACCGACGAGTGGAAGCGCTATGAAATTATCGATGGAGAGTTATTTGTGACCAGGGCACCCCACTGGAAGCACCAAATTACTCTAGACAATATCTGTGCAGAGTTACAAGTGTGGTCACAAGCGACGGGACAAGGTAGAGCTGTCTCAACACCTGGAATTATCTTCACTGAGACCAATAGCGTGATTCCAGATGTGGTATGGGTGAGCCGCGATCGCCTGTCTATACTGTTGGATGAGGCGGGTCATTTAACAGGCGCACCTGAGTTGGTGGTGGAGGTGTTATCCCCAGGGGTAACAAATGAGCGTCGAGACAAAGAAGCCAAGCTCAAGCTTTATTCGATTCAAGGCGTTCAGGAATATTGGATTGTCAATTGGCAGTTGCAGCAGGTTGAGGTGTATCGTCGGGACAATACTCAGTTGGCGCAGGTGGCAACTTTATTAACGGAAAACACCCTAACGTCGCCCCTGCTACCTGAGTTTTGTTGTCTAATTGAGCGCTTTTTCGCTTGATTCTGCCTCAGAGGGCTAGCGGGGTTCCATGTAAGTTTGTACCGAACCATCAGCGCCGAGGACGAGGCGTAAATGAGCCGGAGTTGGTTGGCTCAGTGGTGATACAAAGGGCTGATTTAAGAGGGGCATTGGGGTTCGGTCTAAGAAAATCTCAGCAGTACTCCCCCAAGGTTGAATCCCTTGCAGTGAACCATTTTGATTCAGAATTAGGGTGTACTGAATCGTCTGATCGAGCTCTGTCGGCACCTGCCAGCGCTCAACAAAAAACTGGCGCGCCTCAGCCACTTGCGGAATCACATCCAGCAGCGCTGATTCAGGAGATCGCATCGCGGCAGGATCTGAGGCAGAGGGGGCAGTGCTAGATCGATTACCCGCAAAGGGCTCTGAGCGCTCAAAGGTGGCTGGGGCAGCCGGTTGTAGATCCAGCTCAGGGGGAAGTGCAACCAGGGGGGCAGGTAAATCAGTCTGCTTCGCAGCCGTAGGCACCGGAGGTGGCAGAGGCAGAGCTGCTGGGGGGGCTTCTAGCACTGGTTGGGGGAGAGGATCGGGCAATGCTGGGGTGGGTAGTGGCACACTGGGCAAGAGCGGCGGTGGGGGCTCAAGCGAAGGCACCCTCAGGGGGGAAGTAGGCGTTGCCGCCACCGAAGCTGGATAGGACTCGTCCGCCAGGGGTGGGGTTTCTTGGCGTGCGGTTTCCACCTCTAAATCCTGATTCAGTCCTTGGAGTAACGGCACCGAAGCCGCAGAAATGCCCACCAAAAAAACCACCGCCGCCGCACTCCGCATCCAGGTAGGGGGAGCTTGTTGCCATCGGGGAGAGGCAGCGACTAGGGGTAGGGTGTCTAATTCAGCCGCGTAGGCATCTAGAGCCGTTGCTAGGTCAAACAGTTGAGTAGTCTTCAGAGAAATGATGGGTAGATCGAAGGCCAATGCGCCAACCCTCAGCTCATGCTGCAGTAGCCCTTGGGGCCGCAGAGACACCCCCTGAGTTGCAGGAAACATCTCCCCATGGGGTGGGCTGACATCTGGTGGATCAAGTTCAAGAGAAGACTGCTCTAGGGGCAACGCCAAGACCGTCTGAATATAAGCCTGCACAGCTTCATGCAAAGACTCCAGTTGAGTGTGATCACCTCGAATTTCCAGGGGTTCGCGGCTTTTTTCTGGCGACCCTTCAAAACTGAGCAGAAACTGCACTGACTTCACGACCGGTTGCCGCGTCCAGCGAGAGAGCGCCGAGGTCTGAGCAGTAATCTCTAGGGTACAGGTGGGGGGCGTATAGAGACGAGAAACTTCTGGCATGGAACCCATTCACTTCAAGATAGTGCCCGATATTTCAATCCTAATCAGGTTTGGGGTGACCGGGAACCGCGTTACAAATTTGGAGTCAGGTTGCGAAGATCTTCAGGGCACTTTGGTTGTGGCTCGATCGAGTAGCGCTAGCCACAATCGCCGCGCCCCTTGGGGGGCGCTATAAAATAGCAGATCGACTAATAGACGCAGCGCCAGCGTCATCAGGTCTTGAGTTGAGAGCACATCTTCCTCCATCCGCTCTTGGTAAAGGTTGGTGAAGCGATCCAGATAGTCTCCCAAAATTGGAGCTTGGTAGGGCCGACGGTTTTGAGCCGTTAGCTCTTCTAAGCAGGTGACCGCATCTCGAATCGTGTCTTGATGTTCTTGGGCGAGATAGCAGCTCATTAAAACCAGCGATCGCGCCTCCTCAATATCGAGTTTTTTGCGCCCACCGCTGCCCCGCCGCATGGGGTTCGACTGTCGCAATCGCCACAGTGCCACCCGATCTCCCACCATCTCCTGAACCCCCAGTGCCTCTGCTGCTTGCAGCATCGCCTCTGAACCCAGATGGGTGAGGGATTCCAACGACAGCAATACCAGGTCAATTTGGGTTTTGATATTGTCTAGCTGCGCCCCATCCGGAAGCGGATCTTGAAGTCCTGTTAAAGGTGGACTCCGAAAGGTGCGTGCAGTCTGCGTGGAACGAGAAGGCTCCATAGGTTAGGCCAGAGGTATGCCCCCTATCTTATCCAACCGTGGCTGATGCCGATGCACTCTAGATCCTAATACCCTTGAAAGGCTTTCCGTGAAGGGGGTTCAGAGTGCAGTTAGATGAACTCTTGAGAGAGGGTATGATCAGCAAGGGGGTAAGACCATTGCAACATTGTGGGAGACGAGTGCACTATGAGCGTCAAAAGCGACCATCCGAACTTAACGGCGATGACTGAAACTGAGGTGCAGCAACTAGCACAGCGCCTCGAAGACGACGACTACGAAACCGCCTTTGCCGCCCTAGAAGATTGGCATTTACTGCGCTCTGTGGCGTTCCAACGCCCTGAACTCGCTGAACCTTACCTGTATCTTCTCGATCTAGAAGCCTTTGACGAGTCTTGATGTCACCTCGGATCTTAGTTGGGTTAGGGGGGGGCATTGCTGCCTACAAGATTTGCGAGGTAATTTCAACCCTTGTCAAAGCAGACTATGCGGTGCGAGCCATGCTCACTGATGCGGCTGCCCAATTTATCACGCCGCTGACGGTGACCACCCTGTGTCGGCATCCAGCCTACGATGATGCAGCCCTGTGGCACCCCAATCACTCTCGCCCCCTGCACATTGATTTGGCAGAGTGGGCGGAGGTGTTGGTTCTGGCACCCTTGACCGCCAATACCCTGGCCAAGTTGGCGATGGGGATAGCTGATAATTTGCTGACCAATACGGTGCTGGCATCTCATTGCCCAGTGTTGTTGGTGCCTGCCATGAATACGATTATGTGGCAGCAGCCCACGGTGCAACGCAATTGGCAGGAGGTGCTAGGCCAAGGGCGCTTTCATGCTCTGGCACCCACAGCGGGTCGTTTGGCTTGCGACACAGTGGGGATGGGCCGACTCACTGAGCCCCATGAAATTATTGCCTATGTTCAATCTCTAGCGCTGACCCATGGGAAACGTGACCTTGCGGGCAAACGGCTGTTGATTTCAGCCGGGGGCACCCGTGAGTTTTTAGATCCAGTGCGCTTTATTGGTAATCCCGCTACGGGCAAGATGGGACGGGCTTTAGCGCGGGCGGCATGGCATCGAGGGGCGACAGTCACCCTCGTACATGGGCCATCAGAAGTGCCTGTGGATCTGCCCACAGCAATTGAGATGCGAGCAGTCACCTCTGCACAGCAGATGCAGGCGGCTTTACTGGCAGCCTTCCCTGCGGCAGACTGGACGATTATGGCAGCAGCGGTGGCGGATGTGACGCCAACTCAGGTCTTTCCCCAAAAGTTACCCAAGGCGGCCTTGCCTGCTGAGCTGCCCCTCACACCCGTTGACGATATTCTCAAGGCACTGGGGCAACACAAACACCCCCAACAGCGGTTAATTGGCTTTGCCGCTCAGACGGGCGACATTGTAGCCCCGGCGCGCCAGAAGCTGATTGCTAAGCAGCTAGATGCCATTGTCGCTAATCCCGTCGATCAGGCTGACAGTGGGTTTGGCTGCGATCGCAACCAAGGAGTTTTCATTCCCGCCCAAGGCCAGCCAGTGCCCCTCCCCCATAGCGACAAGTTGACCCTGGCTCATCGTATTCTTGACCATGTTCATTTACTGCCTAGATTGTGATGACTGATTTCCCGTTGGTGGTGTCCCCAGCAGCATTAGCGGCGTGGATAGATTACCCATCTGACGATCTATCTCTAGTGATCGTGGACTGCCGCTTTTCCTTAGCAGAGCCGCACCTGGGCGAACGTCAGTATCTCGACAGTCATATTCCCGGTGCCCACTATTTGCATCTAGATCGAGATCTGTCTGGCTCCGTTCGTACCCATGGGGGGCGGCATCCCCTGCCCCCCGTTGCGGAGCTAGCCAAAACTCTGGGAAAGATGGGGATTACCTCAAAAACCCAGGTGGTCGTTTACGATGATTCCCGATTTGCCTTTGCGGCGCGACTGTGGTGGTTGTTGCGTTATTTAGGCCATGACCGGGTGTCGGTGCTAGACGGTGGCTTTCGAGCTTACCAAGGGGCAGGCTATCCGGTGACAAGCCTGGTTCCACCTCGGCAGGCGGGATGTTTTGAGCCACAGGTACGCCCTCAAATAGTGATTGATATTCAGGGGGTGCTGGCCCGTTTGGAGGATCCAGAAGTGGTGCTCATGGATGCTCGTGAAGCCGAGCGTTATCGCGGAGAGCGCGAACCCATTGATCCGGTGGCTGGCCATATTCCTGGTGCGGTGAATGTGTGTTGGCAGCAGATGACTGATGATCAAGGCTGGATGCAACCCAACCCAATTGATCTGGGGGCTTCATGGGCAGATGCCCGGGAGATTGTCGTCTATTGTGGATCAGGGGTGACGGCTTGTGTGAATTTGCTCGGGCTGGCGGCCTCGGGATTACAGACGGGTGTTCTCTATGGCGGCAGTTGGAGCGATTGGTGCTCCTATCCACTGGATGCTCAAGGTATTGCTCAAGTTCCCTCAGAACATGCTTAAGAGGTTATACCCCTTGGCAAACAGGGTTTATCCGGTAGGGGATGGGTGCGCAAGTCCAGTCCCTATGGCAAGATGAGACAGGAATCAGCCTGAAGCCATCCCGACTCCCCCAGATATGCGACAGCCTGTCAACATGCGGTATCGTGGCTCCCGCCCCCCCCATCACCAAGCAGATAAAGACAAGTTTTATCCTAAGTCGGTTCTTTACTGGAGACGACGACTTCGATATGTTTACCTACGCTTTTTGCGCCTACAGGGAACGCCTAAGGCGATTGCTCGGGGGCTGGCAGCAGGAGCCTTTACCGGTATGTTTCCGTTTTTTGGGCTGCAAATCATTTTGGGGGTGCTCCTAGCGGCAGCCGTGCGGGGCAATAAACTGGCGGCGGCGGCAGCCACTTGGATTAGCAATCCATTTACCTATATTCCGCTGTTTACGTTTAATTTTCGGGTAGGTCGAACCCTCCTAAATACACCAGCACTTCCCTTTGCCCAACTAGATGTCATGGGGCCACAGCAGTGGTTTAGTCTTGGCACCGATTTATTGGTGACGTTGTTGGTGGGTTGTGTGGTGGTGGGTATCATTGCTGCTACGGTCACCTATTTTGGTGGCCTTTGGCTAATTGAATACCTACGGCGTCATCCTCGGCGTCCTTCTCGTTAAGGGATCAACCCACCCCAGAGTAGGGCTTGGGCGGTCATGGCTGCGATCGCACCTATAAGTGTATTGATCACATTCACCCACTCATTGGTGAGCCAAGACCAACGAGGTTGCAGTGTTGCCCCAATGATACTTTCTAGGTGCGTGGCGATCAGGGCTGCCCCGACACAGAGCGCTATCCCTAAAAGTGAGATTAGATCCATTCCCCAAGCCAAAACCGCAATAGCCAGAGAGGCCACCACCCCGGCCAGAGTCCCTTCGAGGCTAATGGCTCCCTCTGTCCCAGGCGGAACCAGCTTAAAGGTGGTGACCAGGTAAGTGCGCCGACCGTAGGCTTTACCAATTTCGCTGGCTGTGGTATCCGAGAGCTTGGTGCTAAAACTGGCCACATAACCTAACACCAGAAGCGGATGTAGGGTAGAAGGCAGTATCAGGGTGCCCAGGGCGCAAAGGGTTGCTGTTGCCGCTGACCCCCAAACATTTTCCGGCCCCCTAGCTCCTGAACGCTTCTCGGCAATACCTACCGCTTCCTTTTCGGCCAGTCCAACCCGAGTGACGCCAGAGCCCACCAAAAAGTAGAACACCACTACCCCGTAGCCCTGCCATCCCAAAAGACCCCAAATCAGCACCCCCAGCACCCAAGCATGAAGCCAGCCAGCTGGCGTCAACAGCTTTTTAAGTCCAAGCCAAGCAGCCACAATCAGTCCCGTATTCAGGACTAGGGCAATTAACCAGGGATTCAAATCTACCATACCATTCCCAATCGAAGACAGGGGTTCTTCCTAGAAGATTAGCTTATGGGGGTTGAATTTTGAGGAGTTTGCGACTCCTCAAAATTTTCCTGACGGAACATTTAACCACTGCGTAAAATCACTTGTTGATCTTTGCGCGCGACCAATTCCAGGGTCAGTGGCCCCGCTGTGTAGACCTGATCGGAAACCACGGCTTCAATTTGAATGGTGCCCAGTGGCCTTTGTTCTTTGAGGGCTAACAAAAACCGGAACACATCAATCTGACTAAAAGATCCCACCGTGCGCGTCACCGGGTTAGGGAGTACCCCAGAGGCAACTGCATGATTACTGGCAGCAGAAAACAAGCGATTGAGGCTGTCGATGAGTTGCTCATCGGTCAGCTCAGACGGGTTCAGGGTAATACTAGAAATGACCTCTCCTCGACGAAACACCGTAAGATTGGGCGCAATTTCGGGCACCACGATAATTGATTGCTCTCCCACCAGAAAGTTGGCAGCCGATAAAATTCGCACCACATAGGGATGGCCATCGGTGATTTGAGACACGAGGTTATCAACATTGCTGCTGGTCATTTGGACAACCTGCTGTTCGGGCGGAAGTTGCTGGAGATTGGCTTGCCTCATTGCCGTGGAGCGAGCCTGACGGAGCAGGGTCTCAACGAATTGCAAGGCGGTCGCCCGGTCAGAGGTTCCTGAAATGATGTCTGAAGCCAGAATCTCCCTGGAGCGAATGGCAATATTTCCCTGACGCAGCCCTAGAGCCAAGGCTCCAATGCCTTGCTCCAGCACCCTGCGATTTTCTTCTAGGGCCGCAACTTCTTGCTCTAGGCTGGCACGCTGGGACAAAAGAGTCTGGCGTTGGGTATTGGCTTCGGTCAGTTGGGCTTGGGTGGCGGCAACGGCTTCGCTGAGTTGTCGCTGTTGGGCTTCAGCCGCTGCTAGTTTTTGGGTGGCCGCCGCAATTTGAGTCTCTAGTTGCTGTTTTTGGCCTTCAACCTGCTGGAGTTGCACCTGGGCTTGTCGAACCGAGGCTTCCAGGCTTTGGGTTTGTCGCTCTGCCTGCTGCAGCCGTGCCTGGGCTTGGTCGCGCTGTGCCACTAGCCGCTGTTGCTCGGTGCGTAACTGTTGCTCTTCGGTGCTAAGCCGCTGAATTTCGCTGCGGAGTTCTTGGGCTTGAGCGACTGAGGCGCTCAGGTTGGCTTGGGCTTCTTGAAAGCGACGTTGCAAAATTCGGAGTTGGGTTTCGCTTTCGCGCTCGCGGGCAATGGCGTTGGTGAGAGATTCATTCACACGCCGCAGACGCCGCACGGCTTCGGTTAGCTCGGCTCTGGACAATGCTAGCTCATCTTCGACCGCTGCTTTTTCGTCTAGGGCTAGATTTAGTTCTTCGGTGGCTTGCTCACTTTGCTGTCTGATTTCGTCGAAGCGTAGCAGGGCGTCCTGGAGCTCGCGGTTGGTGGCCAGTAAAATACCAATGGTTGAGGTAGAAATCAGGCTGCCTGTGAGGATCGTGACCAAAACGGCGGTGTTTTTAGGACGGAGATTAAAGAGGCTAAGTCGTGCTTTGCCGACACGGGTGCCGATGCGATCGCCCAGAGTTGCGATCGCACCCCCCAAAAAAATAATTGCCAGAATCAGGATGTAGCCAGTCATTGGGTTATGGTTACGATGGCAGGCTGACCCTAACGATTAAAATGTACGCCCAAGCCAGACCCGGTTCTATGCTGAGATCAAGATCTCAGGGGTCTTCAAATGACTGTTAATATAAATACCCGTGAGTTGGGATTCTCCGTGATTCTACCACTGCTGCTCCAGGCGCACCGCCTATGTTCCGAACTTGAAACGCTCGGAGTGCTGAAGTCAGAGCGCCCACATCACAGAGCGCTGAGCGCTCCCAAAGCAGATGCAGCAACGTTAAAGCAGCTTTTCAAGGCGCTGCCGAATTTGATCCATTTCGGACAGTGGCGGCCTTGGATCTGCGTCTGAGTGCCAATCAGTTGTGTCCAGATTCATGCCCGGGGGCACCACCAACGTCCCTTCAGGGACAGGCTGTAAGACATACCCAGCCTCATTACAAAAGGCTCTAACCTCCTCTAGGTCCAAAGGCTCAACCGTTGCCTCTGGAAAGTCCTGAGCCTCTAGCAACAGCCCAAATCGCGTCGCATCATCTTCTGACTCAAAGGCCAATACCACCTCTTGGGAGAGGCCATTGGCATCATTGATCCGTAATGTGTGAATGCCTTCGTTAGCGGTTCGGGCATTGAACAAAAGGACATAAACTGGCATAAAACTTGATGGGCAGCCGCACAATAAGATGGTTCAATGTCACTACCATATCGTGAAACCTGTGCCCCTTGACGGATACCGATCTAGTCGGGAACCGGTTATAACAGGTCAGAGACTAGTACGATAGACCCTACTGTTGTATTGCTGCTTTCATCATTGCGGGGAAGCAGTCCTGTAGAGTATGTGCTATTGAAGGTGCAGCCGTCATCCATCGGCCTTTGACCCTGCATCTGTAACGGTGAGGCGTTCCCCATGTCCCAATCATCTCAGCCCGGAGGTCAGCCTCCCCAGCGTCCCCCTCAGACCCCTAGACGTCTCTGGCTAGTGCTTTTGAGTCGTCCAGTTCTGGGAACGCTACTGGTCTTAGGTGTTGCAGCGAGTTTACTGAGTTGGCGGCTGTGGACTTATATTAATGAAGAGCTAGCTCCCAGCATTGCCCAAGACCTGAGTGAATCTCTCGATCGTCCGGTTGAGCTAGGAGAAGTGCAGGGCATTTCATTAACGGGGTTACAGTTTGGCCCCTCTGCCATCCCCCCCCATCGACGACAGGTTGATAATCAGTGGCAAATAGATCGTGACTCAGCCACCGTCGAGCGAGTCAGTGTTCGTTTTGATTTGTGGAAAGCGCTGTGGAGTCGCACCCTCGACCTCGATGTTACGCTTTTTAATCCTCAAATTTATTTGAATGAAACGGCCCCTGGCCAGTGGCTTGATACCACCATTACTCAAGAAGACACTGATGGTTGGTTTCAGGTACAGCTCAAAGCCCTACGCTTTCAAGGGGGTGAAGCCGAACTCCAACCCCTAGCCACAGAAGCCCGAACCATCCAGGATCTCAATGGCCGACTGCTTTTTGCCAATCAAAATCAAAATATTCGCATCTACGGCCAGGGGCAACTCGACTCTGGGGGTCGAGCAGACATAGAGGGAGAATGGATTCAACCTCGGGAGTCCTTATCCTTAAATATCAAGACCCAGGGGCTGACCCTTTCGCCCCTCATTGGGTTTTTGCCTCCCATTCCCTTTGATGTAGAAGAAGGCCAAGCCTATGGCACTTGGCAGATCCAGTTTCGCCCTCAGCAGCCCATTCTGGTGAACGGGCAGGGGCATGTACGAGAAGCAGATATTTCCATTCCAGAACAGCAGATTCGAGTGGTTGCAGAGCGAATTGAGATTCCGAGACTGCGGGCGTTATTCATCAATGATCAACTCCCCCAGTTGGCCGGAAATCTAGAGTTGATGGGGGCTCAAGCTTTTGTACCCGAAAATTTAATCTTGCAAAATCGGCGCTCACAGCAGCTCCAGGTTCAAGACTTAAACGGAGAGCTAACCTTCCTAGATCCCTCTGAGCGAGTCGGGTTTGACCTAGAGGGGCAACTGCAAGTGGGTGGGCAGCTCCGCGCCAAAGGGGAAACAACCCTGCTGTTCAACGAGATGAACTTTCTGCTCCAGGCGCAAAACGTGGCTGCCCCCCTCCTGAGTCGCGCCTATCAACTCCCCATCGAAATTCAGGCTGGTCAGGTGGATGCCAACCTGAATATTCAATTGCGAGATCAACAGCCGCCCGATTTGCAGGGCACTGCTGTGATCAGGAATGCCCAGGCGCAAATTGATCAAATTCCCCAGCCCTTTAGTCAGGCCAATGGCCGACTGCGGTTTCGAGGATTGACCACCATCTTAGAAGGCTTGAGCGCTCGTTATGGAGAAGTACCGCTCCGAGCCACCGGCAGCATTGATCCAGAGCTAGGCTATGCTCTAGATGCCGAAACCGAGATCGTAGATTTTGCCACGGCTCTGAGCACCCTTCAGCTCGATGATCTACCATTCCCGATCACCGGACGGGTACAAGCCACCAACTTACAGGTGCGCGGACTGATTGACGACCCCGTACTCACGGGCACCGTACAGACCCCCGGCACCCCGGTCTTAGATCAGGTGCCCTTTGAGGAGATTACAGCTCAGTTTCGATTGGCCGCGCCCTTCTTAGATATTTCTCAAATTCAAGCGGTTCCCCTAGCGGGGGGTATTATTACGGGTGCTGCGGCTTATAACCTCACCCCCGGAAGCGCTCTGGAAGGGCGGCTGGTGGTACAAAATGTGCCTGGAAATGCTATTGCCCAGCGCTACAATGCCGATCCTGGCTTTTTGATTGGCCCGGTGGGGGCTCAGGTGAGACTGTTTGGCCCACCTACTAACCTAACGACGCAGGTGCGATTTCAGGCACCGGGAGGCACCTACCCCACCACTGGAACCGTGGTGGTTCGCCCTGCTGTTACTTTGTTGCAGGATATTGTGGCTCAGGTACCGGGGGGCAGCCTCCAACTCGCGGGTCAGATTGCGGCAGGGCAACTTCAGGCCACAACTACCATTCCTGGCATTCGCCTAGCAGCGTTCTCCCCTGAACTGCGCGGGGTACTCTCAGGGCAGTTGCAGCTTGCTGGCCCCATTGCCACCTTGAGTGCTGACACGATCAGAGCCCAAGGGAATGTGCGGTTTTCGGAAGGCATTGCCCTGATTGAAGAGGCCATTGATGCCCAAATTGCCTGGACGGGGCAAGCAATTGCGGTTCAAGATGCCAGTGCCCTAGGCTTTCGAGCCAATGGCCAGATCGGGGCGATCTTGCAAGGACCCCAAGCCCCCCAACTCACCACCTTGAACCTAAACGTGTGGGCAGATGATTATAATTTGCAGCGCTTGGGGTTAGGGGTACCTGGGGTGCCGCTGCTCGGACGAGCCGATGTGCAAGGACGATTGACGGGCGCTATCACAGATCCCAGCCTAGTTGCCACCCTAGGCGTGCGAGATTTGGCGGTATCTCAGGTACAGTTTGAGTCGCCTCTGCGGGGAAGCTTAGCGTTTGACACCAATCAGGGCTTAGATTTGAACCTGAGGGGTGAGCGCGATCGCATCCTAGTCAACCTAGCCTCCGACTTTGAGCCCCTCGCCATTGACATCCGCCGCGATCAAGCCATTGCTCGGGGTCGCAAAGAAGGCGAGGTCTTTCGGCTAGCCCTTGAGCAGTTCCCCTTGATAGCGCTCAATGTCCGACCAGCAGAAGCACTGGGGCTAGGGGCAGCCTCTGGCCTTGCCTCTGGCGACTTCACTCTGCGCTGGGCTGCCCAGGAACTCGAAGGCACCCTGGCCATTGACCGCCCCGGACTACGACCACTCCAGGGCGATCGCTTCACGGCCAACCTGCGCTACGCCAACGGAGTCGGCACTCTCAGCCAAGGCCGCCTGGTAGAAGGTGAGAATGAGCTCCTTCTAGATGCCACCCTCGTCCCTGGAGCAGATCCGCAGTTTTCGGGTCGTTTGGTGGTTGCCCAAGCCCAAATTGGCGATGTGTTCCGCTCCCTAGAGGCGATTGACTTCACCAATCTCGGCGAAGCCCCCCCGCCCTTGGGATCTGCTGCTGACCTAGACACCGTGCCCGTGGGCTTGCCCGAAGCCCCCCTACTGCTCCAACTCCAGCGACTAGCAGAAATCGACGCCCTCATCGCCCAGCAACAAGAAATCCAAAATGGTGATGGACTGCTCGCCCTCGGGGAACTAGAGGGGTTGTTTAGGGGAGCCATCCAATTTTCTGGCTCCTTACAGGCGGGGATCCAAGCCGATTTTGACTTGCAAGGTCAAGACTTTACATTGGGAGACTACGCCATCGATGAGGTCGTGGCCACCGGAGACTTCCGCAATGGCACCCTAGAACTCAGCCCACTCCTGCTAGCCACCGACAATCGACGAGCTATCTTTCGGGGGCAGTTCGCCGAGCAGCGACAGAGCGGACAACTCCAGCTAACAAATATTCCCCTAGAGCCGCTCAATGACTTGGTGGAGCTGCCCTTTGCCGTGACGGGCGATCTTGACGGCACAGCTACGCTTGCAGGCGGGCTAGCCAATCCACAAGTTCAAGGCAGTTTTAGTCTCTCGGAGGCCACCCTCAATGGCTCTGCTGTCCAAAGTGCCCAGGCTCGCTTTACCTATGACCAGGCGCGACTGAACTTTGACAGCCGCGCTGTGATTGCCAATCTTGATCCCCTCAGCATTGACGGCAGCATCCCCTATCGGCTGCCCTTTGCTGAAGCTGAGCCAGCCTCAGATCAAATTATTGTTAATGCCAGCGTCCGCAATGATGGGTTGGGGTTGATAAATTTGCTCACGGATCAAATTGCCTGGGTTGAAGGTCAAGGAAGCGCAGATTTAGCCATTCGTGGCACCCTAGATGAGCCGGAAGTGCAGGGTCTGATTGCCCTGCGAGATGCCCAATTTACTGCCCCAGCTCTCCCTGACCCCCTGACCAATGTTTCAGGCAGCATTCAGTTTGACCGCGATCGCATCATCGTGCCTGCCCTGACCGGGCTGTACAGTGAGGGACAAATTGCCGCTCAAGGGCGGCTGGCAATCTTTGACTCAGTAGCGGCTCAGCAGGCAGCCCAAAGTGAGCCACTCACCGTGTTGCTGGAGAGTATCGACCTCGATTTAAGAGGGCTGTATCGCGGCCAGGTAGACGGGAACCTAGTGATTACCGGCAGCCTCTTGCAACCGGAGTTGGGGGGCATCATCGGCCTGAGTAACGGTCAGGTCTTGCTGGCAGACGTGGCCGGTGGAACTGGGGGCAATGGCAACGCCACCAATGGTTTGAGTAATGGCTTGGGCAATGGCTTCAATGGCTCCAATGGCTTCCCCCTGGACGAACCTGAAGACAGCATCCAGTTTCGGGGCTTACAGGTCCAGTTGGGTGACAATATTCGCATTAGTCAGCCCCCTGTTCTCAGCTTCTTAGCCTCAGGGGATGTCACCCTTAATGGATCTTTTAATGCCCCACGCCCTGAGGGATTGATTCAGTTTCAGCGCGGCTCTATTAACCTGTTTACCTCCCGATTTCAACTGGATAGGCGTCAGGATAATGTGGCACGTTTTGATCCGGCCTTTGGCTTAGATCCCTATCTAAATATTGCCATGATCACCACAGTGACAGAGGCCACCCGGGGACGCACCACCATTTTGAATGAATTTGCCGATCTACCCGTGGGAACCCTAGGTTCAATTGAGTCAGTGCGGGTGCGGGCGCAGGTAGATGGCCGAGCCAGTGAATTAGTGAATAACTTTGGTGGTGTGGTGGCACTCAGCAGCAGCCCCAATCGCACCGACAGTGAAATTGTGGCGCTGTTGGGCGGTGGGGTAGCTGAATCAATCGCAGAAGGAGATGCCGAGTTAGCCTTAGCCAACATTGCCAGCTCAGCATTTTTGACCACCGCCACTGGCTTTTTGAGTGATTTGCTGGGTGCCCGTGCCACCTTCCGAATCTTTCCAGTCTTAATTCCCAACAGTAACAACCGAGATCGCTCAGTGCTCCAGTTGGGAGCTGAATTTGGCTATGATGTCACCGACCGGTTCTCAGTATCAGTGCTACAAGTGCTTACGGGGCTGGATGAGCCGACGCTGTTCAATCTCAGCTATGACATTAACGATCAGTTCCGAATTCGAGGGGGCGTCAACACCGATGGCGATGCCCTGGGCATCCTGGAATACCGCTTGCGGTTCTAGGCAGCATCCATGACACTGGCGACTTGGATTACGGTTTCGCGCCTATTGGCCATTCCTGTCTTGCTGCTGTGGCTGCACACGGAACCGGGAACAACACTCCCTAGCGATTTGTTACGCTGGAGTAGTGTGGTCATTTTCCTGGTGGCGGCAGGCACAGACTGGGTTGATGGCTATGTGGCACGTCGGTTTGATCAGGTGAGCGACCTGGGGAAATTTCTAGATCCCCTGGTGGATAAACTATTGGTGCTTGCCCCCTTGCTCAGCCTGATTGCTTGGGGGGTGATTCCAGCCTGGAGCGTGTTTTTGATTTTGTTGCGGGAGCTGGCGATCGCAGGTTGGCGGGTTCAGCAAACTCAGATCTCCGGAGCCAACCTCTGGGGAAAGGCCAAAACGGTCACTCAGATCAGCGCCATTGCCCTGCTGATGGCACCCCTGCCAGCGCCCTGGCCAGCTTGGAGTTTGGGGGTGTATGCCCTGGCCATTGTTCTGACCCTTGTGTCTGGCATCCTTTATCTATGGCCCCAATCAGCTCAGCCCTTATGAGCCAAGTGTTCTGTCAGGACAATTTTGATGGACTGTAGCCCCTCAAGATTTAAGCGGGAGAACTGAGTCCCAGACTGGCAATTTCGGCAACTTGAGCCACGGAATCTCTAGCAAGCTGCTGGAGCAAAGAAGTGCTCTCGGCAGTCTTTAGAGCGGAAAGAGCCTGAGCCAATCGATAGCGCACCTGCCAATCTTCATGGGAAACAAAGGGAGCCAACAAGGGCACTGCTCTATGATCCCCTAGGTCCCCCAGGGCGCCGATCGCTGCGGTACGAACCAGCTCATATTCAGAGCTCAGGGCATCTTGGAGGACTTCAAAGGCTTGGGTATGTCCGAGTTCCCCAAGAGAGGAGATGATGCTGAATTTAATTAGCCATTCTGAAGTCTGATAATAAAGATCTCTCAAGTCAGGAAATGCTTCGTGAAGATGCAGAGCACACAGGGCATCAGCAGCAGCAGACTGAACGTCAACCTCAGAGTCATGGCGCAAGCGATCGCGCAAGAGGGTTAGGGCTGCCTCTCGGTCTTGTTCCCCTAGCACACTCATTTGACTAACGGCAGCATAGCGAACCCGAGCACTGGTATCGGAGGTGGCACCTTTGAGAAGCTTGAAACCAATGTCTGGGGGAAGGGTTCGGATTTGGTTGACCGCACTCAGGCGTTCCCCAAAGTCTTCAGAGGCAAGGGCTTGCTGCACGGATTCGGGGTTGATAGGCATCCTCAGTTTTCCTGGCTTACTGCTGTCTTTCTATAGATTCTCCTGTCAAAATAGTAAGGGTATGCCGTCCCTTTCCTGACGCCATCCTCACCAATTGCAATGCAACGACATGAAGTAATTGAACCCATGACTCAGACATCTCCTAACGCCGCTTCAGAACCCGACGCACCCAAGCCAGTCTCGTCAACTGAATTAACTTCGGTTGATCCTGGGGCTGTTTTGTCCCCAAAGACTGGCCAAATTGAAGATCCCCCCCCTAGCTTTGTCAAACTGGCCATGCGGAATATGGTTCAAAAATCCGGTCAGTCTTTACGGCACTTTGGGCTGACCGCAGCGGGGCTGTTGGGTCTATTGGTGGGATTGGCCTACCTCACCCGATAGTGTTGAATATGAACGTCGAAGTTGAGGTACAAACGGCTTATGGTTCTTTCGCGGCAGCCAGCGCCCAGAGGCGTGAGCCGATGTGGCAACACTGGTTTCAGACCTGGCTGGTGTGTCTCGACCCAAAACTCTCTCCCATTCAAGCCTATGCCCTAAGCTTACGTTTGACGGATGATCTTGAAATTCGCACATTGAATGCCGCTTACCGCCAACAGGATCGAGCAACAGATGTCCTGGCATTTGCGGCCTTAGAGGTTATCGGGATACCCCCCGAAATTTGGACTGAGCAGCCTTTGGAGTTGGGGGATATTGTGATTTCGGTCGAGACGGCTCAGCACCAGGCTCAAAAACAGGGGCACAGCTTAGATCAAGAGCTGGCTTGGCTCGCCTGTCACGGATTGCTGCACCTTCTGGGCTGGGATCACCCTGATGAGGCTCATTTAGAGATGATGTTGACACAACAAGCAGAACTGTTGCAGGTAGTGGGATTTTGCCCTTAAAGCTTCAGACTGCTTCTGCGGCAGAGGTTTGGAGCCTCACTGTTGTGCATCTCCTGGGCAGATGGAAGTGAGGAGGTGAGATTTAAGCCTGTTCGTCGGAGGCTTGAGATTTTTGAAAATCTGTGATTGAGTAAGATAACTCAGACATTAAAGTAATTTTCCCTCTAGAGAGTTTTCTATTGGATGCTTCTCCATCCACTTCACAATAAGTACAAAAGCTTATATAAACTTAAAATGGGCATCCTCAATCTTTTGTCCGGTATTCACCAAGGTGCTGCCATTTTGACTGAGGGCGATGGCGAATGAATCACCAGAGCAAGTTCTTGAGATGTAAATTATAAGAATATGGCTGAAAAACTTCTCTATCCTCCAACGGCTCGTGTCAGCAACCAGGGAGCCAAGTTCCATTTTCAATCCCCAACCTCTTTTGCCACTGCACGGTCTCTGCCGCTTAGTTTTAAGTATGCCTGGGCGGGGGTCTCTCATACGTTCCGAACCCAAAGAAATTTTAGAATCCATGTATTTGTCGGTACCCTAGCCATTACCCTGGGGCTTTTTCTGGGGCTTTCTGGGGTGGAGATGGCAGCGGTCACGCTAACCAGTGCGCTGGTGATGATTTTAGAACTCATGAATACTGCCATTGAGGCGGTGGTGGATTTGACTGTGGGCTGTACCTATCATCGCTTGGCAAAGACGGCTAAGGACTGCGCTGCGGGCATGGTCTTGCTGTCTGCGATCGCAGCCCTTGCAGTTGCCGCTATGGTGTTGTTGCCGCCCCTCTCAACTTGGTTACAGTTCTCACTGTTGGAGTTCTAGGGTCAAGATTGGGATTCAAGTGCAAAAATAGATGCATATCGAGTAATCCCAGACCGGAGTATCCACCTTGATTTTGGTTATTGATAACTACGATAGCTTTACCTATAACCTGGTTCAATACCTTGGGGAGCTAGGGTCTAAGTTCCCCGCAGCCCAGGATCTTCAGGTCTATCGCAATGATCAGATCACCTTAGAGCAGGTGAAAGACCTCAAACCGGAAGCCATGGTAATTTCACCCGGTCCCGGACGACCTGATCAAGCCGGAATTTCTCTGAAGCTGATTCAAGAGCTGGGGTTACGAACGCCGATTTTGGGCGTTTGCTTAGGGCATCAAAGCATCGGGCAAGTTTACGGTGGCCATGTTGTTGCGGCACCTGAGCTAATGCATGGCAAAACCTCTGCCATCTATCACACAGGGGTAGGTGTCTTTCAGGGGCTTGCCGACCCATTTACGGCTACCCGGTATCACAGTTTAGTGATCGATCGCGAGTCTTGTCCCGAGGTGCTGGAAATTACTGCCTGGACAGAGGACGGTATTATTATGGGTGTCCGCCACCGCCAATACCCTCACATTGAAGGGGTGCAGTTTCACCCAGAGAGCATCCTCACCCACTCTGGCAAGGATCTGCTACGGAACTTCCTAAATCAAGTGGAACGCTTGCGCTCAGGTGGCTGATTCTGGGGTGGTTGACGGGTGGCTGTATCGGCTGAATCTGTCAAGGGAAATCACCCCAGTGGATACGCTAGGCTGGCTGGAGAAATGTATTGCTGCTGTTTTGAGGACAAGAGGCATTGACATCTCCTCGACCTAAAGGTGCGAGGATTCTTAAGAGCACAAGACTCTTACTGGCTGTGCCAAGCAGCCTCTAAACTCTCCGAGCGAATCATCGAGCTTACTTGTATGCTTCCGAATTATGTTCAAGGCTCCATTCCCATCAGCATTGACCAACCACCCCTTCTCGGTGCGGTACAGGCCACGCTTGACGCGCTTGCCCTTGAATACATACTTCGGCCTATTGTCGGCGTTCCACACTGGCAGGATGTCAGCATCAAGCGCAGACGACTTGCTGGTGTAGGACTCCTCTTGTTCAACGCACTCAATCCCGTATCGTTCGCAGAGGCTTTCCAGCTTGCGCTTAAAGGTAAATATCGGGATCTGAGTGAAATTCTGATTGTTTCGCTTGCCCATATTGCCCCCTTGCTTGAGGTCAGGGTTGTAACCGATAACAATCTTGCTGATGCCATTAGTGCGGCACCAATCAACGATATACCTGGCAGACTTATTCAGAAAGTCATTGACCTTGTGGTTGCGTCTGTCAAGCAGCTTGGCTTGCCGGTGGGTCAATCCGACAATACCTTGCCTGTCCTTAATGGCCTGAAGGCGGGCATTCTCCTTGTTGTACCACTGGTTGATGGACTTAACCCGCTTGCCGTCAACGATGAACGACTGGCGGGTGCTGAGGACGCAGGTGGCGAAGTTATCCAGCCCCAGGTCAATTCCAAGTATCTCGCCTGTTTGTATAGCCTGTTCGACCGCTGGTGCTTCGTAGATATAGGCCACATCAAAGTATCGCGCACCCAGCCTAGGGATGATGCGAACCTCTTTGACGACCTTATCCCGCAGCCTCTCGGGGACTTCAAATTGAACGTCTCCGTACTGACGGCGAAAAGAACGGGACATTGGAACCTTGAAGATCCAATCCTTGCCGCTCATCTTGGCCCAGTCCCTTGGGCGGACAGGAATCATCAGCAGAAAGTGTCCATCCTTCGGCAGGTATCCAGGTATCTTGACTTTGGCCTGATATCCTCCCGACTGCTTAAGCTGCAACAGTTTGAAGAACGACCGGAAAGACCTGTCTACAATCTTCAAGGTTTGCTGCGCTATGTCGGTAGGCAACTCTTTGTAGTTTTCGTTCTCCTTTGCGTAGTGATAATTACCCTCGTAGGAAAGGTACTTGTGCTCTTGGAAAAAGTATTGCCGCACGTTAAAGAGGCCCACGTTGAACATGTTTTTGCTCAAGTGGCACATCTGCCTCAGCGCGTCAGATTGCTTTTTATCCAACCGAAGGCGGTTAGTTTGGCTCAAGAACATTTCGTATTCCCGCTAGATGCTAGCTATTCTAGCGGGAACTCTAGAATAATGCCAGCAAAGCTGGCGCTCCTATCCCTCCCCGCCCTGAAGTGCGGGGGTCCCCGGAGGTTCTGATGGTTGCAACGTCTGTGCGATCGCATCTCACCATCACATGGGAGCCTCTCCCAGCGGATTTTATTTTACCCGATGACCCTGTGGAAAGTAACCTACAACCTCTGCTAGCCGCAGCCCTACGTGAGTCTTTAGAGCTAGCGGGTCGATTACACCCACCCATGTTAGTGGCGTCTAACTTTGGCCTGTGTGCCAAGGTCAACCAGAAGACGGTGGTCAAAGCCCCAGACTGGGTTTACATCCCGGCAGTGCGCCCCCACCCTGATAGTGAAATCCGCCGCAGCTACACCCCCCAAGCCGAGGGTGACACCGTAGCAGTGGTGATGGAGTTTATTTCTGAAACCGATGGCCATGAGTACTCTATTAATCCGCACTACCCCTACGGCAAGTGGTATTTCTATGAGCAAATTCTCCAGGTGCCTCTTTACGTGATTTTTCACCCCTTATTCGAGGTAATCGAGGTATATGCGCTCATTCAGGGGCAGTACCAACAACAGTCACCGGATGAGTTAGGCCGTTATTGGATTGCCCCTCTCAACTTATTTTTAGGAACTTGGACAGGCTCAAAAGCTGAGGTAACGGGTTGCTGGCTACGCTGGTGGGATCAGTCTGGTCTACTTTTGCCCTGGGGAGTAGAGCAAGTGGCTCAAGAACGCCAACGAGCAGAGCAAGAGCGCCAACGAGCAGAGCAAGAACGCCAACGAGCAGAGCGATTAGCTGAACAGTTGCGCCAACTGGGGGTCAACCTAGAAAATGGCCAACAGGCATAAGCCCAGCAAGTGAGCCGAGGAGTTAACCAGCCCTACATGGACAGACAACCGAGGATGGTCAATAACCCATTCATAGGAGCGATCACCCCCTATGTCTGGCGCGGGATTCAATACTTATTTCTGACGGCCATTGCGGTGGTGATGCTGATACCACTGCTGTGGTTAATCAGCACGGCATTCAAATCCCCTACAGAAAATATCTTTCAGTTTCCGCCCCAGTTTTTGCCTCAGCAACCTACCCTAGATAACTTCGTGCGGGTTTGGAAAACCCAACCCTTTGGGCGGTATTTCTGGAATAGTTTACTGGTGGCCACCTTAACGGTGACCCTGAACCTCATCTCTAGTGCCCTGGCTGCTTATCCCCTGGCTCGATTGAACTTTGCAGGCAAGGACTGGATTTTTGCGGCGGTGGTATCCACCATCATGATCCCCTTCCAAATCGTGATGATTCCCTTATATATTCTCACGGTGCAGTTGGGGTTGCGGAATACTTATTTGGGGGTCATTTTTCCAGCGATTGCCTCTGCTTTTGGCATTTTTCTATTGCGTCAAGCCTTCCAGGGAGTTCCCAAAGATCTAGAAGAAGCCGCCCGTATGGATGGCTGCTCAGAGTTGGGGATTTGGTGGCATGTGATGTTGCCTGCGGTGCGTCCAGCTCTGGTGACGCTGGCTATTTTTGTCTTTATTGGCTCCTGGAGTGAGTTTTTGTGGCCGTTAATTGTCTTAGATGAACCCAACTACTACACGTTGCCCCTGGGCGTGGCCACTCTTGCCGGAACTTTCTCTCTGGACTGGCGACTGATTGCAGCAGGCTCTGTGATTTCTATCGCGCCTATTTTGATTTTCTTTTTGTTTATGCAGCGCTATATTGTTCCGTCCGAGGTCGGCAGCGGTGTCAAGGGCTAACGTCGGGTTTCTGAGCGGGTCTCCAGGCCGGAGCGCGAAGACCGAAATTTTCCTACAGAATTTGGGACTACAGAACTTAGGTTGGAGCTAGGGAGATTTCAAGGGTTGCGTGACTGTTTGGGTTGACGACGCAGATCGCAAGATATGGCCGACGCTGCGATCGCGCCTCACATAACTCTGAAGCCAAGTCAATAATACAAAGAGTCGATTTCGGTATCCCGGCAAATAGATAAGATGTACCAACAACCAGAGACTCCAGGCTAAAAATCCAGTGAGGTTTACTCCAGCAATTCGGCCCACACCGCTGTAGCCACCAATAATCGCCAAACGACCTTTTTGAAAATATCGAAAGGGTTGGGGGGTGACTCCCCGTAACTGGCGTTTGAGATTTTGAGCCACGGTAACCCCCTGTTGTAAAGCCTCGGGCGCTACCCCAGCTAGGGGCTGGCCCCGATGCAACACATGGGCCAGATCACCCAGGGCATAAATATTGTCATAGTCTGCCAATTGCAGAGTTGATTGCACCCACAGCTTGCCCGTAGAGCTCACCGTCACATCCAAGGAAAGCTTGGGGTGAGCCACAGCTAAACCTGCGGCCCAAATTGGGGTTGCTGTGGGTAAAATTTGCCCCTGCTCCAATTCCACCCAGTCTGCGCTCACACCGCAGACTCTTGTTTCGAGCATGACTGTGACCCCAAGACGCTGCAGATGGCGCACCGCAAAATCTCCAAGGGCATCCGGAAACTCCGGAAAAAGTCGAGTTCCGGCATGAACCAAGGTGATCTGCACCGAGTGAGCGTCTAAGGTGGGAAAGTCTCGCCGCAAAGCACCCTTGACCCACTCATTCAGGGCACCCGCAACTTCAACCCCAGTCGTGCCACCCCCCACAATCACAAAACTGAGCAACGCCTGACGCGCCTGTGGATCTAGAATTTGGGTGGCTCGCTCAAAGCAGGTAAGGATTTGATTGCGAAGTGCGATCGCATCAGCCAACGTCTTCAGTGCAAAAGCATACTCCGCCGCCCCCGAAATACCCAGAAACTGAGCACGACTGCCCGTGGCGACCACCAAAAAATCGTAGGCAAACTCCCCCCTATCCGTGACCACCACCTGGCGATCCGCCTCGATTTGCAGAATCTCCGCCCAACAAAAATTCACATTTTTTGCCCGTCGCAAGAGTCGCCGGACGGGGTAAGCAATGTGGTATGGCTCTAACTGTGCCGTTGCTACCTGATACAGCAGCGGCACAAAGGTGTGATAGTTTTGTCGATCAATAAGCCAGACCTCAGCCTCAACCCCAGCCAAAGATTGGGCTGCTTGCAAACCAGCAAATCCGGCACCCAGGATGACAATTCGCGTCCGACGCATAAAATTCTGCGGAAAAGTAACCCTTAAAGGTAGCGCTGCTGACCCTAACGCCAGACTGTCCTTTTACAAAGGGTAACAAATCCATTCAAAGGTGCCACTCAAAATTGAAAGTCACCGAGACTCCAAAGCCCCAGTGACTCTCAACATCACGACCTCTATAGCGGTTTACAGATCAATGGAGTACATGGGGTGCAGGGGGCAGTGCCCCCTGCGTGGGGGTTCCACCCCCACACCCCGTATCTCACTCAGGTGAGAACCGCTGTAATAGAGTCTAGACTCAAACCGCCTAGCCAATGTGAACCATCAGCTAGAGTTGAAAAATATCCGCCTCGCTAAATATTTTGTTCACTGAGTTGACGACTCAAGTAATCGAAGGGCTCATCCAAGAAGCCCTTGGCGTCAATACCAGCCTCTATAACCTGAGCTCGCACAAGATCCTTCATGATTTGAATCCCTTGAACTGTTGGGCCAATAGGCACCCCTAGAGAATTGTAGGTGTCTCGCAACCCTTCTAAAACTCGCTCATCTAACACATCTTTATCTCCAGCAACCAGGGCATAGCTGGCATAGCGCAGGTAATAATCCATATCTCGCAGGCAGGCGGCATAGCGCCGGGTGGTGTAGGCATTTCCCCCTGGCTGAATCAGTTCAGGTAGCTCGTCAAACAAGCGCAAACCGGCCTCTTTGACAATTCCAGCAGCATTGGATGTAATCACTGCCGCTGCCTGTACGCGCGTGGTTCCCGATTCGAAGTAAGACTTCAGTGTATCGAGGGCGTCGCGGTCAAAGTACCGTCCCGAGATGTCATACCGGCCAATCAGGGCTGTAACTGCGTCCTGCATACGTTCCTCTCCCAAATATCCAGTTAATGTTCTAGTGGTGTTTAAGGTGACTTACTGAGCGTCCGTCCTTGGGTATTTTTGCTGAGGATCCTTGAGATGTAAGGGCACAATAATGCCCAACACGGTTGCCTAACACTGTATTTGCCAACCCATTACATCCACAGCAAAGAAGCTCTGGTATTTGATTGTCTCAGATTCTCAGCCTCAAACTCACTTACTTCGCAAGTCTTAATTAAGTTATGTATCTTCCTATCAGTACAGCCTCCCTGTCCACCTAGATTAGGAGCCCTACCTTTATAAAATTGTGACGGAATAGTTGGCTCAAGAGAAAAATAGTAGCCAATGATACAAAACAGCCCCGGGGCACTCTCTACGATAAGAGGCTGACTTAAGCAGTTTGCCACTCCATGCTGGGTCGCACTTTGCTGCCTAGCGTGGGAGGTTCAAATCAAATGGCGAAGCTGTAGCCCTGGAATGTTGACCCGATGAGATTCAATATCGTGCTTGAGCCTCAGAGGCAGTTTAAAACGTTCCTAACGCCTTGCACCCGACCTCTAAATCCCCCATTCTGGGGGACTTAAGCGTGATCAAAGCCCCCCGGGAGGGAGGGCAAATGTCGAGCATGGGAAGACCTTAAAGACAGCCTCTCACACTCCCGGTATTTGCAGCCTTAGCTTGCTCACTCGCCCTACACATGTGTCTCAAGGAGTAATTCATGCCCCAGACCCCACAAGACGTCTTGAATTGGATTCAGAACGAAAACATTCAAGTTGTTGACCTCAAGTTCATTGACATGCCGGGCACCTGGCAGCACCTCACCCTCTACCACGATCAAATTGATGAAAGCAGCTTCACGGATGGGGTTGCCTTTGACGGGTCAAGTATTCGGGGTTGGAAAGCGATTAACGACTCTGATATGGCCATGGTGCCGGATCCGATCACGGCCTGGATTGATCCGTTCATGAAAGAGCCGACCCTCAGCATGATCTGTACGATTAAAGAGCCTCGTACCGGACAGTTGTACGATCGATGCCCACGAGCCATTGCCGAGAGGGCTCTAAACTACCTAGCCAATACTGAGGTTGGTGATACGGCCTACTTTGGCCCTGAGGCGGAATTTTTTATTTTTGATGACGTGCGCTTTGATCAGAAAGAAAACGAGTGCTATTACCACGTCGATAGCGTAGAAGGTCGCTGGAATACAGGACGCCAAGAGGAAGGGGGCAACCTCGGCTACAAACCTCGGTATAAAGAGGGCTACTTTCCGGTGCCCCCAACGGATTCCATGCAAGATATTCGTACCGAAATGCTGCTGACCATGGCCAAGTGCGGGGTGCCAATTGAAAAGCAGCACCATGAGGTGGCTACTGGCGGACAAGCAGAGTTAGGCATTAAATTTGGCCCCATTATTCAGGCGGCTGACTATTTGATGACCTACAAGTACTGCATTAAAAACGTGGCTAGAAAGTACGGCAAGACCGTTACATTCATGCCCAAACCCTTGTTTAACGACAACGGCTCTGGAATGCATACCCACATGTCGCTTTGGAAAGCGGGGCAGCCTTTGTTCTGGGGAGATGGCTATGCCAACCTCAGCCAAGTTGCCCTGTGGGCTATTGGCGGCATTCTGAAGCATGCCCCAGCACTATTGGCGTTTACAAATCCTACCACCAACTCTTACAAGCGCTTGGTGCCTGGGTTTGAGGCTCCTGTCAATTTGGCCTATTCTCAAGGCAATCGCTCAGCTTCGGTGCGAATTCCCCTTACAGGGAGTAATCCAAAAGCAAAACGCTTTGAGTTTCGGTGTCCGGACGCTACCTCTAACCCCTATCTGGCCTTTTCGGCCATGCTGTGTGCGGCAATTGACGGGGTGAAAAACCAAATTGATCCGGGCAGTCCCCTGGATGTTGATATTTACGATCTCAGTCCTGAAGAATTAGCCAAAGTTCCTTCGACTCCAGGATCCTTGCTTGATGCCCTAGAAGCGCTGCGGCAAGACAATGGGTTCCTGACAGCAGGAGGTGTCTTTAGTGATGACTTTATTGAGAATTGGATCGAGTACAAGCTCGACAATGAGGTGAACCCCATGCGCTTGCGTCCTCACCCCTATGAGTTTGCGCTTTACTACGATGTCTAAGCGGGCTGGGTTAAGTTATGGCGGTTGACAGATCAATGGAGTACATGGGAGGGGGCAGTGCCCCCTGCGTGGGGGTTCCACCCCCACACCCCGTACCTCACTCAGGTGAGAACTGCTATAGCTGTGAGCGTTAGCGAGCAGCCTGTTTGGCTAAATAGCCGGTAAAGTAGTAGCTACCCCTTTCTGGGTAGCTATTTTTTTGAGTTTTTGCTGAAGACATCATACATGGCTGACGATGTAAAGCAGTCGCCCATCAGTTTGGCGCTGTATGTTCTTAAACGTATCCTGGATATTATCTTAAAGCTATGGCGGGAGGACTCCGAGACCAGTGTAGATTCTAAACAAATGCAGGTGCATCAGACAGAAATGCTGTCACAGGACTCTCAAGCGATGCCTCCAGAAGAAGATGTTGCATTCCCTATGGCGGAGACCCAGTCAAACTCATCTGAGACTGATTTTGCTGCGTCAAGGTTGGATTCGGTAGACTCAGATTCTCCCCATTCACTGGAGCCTACTGAGGTGATAGATGATTTATCAAGGGAGACTGCTGATGAGGATCTAGAAGTCCATGTTGAGATTAACCAGGTGGAGTCTGTAGTGCCCCTGAGCCTTGATGAACAGCCCTTCGATGAATCTGAGGGCAGCCATCTGGAGCCTACCCCAGAGACCCTACCTGAAGAGGAGACAGGGGATTTACTGACAGACTGGCGAACTTTAGCCTGGCAGGGAGATGAGGAGGCACTGCAAAGGGGGCTCAACCAAGCGCTAGCAAACTATCAAGCTCAGGTGGCTGAGTTGGCCACCAAGGGAGACTGTTTACAAGTCAGTGTTGAGGGTGAAGATGTACCCATTCAGGATGAGGTGGTGCCAATCCTCCAGGGTATTTTGCAGGATCTCAACTTATCTCGGGTCACTCGTCTGGAAATTTTTGGTCAAAAAATTGGGCACGAGTTGCCTTTTTGGATGGCTCAGATGGATCTAGACGCCCCAGTCTGGACCTCTGCACCTGAGGGGGTTGAGTTGGACACAACTTCTCATCTGGCTTCTGCAGAAGCCGAAAATCCCGCTGACCAGACCAGTGAGCAATTGTTAATGGACTATGCGGCGGGGCAACGAGATTTTGCGAAGTCAGACTGGGGCGCTGTGAAGCTACCCAAAGCTTGCCTGAATTTGAGCAATTTTCAGGAGAGTCATTTGGTCTGGGCTAATTTTCAGGGGGCAGGTCTTTGGCATGTCAATTTTAGTGGGGCAAAGCTGCGCCATGCGGACTTAAGCGGCGCGAATCTTCAGGGTGCTATGCTCAATGGGGCTGATTTACGCTGCGCCAATCTCCGGGGCGCGAATCTGAGTTGGGCACAGCTACAAGGTGCTAATTTGACAGATGCAGATTTGACAGATGCTAATTTACACCAGGCGCAGTTGGATCATGTGATTATGCCAGACGGCACTTGCCTGGATTGATTGATTCAGCTAGACCGTTGGGGGGTTATCTAGGATGGAGCGCATCCCTTCAATGGTGCCAGGAATAGAGCGTGGATCCATAAACATCACTTTGCTGCTGTCGCTGGTGCCAATTTCAGTGCCCATATCTAGGTAGTTTTGGGCTAGCAAGAACTGAAGGGAAGCGATGGCTTTGGGGTCGGTGTTGAGTGCGTTGGAAATAATCTCAATGGCTTTGGCGGTGGCGTCTGCTCGCAGGACTTGTTGCTCTCGTTCGGCTTGAGCCCCCAATACGGTGGCTTGTCGTGCCCCTTCGGCAGCTAAGATGGCCGCTTTTTGCTGGGCTTCTGCTTCAAGTACTTGGGCTTCTGCAACGCCACGGGCGGTATTGACGGCGGCTTCTCGTTCTCCTTCGGAGGTGAGAATGGCGGCGCGCTTACGACGCTCAGCGGACATTTGCAACTCCATAGAGTCTTGGACGGCTTTGGAAGGGGTGATGTCTCGGATTTCGACTCGGGTGACTTTGACTCCCCAAGGATCTGTGGCGCTGTCGAGTTCCTGGAGAAGAATCTCACTGAGTTGGGCTCGTGCGGTAAAGGTTTCATCTAGTTCGAGTTTGCCCATTTCGGCGCGAATTTGGGTTTGAACCAAGTTCACCATGGCGGATTCTAGGTTTTCAACTTTGTAATAGGCTTTTTCGATATTGATGACTTGCCAGTAGACCACTGCGTCTACGGTAATCATGACGTTGTCACAGGTAAAGCAGTTTTGAGGGGCGATATCGAGAACTTTAATTTTGAGGTTGTCTTTGTAGACAACTTTGTCCAGTCCAGGGAAAACAAAGTTGAGTCCTGGATCGAGCCGCCGTCGGTAGTTGCCAAAGCGCTCGACTAGGGCAGCGTTGGCTTCTTGGACAACGCGAACTGAACTGGAGACCCCTGCACCGCCGAGAAATAATAAAATCACAAAAGACCAAAAATATCCCATGTTAAGCTCCTCTTAGCTTTTGAGCGTTTGCATCGGCAGGATAATTAGCGTCGTGCCTTCTCGACCAACGACGTAGACTCTTTGCTGAGATGCGATCGCAACCCCCTCATCTTGGCACCGAGCCTGCCAGGAAGTACCTTCGTAGAGCACCCGTCCTTTAGCGCCTGGCAAAATTTCAGTTAAGGTTTCGGCTTCATCGGCATCTCGCAAGCGACTGCGCGATCGCGACGGCTGAATGCGCCGTAGCCAGACAATGATCGCCACCGACAACACCAGCCACAGCACCACCTGAATCGGAAACTGCGGTAATACAACAGAAATCGCCGCCACAATGAATGCACTGATACCCATCGTCAGCTCAGAAAACCCTGTTGGTAGAACAAGCTCTGCGATACAGAAGATTGCCCCCAACGCTACCCAGAACCAGGTCAACACTACGGGATCCATGACCACCCTTCCGCCCGATAGATATCTATCCTAAGGATAACAATGGAGTCTTCCCGTTTTCGGCTATCTTCGCCCAATCCACCCTAAATCTCTGTGGTGAGGCAATTCGATGTAAATCATGGGGGCGAATCAGAGGGCAGAATTAGGGGTGCTGCTTGAGGGGTGCCCGTCATGTGCAAAGATAAAAAGGTTGTCTGCTTAGACTTTCGGCGAGACAACAGTTGTGTATGACCGGCCAAGCAGGAAGAAGACTGAGAACATGCAAGTTGGTGATCGGGTTCGTGTAAAGACATCGGTGATTGTCTATCATCATCCGGAGCATCGGAATCAGCCCTTTGACATTCAAGGGCTGGAAGGGGAGATCACTGGGGTGATTAAAGATTGGCAAGGTCGAGAAGTCAGCGCCAACTATCCCTACCTAGTGGAGTTTAGTCGCAAGTTTCGCGCCCATTTGCAAGAGGTTGAGTTAGAGTCGGCCTAAACAGGGGCGGGTTGGCTCTAGCACGAGTGGGGCAACTCTAGCCAGGTTTCCTTGAAGCTAGCTTGCATAGCGATAAACTCATCTCGATGAGCCGTCACCGTCAAAATGGTTTGCATTTTGAACTGGAAGCCAGCTTGGGCTTCTTGATCAGTAGAAGATCCTGTGGCAACCTTGAGGCACACCACCTCAGGGCGACGAGCCTGTTGCCAGTAAAACCAGCCTGCCAGAGGCGATAGGGCAACCAAACTATACCAGCCATACCCAACAGAGGGAATCAAGGTCATCAGCACCAAGCTGAGGCACCAAAGTGCTACACCCACAATGCTCACCAGAAAGACAGCCAGAAAGCGACTGGGTGCCACTATGCCTTCAAAAATAACTTGGTCAGTTTGGTCATCCCAAGCTTTGAGCTGGTAGGCTCGATTTTGCAGGTAAGTTTGGACTTGATCCAATAAGGCGGCTGCGGGAATTGGTGTTGTAACCCGATAGGTTTCAGTACGATCCTTCACGGAGGCACGCACAAAGAAGAAAAGACCAATCAGCAACAATACAGTCAACACCAGGGTTGAAGATAAGACCAGAGCGTCCAGCGCCATAGCAGTTTTTTTTGGGGATGATGCAATCTTTGACAGTGTAACAGGGGGGTGCATCCCATTTTCGCAACCCTCACCCTAAATCCCTCTCCCAGAGCGGGCTACGGTGTACACACATCTCTAGGTAAACCCATTCCACCCTGCATTAGCCCCCCCGACCCCCCAAGTTTGGGGGGAGATCAACAAAAATTGGGACTATATTCCCCCCAAACTTGGGGGGCTAGGGGGGCGAGCGCAAAGATTTTGAATCTTTTCAAGACTTGTGTGTACACGGTAGCCCAGAGCGGGAGAGGGACTTTGAACCCGGCTCCCCTTCTCGCTTTTTGGGAGAAGGGGCTGGGGGATGAGGGACAACTTGCAAAACTGGGATACACCCTAACAGGGTGATTGGTGGCGCAGATGCCACCCTAGGCTCTGAAGCGCTTCAAGCCTTTGCAAACCAAGTTGCCCACACTTCACTTTGGCAAAGAACTCTTAGGGGAATGTGCTTTGGGCGGGTGGTCTGGGAACTCTAGAAGTAGAGCAATAGTCTTGCTAACTTCCTTTAAGGTAACATTCGATGACCATGATTTCCCACCCCGCAAATGCTGCTCCTGCCAAGGTTCGGAGCATAAAAGGTCAGGATGATCAATTGAATGTGCTGAGTCAACCCGGTGTGGAAACGATTGAGGATGATGTTGAGTTGTTGTTGACCCCAGAGGATGAAACGAGTTCAGGACATCGGGGAACCACAGACTTGGTTCGTCTTTACCTCCAAGAAATTGGTCGGGTGCGCCTCTTGGGACGCGATGAGGAGGTGTCCGAAGCCCAAAAAGTCCAGCGCTATATGACCTTGCTGGAGTCTAGAGCGGCGATTGAGGCAGAAACTCACCCAGACATTTACGAGTATCTTATGCTGATTCAAGTGCGAGACCGTCTTACGTCGCTATTGGGACACCGTCCTTCTCTGGAGCGCTGGGCGAGAGAAGCTTCGGTTCCCGTGAGCGATCTGCGTCCAAAGCTGACGGCGGGCAAACGGGCCTGGGCTGACTACACGCAGTTAACGGTTGCTGAACTCGATCAAATTCTGAAAGAAGGGATCCAAGCCAAGGAGCACATGATTCAAGCTAACCTGCGGTTGGTGGTGTCTGTGGCCAAAAAATACCAAAATCGGGGTCTAGAACTTCTAGACTTGATTCAAGAAGGAACGTTGGGGCTAGAGCGGGCGGTGGAAAAATTTGACCCGACTAAGGGCTACCGCTTCAGCACCTATGCCTACTGGTGGATTCGGCAGGGAATTACCCGTGCGATCGCAACCCAAAGTCGCACCATTCGCCTACCGGTTCACATCACCGAAAAGTTGAACAAGATCAAAAAAGCCCAGCGTCAGATCGCCCAGGCCAAAGGTCGAACTGCCACCATCGAGGATATTGCCCATGCCCTGGGCATGACCTCAGATCAAATCCGAGAACTGCTGCTGCGGGTTCCTCGTTCCGTGTCTTTAGAAACCAAAGTTGGCAAAGACAAAGATACCGAGCTCGGAGATCTTCTGGAAACAACAGATGTTTCCCCAGAAGAGAGCATGATGCGAGAATCTCTCCAAGAAACCCTCAGACAACTGCTCGAAGACTTAACCAGTCGTGAGCGAGACGTGATTCAGATGCGTTTTGGCCTTGGAGACGGGCAATCCTACTCCCTAGCTGAAATTGGCAAGACCCTTGACCTCTCCCGGGAGCGAGTGCGACAGATTGAGTCAAAGGCACTGCAAAAACTCCGCCAGCCCAAGCGCCGCAACCAAATTCGAGACTTCCTAGAATCCTTTGCCTGAATCCTGAGCGGCAGAGAATATGTCAAGATGAGAAGTAGACTGACACCATAGACTTCACTGACTGACAATGTTTGACGCTCTCTCCGAACGCCTAGAATCTGCTTGGAAAAAACTTCGAGGTCAGGACAAAATTACTGACGCCAATATCCAAGACGCACTCCGAGAGGTGCGTCGGGCTTTGCTGGAAGCTGACGTCAGCCTGTCCGTCATCAAAGACTTTATCGAAGAAGTTCGGATCAAAGCTCAAGGTGCAGAAGTATTGGCCAGCCTGCGCCCCGAGCAGCAATTTATCAAAATTGTGCATGAAGAGCTGGTACGGGTGATGGGGGAAACCCAAGCTCCCCTAGCTGAAGCAAACACAGCTCCTACAGTGGTGTTGATGGCAGGGTTGCAGGGTACCGGCAAAACGACCGCCACCGCCAAGCTAGCGCTCTACCTGCGTAAGCAAAATCGCCCAGCCCTGTTGGTAGCGACTGATGTCTATCGACCCGCCGCCATTGACCAGTTGGTGACTCTGGGCAAACAAATCGATGTGCCTGTATTCCAACTGGGCACCAATGTAAACCCAGTTGAGATTGCTCGCCAGGGTCTAGAGCAAGGGCGAGCCCAAAAGGTGGATACGGTCATTATTGACACCGCCGGTCGTCTCCAAATTGACCCCGAAATGATGGCAGAGCTGGCTCAGATCAAAGAGACAGTGCAGCCCCATGAAACGCTGCTAGTCGTGGATGCTATGACTGGGCAAGAGGCCGCCAACCTGACTCGGGTTTTTCATGAAGAAATTGGAATTACTGGCGCTATCCTCACCAAAATGGATGGTGACACCCGTGGGGGGGGAGCCCTCTCGATTCGGCAGATTTCGGGACAACCGATTAAGTTTATCGGGGTAGGCGAAAAAGTCGAAGCCCTGGAACCGTTCCACCCTGAACGAATGGCTTCCCGGATTTTAGGGATGGGCGATGTGCTGACCTTGGTGGAAAAAGCCCAGGAAGAGTTTGATATCGCTGATGCTGAAAAAATGCAGCAGAAGATCCTGGAAGCCCAGTTTGACTTCACCGATTTCCTCAAGCATACGCGCATGCTCAAAAACATGGGATCTCTGGGTGGCGTCTTAAAGCTGATTCCGGGGATGAACAAACTCTCTGCGGATCAGCTTCAGCATGGCGAAACCCAGTTAAAGCGAGCGGAGTCGATGATTAACTCCATGACTCAGGAAGAGCGTCGCCATCCAGAATTGCTGTCGAGTTCCCCGAGTCGTCGTCGCCGAGTTGCCCAAGGTTCAGGTTATGACCTAGGTGCAGTCAGCAAGTTGGTATCTGACTTTCAGGCTATGCGCTCTATGATGCAGCAAATGGGTCGGGGTCAAATGCCGGGAATGCCGGGAATGCCGGGAATGCCGGGCAACCCCTTTGCCGGAGGTGGGTCAGGGAGCGGACAACCTGGGTGGCGGGGTCAGGCTGGTGGTGCTCGCAAGAAAAAAAAAGTAAAGAAGAAAAAGGGCTTTGGGGAGCTCTAGTCCTAGCCCTACTGGGAAATGCCAGGGGAGTTTTCGGGCTTCACCATAGCAAAAATCAATGCTGTTGAGGTCCGACATGCTCTACCGTAAAGGTAAAGCTGCGTGTCCCGGAAAAGCCTTGTGACCTCACTGTCTAGCCCCATTGTTTCAATTCTCAGCGATGCTCTGAAACGGGATGGAGCACTCAGCGCGAATGATTTGACGATTTCCCAGAAACAGTCTCTAGCCCAGGTCTGCAACGATCAGGGGGCAGACTTTCCTTGGATCTGTCCCCTGACGCAAGATGAATTGGCGACGGTGATTCGCTGTGCCCACCAGCACCACTGGCGACTGTTGATCTGTGGTCAGGGAAGCAAACTGCACTGGGGAGGGCTAAGCGCGGGAGTCGATCTAGGTGTCAGCACAGCTCGTCTGAACCGCATCATTGATCATGCGGTCGGGGATTTAACTGTGACCGTAGAAGCGGGGATTGGTTTTCGAGACTTGCAAACACAGCTTGCGGCCTCTGGGCAGTGGCTTGCCCTGGATCCTGCCTATGCCGATCAGGCCACGGTGGGCGGGATTGTGGCCACCCGCAATGCCGGTTCCCTGCGTCATCGCTATGGGGGCTTGCGAGATATGTGTCTGGGAGTTAGTTTTGTGCGCGCTGATGGTCAGGTGGCCAAGGCGGGGGGGCGGGTGGTCAAGAATGTGGCGGGCTACGATCTGATGAAGCTGTTGACCGGCTCCTATGGCACCTTGGGGGTGATGTCTCAGTTGACGTTGCGGTTGTATCCTTTGCCGGAAGATTCTTCTACAGTCTTGTTGGGGGGCACTCCAGTGGCGATTGGCCAATTGCGGCAGGCTTTGCTCAGTAGCTCACTTACGCCCACAGCAGTGGACATCGTTACTCCATCCCTGTTGGCGTCTGGGGAGGTGACGGCAGAGCTGGCACTCATGGTGCGGTTTCAAGGGTTGGCGGCCAGTGTGCAGGTGCAGTGCGATCGCATTCTCTCCCTAGCCCAGTCCGTTGGGGTTATTGCGCTAACCCCAATTGCCCCCGATCAACCCTTCTGGGATGCCCTCTGCGCTCGTCTGTGGCCACCCTCTCCCCCAGCCGACACGGTGGCTTGTCAATTTGGGGTGCCAGCCCAAGCGGCAGTTCAGGTTCTAGGGCAGATTCAGCAGCAGTGCCAGCAACAGGGCGTTGCCTGTTGGGGACAACTCCATGCTGGCAGTGGCTTGGGTACCCTGCGCCTCAGGGCAATATCCGGTGTGCAAGCAGACTTGATCCACACCCTGCGTAGCCAAGCCCAGCAGGCACTGGGCTTCTTGACCTTGCTAGAAGCCCCTTCTGCTTTGAAGTCCGCCGTGGATGTTTGGGGCTACACCGGCAATGCCCTGCCGTTAATGGGGCAGCTCAAATCTCAGTTTGACCCCCAAGCCATTCTCAACCCTGGTCGCTTTGTGGGCGGCCTATAGCTCTTTCATCCTCAGATTCTTGTCCTATGTCTGTTTCAATTCCTAACGGCTTGCCCCACTTTGACGCCCAGCATCCCCCTGACCCGAAAAAAATTAATGCTTGTGTTCACTGTGGCTTTTGCCTCGCCACCTGTCCGAGTTATCGGGTAATTGGCAAAGAGACTGACTCCCCTCGGGGGCGCATTTATCTCATGGACGAGATCAACGAGGGCAAAATTGGCCTCACCCCAGCCACTGTGCAGCATTTCGATTCCTGCTTGGGCTGTTTAGCCTGCGTCACCACCTGCCCCTCGGGGGTGGAATATGACCGGCTGATCGCCGCCACCCGCCCCCAAATTGAGCGGCATCACCCGCGCCCCCTGTCTGAGAAACTGCTGCGATCGCTGATCTTCTCGCTGTTTCCCTATCCCCATCGGTTGCGCTGGTTGCTGGCTCCACTACTGGTGTATCAAAAACTGGGTCTTCAGCAATGGGTGCGGCGCACAGGGCTTTTAGATCGCTTCTTGCCTCAGCCCTTAGTCGCCATGGAAGCCACGCTGCCCCCCCTCTCACCCCAGGCATTTCGTGACCCGTGGCCGACGGTGATTCCGGCTCAAGGGGAAACCCGCTACCGGGTGGGGCTGATCTTAGGCTGTGTGCAACGGCTGTTTCTGCCGGAGGTGAATGCTGCTACCATTCGCGTCCTCACCGCCAACGGGTGCGAAGTGGTGATTCCCTCAGTCCAGGGCTGCTGTGGGGCACTGCCCCACCACCAAGGGCAGGAAGTCCAGGCCCAAACCCTGGCTCGACAGATGATTGATGCCTTTGCGGATACTGGGGTAGATGCCGTCATCACCAATGCTTCCGGCTGTGGCCACACGCTCAAGGAATACGGCACGTTGCTGCAGGACGATGGGGAATACTGCGATCGCGCCCGCACCTTTGCCGCCCAAGTCAAAGACGTGCAGGAGTTTCTGGATGCCGTGGGTCTGAGCGTACCCCTCTCCCCCCTCCAAGATGAACCCCTCACCGTGGTCTATCAAGACGCCTGCCACATGCTCCACGGCCAAAAAATTAGCGTCCAGCCCCGCCGCCTGCTCCAAAAAATTCCAGGGCTACAGCTTCGTGAACCTCTAGATGCGGCTCTCTGCTGTGGCAGTGCTGGGGTCTATAGCTTCCTCCAGCCTGAAGTAGCCCAGGAACTAGGCCGTCAAAAGACCCAAAATCTGCTCAACACCCAGGCTCAGCTAATTGCCTCTGCCAATGTGGGCTGTACCCTGCAAATCCGTCAACACTTGGAGCAGCAGGGTCACCCAGTGCCAGTCTTTCATCCCATGCAGCTCTTGGATTGGTCGATCTCAGCCGTAGGGTTGCCAGGAAGAATTACCCCCTAGATTACTCTAGAGGTATATTCAGGAGAAGTAGACCTCCTATGAGGGTTGTTCTCTCAGAGGAAAACCCGCAAGCCTCTCAACTGACACCCAAGGAGTTTCGCCGCGATCGCGCAAGACGAGAGGGCATAGAAGTTTAGAGTTTCTCTGGATAGCATGATAAAAGAGGGGTACGCAGGCTATCTTTGCTCGCAACTGATTTAGGATTGCTTAGAGTGGGGTGAGGCACAAATGGCAAACTGGTTGACAACGGGAACTTGGGGACTCCTAAGCAGCTTTGGGCTGTTGATGGGTGGAGCAGCTTTAGCACAACAACCGCTGACGCCACTGGCACCCCCAAACGGGGATGTTGAGCCGCGGCCAGAGCCACTGTCACCCCCCTTAAATGGAGACGTTGCCCCACAGCCATCCACAGACGCCCTAGAGCAACTCAGCTCCGAGGCCGCACTCCTAGAGTTGCCCACAGACCCCAGTCAGGTACAGGTGACCTTCAATCAGCCCATTACCCTTGAGCAAGCCATTGAACTGGCTCAGCGCAACAACCGTGACCTGCAAATTGCCGAGCTGCAAGTCCGCCAGAGTCAGTTACAACTTCGGGAGGTTCGTGCTGCCCTGTACCCGACCTTAGGGGTGCAAGCGGGAATTACCCGCAGTGAGTCTGCCAATGCCCGGATTGGAGTGCGTGCCCTCGAAAGCCAATTAGAAGAGACCACCGATCCCCTAGAGCGTGAGCTTCTAGAAAGCCAGCTTGAGAATGCCCGAGATAATGTAGCTAGCAATTCATTTAGCGGCAGTCTTCAACTCAATTACGATGTGTTCACCTCCGGTCGGCGTCCTGCTAGTATTCGGGCAGCCGAGGCCGCGCTCCAAGCCGCAGAAGATGCCTTTCAGACCCAGTTTAGTCAGTTGCGCCTGGATGTAGCCCAAGACTATTACGACATGCAGCAGGCCGATGAACTAGTGCGCATTGCCCAGGCTGCCGTAGAAAATGCTGAAATTAGCCTTAGAGATACCCAAGCCCTAGAGCGGGCAGGCTTGGGAACCCGCTTTGATGTGCTGCAAGCAGAAGTGCAGCTCGCCAATCGACGGCAACAACTCACCCAGGCACTCAGCCAGCAAATTGTGGCGCGGCGGCAACTAGTTCAGCGCCTCAGCCTTAATCCCAATGCTACGATTTCAGCCGCCGATCCGGTGGCGGTGGCGGGTCAGTGGCCACTCACCCTGGAAGAGAGTATTGTGCGGTCTCTACAAAATCGCAGCGAACTGGATCAGGTGTTGCAGCAACAGCAGATTGCTCAACAAAATCGTCGCATTGCACTGGGGGGTCTTGGGCCACAGCTCGGCTTTTCCAGCAGCTTTAACCTGGCCGATGACTTAACCGACAACCAGTTAGGCAATTACGGCTATTCAGTAGGCACTCAGGTGAGCATGGTGATTTTTGATGGAGGAGCAGCTAAAGCCAGTGCCCGCCAACAGGAGGTGAATGATGTGATTGCTCAAACCCAATTTGCCAATTTCAAAGACTTGATCCGCTTTCAAGTAGAGCAAAATTACTACACTCTCCAGGCAAGCTTCACCAATATCGAAACCAACCGTCAAGCCGTAGATCAAGCCCGCGAAAGCTTACGCCTAGCGAGACTGCGCTTTCAAGCTGGGGTAGGCACCCAGCTTGAAGTCAGCACTGCTGAAACTGAGTTGACCCAAGCCGAGAGTAACCTCCTGCAAGCCGTCATTGACTATAACCGTTCCTTTGTCAGCCTTCAGCGCTTTGTGGAGCCAACTCAGAACTAAGAATTTAAGCCGACTAGAAGCCTGAAAATTAGTGTTTTGTCTGAAAACTGATAAATTTTGCGTAGATCAGCACATGAGGTAAGTATGTCAGAAATTAGAGATTACGGCGTAACGGTTGAGGAGTATTTGGCGGGATTGGAAAATGGGGTTGATATTTTGGAATTGCGGCGGCTAGAAGCCAGCGGAATTCCGACTCATTTAGCCTTAGAGTTGATGACAATTACCCCCAAGGTATGCAATGGCACGGCAACTCCCGAAGATCTTACAAGAGGGCTGTTGATTTTGTCCCCAAGGGGCAGAAAGCAACTCGAATAAGGAGTTATGGCAGTTTTCATAATTATGGGGTACAATAACAGCAGTGAGAAAACCAGTTTATGATGTCAACCTCGGCAACTTCTTCAAAAGCTATTTCGATAGCATTAGCCAAAGCTTGGTAGGTGCGTGCTCCACAAGCTCTGAGGATAGCTTTAACCTTTGACCAAAAGTTCTCTATCGGTGAAAAATCAGGTGAATAAGGAGGCAGATAGACCAGTTGAGCCCCTGCCCCCTCAATGAGATGCCGGATCGCCTCCCCTTGGTGAATAGAACAATTGTCCATAACCATACAGGCTCCTGGCCACAAATTAGGCACCAAACGAGTGGCTACAAATGCCTCAAAAGTTAATCCATCAAAGGCTCCTAGGATAACCGCAGAGGCTACCACCCCAGCTAAACTTAACCCGGCTACTATCGAGACGTTCTGACCGCGTTTCGGTTGTCTCCCATAAGCTCTTTGTCCCTGGAAAGCCCAAGCAAATAGGCGGACTAACCCCAAATTCACGCCAGACTCATCGATAAAGACCAAATCTTCCACTTTTACGTCCCTTAGCTCATCCCAGTAGTCATGGCGCAAGAGTTGAACTCGTTCAGTTTCTTTCTCGTTGGGGTGAAGGGCGTTTTTTGTGAGTTAAATGCAAACGCTGCATGACTCGACACATCGTTGAGTTACTCACAGTGAGCTCAAATTGTTGATGCAACTCGCTACAAAGCTCTTCTAAGGTAATGTCATTTTTGGCTTCCACAAGGTCTTGGACAACCTGCATCTGTTCTGCGTCAAGGAGTCTCGGACGTCCTGGTCTAGATTTTGGGGCAAGTTGGCCAGTTTCCCGATACTGCTTGAGTAACTTAACGACAAAGCTAGGAGCCACCCGAAAGCGCTTGGCTAGCTCACGTTGAGAGATTGGCTCGCTCTCATAGGTATCGATAATTTTTTGTCTGAGATCAATAGTGTAAGCTTTCATCAAGTTTCTCTTTATATAATTCACTCTTAAAGTGTACTATGTAATTATGAAAACCGCTTTATTAATATAAAATCTCAATAATTTAAATTTGTCAAATAGGCTTGTTGAGGGGGTGTAAGGTATCAGAAAATAGCCCGAAACCCGAAGCCCGAAACCCATAGACCGTAAACCCAAATCCCCTCTGAGGTTCCCATGAACTGGCAAATTCTCTTTGCAGCTACGGCAAGTGCTGGAGTGGAGTTTCTAGAGACAGCGGCGATCGCCTACGCCATCGCCCGCTCTGGCTACTGGCGAGAGGCGATCGCGGGCAGCATTGTAGGGCTGGTGGCGGTGGGAATGATCGCGGCGGGATTGGGCACGGGGCTGACGGCGATACCGCTGCGGTGGTTGCAAGTGGGCATTGGGGTGCTGCTGCTCTGGTTTGGCAGCGGCTGGGTGAGAAAATCGGTGCGGCGGCAGGTCAACCAGCAGCGAGCGGGCTGGATTGGCGACGACCCGCTGGCGGCAGAGGGCATTGCCCTAGCGGCCAGCGAGGCTAAGTTTAGCTGGACTAATTTTGTGATCATGACCAAGAGTGCCGCTTTGGAGGGGCTAGAGGTGGCGATTATTGTCGTCACCCTGGGGCTGGCGTCGGGGGCGTGGAGGGAGGCGGTGGGAGGTGCGATCGCCGCTCTCGGCCTATCGCTGGTGATGGTGATGCTGCTGCATCCCTACCTAGTGAACCTACCTGAAGTGCTGATCAAGCTAGGCGCTGGCATTCTACTCTGCGCCCTGGGTAGTTTCTGGCTAGGAGAAGGACTGGGTCTAGACTGGCTCCTAGGCGACTGGGCCATTCTGATTTTGGTGAGCCTCTACACCCTAGCTGCAACTATCATCATCGCCGGGCTGAGCCGCACCACCAAGACAACAACCGCATAATTTTCTGCCCTCTGCTCTCTGCCCTCCTACAAATCCACCGGCTCCTCAAAAATCTTTGCTTCAGAAAAAGGGCAAGACTGAGGCAGTCGCGAAGGGTCAATGGGCGTTTCTCGATCCACCAGACTGAGCGCCTTTTCGTACTGGCGCTGAGTCCAGGCGTAGAAGTCTTGGTCGTAAAGCGTCGTGGTTTCCATGGGTGTGACCGCAGATCCATGTCCTATTTTGTCATTACCCATGGGTAACGGGCTCAACTGGCTCGCCTCAGACGGTGGCGCAGGATGAGATGGTTTTTCGGTGAGTAGGCAATAACGACTTGAATCGAGTACAGGCTGGCTTTAGTCGGCCAACCATTCCTGATACCTGAAACCTAGTACCTCCAACCCACAGCCAACCGGCCATATTTGGGCTGCCAAGTACCAGTCGATAGCTAGATGGTCGCTGTCATCAGCGTTCGTTAACTCATGTCCCCTTCACCCCAGCAGACTGCACCTGCCACAGCCCTGCGTAAATGCTGCTCTGCCTCAGCAGGTCGTCATGGGTACCCTGCTCGACAATCTGCCCCTGCTTGATGACGTAGATGCAGTCGGCCTGACGAATGGTGGAGAGGCGGTGGGCGATTCTCCTGCGGAGAGGCTGCGGCAACGCAATCGTAGTCCTCCCCTGGGTAATCGTCGCTAGTGATCGCTGCATGGCGGCCTCAGTTTCATTATCCACCGCCGATGTGGCCTCATCCAGTACCAGAATGGGTGGGTCTTTGAGAATCGCACGGGCGATCGCCAGTCTTTGTCGTTGCCCTCCGGAAAGTTTCTGTCCTCGTTCTCCCACGATTGTGTCGTAGCCTTGGGGAAGTTGCTTAATAAACTCATGGGCTTCGGCTAACTTGGCGGCATGAACGATTTGCTCACGAGTTGCATCAAAACTTCCATAGCGAATGTTCTCGGCCACCGTGCCGTGAAACAAAAATACGTCTTGACTCACCCAGCCAATGCATTGTCGCAGATCGAACAAATTGAGATCTCGAATGTCAGCGCCGTCAATTAAAATCTGTCCGCTTTGGATCTCGTAGAACCGTAACAGTAGTTTGACGAGCGTACTTTTGCCTAATCCAGTTGCACCGACAATGCCAATTGTTGCTCCAGATGGAACTGTTAAAGAGAGACTTTTGAAAACAGGATTTCGTCCGTTGTAAGCAAACGTAATATCATCAAACTGCACTTCTCCACGAACTGTATTGAGCGGGAGTTGATCATTGCCTGCGGAAATATCAATCGGTGTATCGAGTAAGCCCATCACGCGACGCACCGATGCCATTGCTCGCTGATACTCATCCATCAACTCACTCAAGTCTGTGAAGGGCCACAGCAATCGCTGAATGATAAACACTAAAAAGCCATAGGTTCCAGCCGATAGATTGCCATTGGCGACGGCAAGACCACCCAGAAATAGCGTGGCGGTAAACCCCACCAGAATGACAATGCGAATCAACGGCACAAAGGCGGCACTGAGGGCGATCGCGCTGGCATTGCTGCGACGGTAGGCTTCGCTTTCTTGAGCGGCGCGATCGCGCTCATAGGCTTCAGCCGTAAAACTCTTAATTGTGGCAATACCGGAGAGGTTGTTGGTCAAGCGACTGCTGATCAATCCACTTTTCTCTCGCACATCGGCATAGCAGGGTTCCAGTTTGGCCTGAAACACCATCGACCCCCAAAGTACAAAGGGAATAGGAGCCATTGCCCACCAAGATACAGGAGCTAAGGCAATGAACGTGCTGCCGACAAACAGAATGGTGGTGAGAAAATGGAGGATATTGTGAGCCCCAAAGTTAAGAAAGCGCTCCAGTTGGTTGATGTCATCGTTCAACACCGACAGCAGCATTCCGGTACTGCGGTCTTCAAAATAGCTCAACTCCAATTCCTGTAAATGACTGTAGGCATCGTCGCGCAGTTCGTGCTGCAGTGTTTGCGCCAGGTTCTGCCACAGCCGACTGTAGAGATATTCCGTTAGGGATTCCAAACTTCAGATTAGCAGCGTCAGCAGGAATAAAATCGCCAGTTGCCCGGTAATGCTAGTGATACCAAATTTGGCAATTAGAGAGTTTTCTTTGCTAATGACGACATCAATGGCAATGCCGATCAGGTAGGGCGGCGCGAGGTCAAAGATGGTGTTGAAGATGGAGCAGGCGATCGCGCTCCAAACCTGAACCTGATTGGGCTGGCTGTAGCGGAGTAGACGCAGGAGTGGTTGATTTGAGCGAGTTAGCATTAGTTGCAGCACAAATCTGTTTGGGTATAAGTTCTGTTTTTTATAGGGATGTTTTGTAGTACACTCGCTCAAGTTCAGTAGTGGCAGCGGGATGCGACGAGATTCAATTTTTTATAAGCTGTTTCAGCAGTCGCCGACGCTGCTGTTTGAGCTGCTGCCCGAGCCACCGATCAATTCCAGCGCCTACCGGTTTGATGCGGTGGCGGTGAAAGAGCCAAGGTTTGAGATCGATGGGGTGTTTTTGCCGCCCGAAGGGGACGTGGGCACGGTCTACTTCTGTGAGGTGCAGTTCCAGAAAGATCAACGGCTGTACGAACGAGTATTTGCCGAATCATTCTTGTATTTTTACCGCAATCGGGCACGGTTTAGGGATTGGCAGGCGGTGGTCATTTACCCGTCTCGCAGGGTTGAGCAGGATGACCTTTATCCCCATCGCACCCTGCTGAGTGGAGACCAGATGCACCGAGTGTACCTAGATGAGCTAGGGGAGATTCGCCAATTGCCGCTGTGGGTAGCGCTGATGGTGCTGACGATGGTTGAGGAAGCGCAGGCCCCAGCGGAAGCGCGGCATCTGGTAAACAGGACGCGTCAGGAGGTATCGGAACCGACCGATCGCGCCATAATAGAGTTAATCACGACCATTTTGGCGTATCGGTTTGAGAGGCTAAGTCGAGTGGAGGTAGAGGCGATGTTAAACATTACATTTCAGGAAACGCGACTGTATCAAGACATTCAGGAAGAGGCACGCGAAGAGGGCCGCGAAGAGGGGCGCGAAGAGGGTCTACAAAGAGAGCGATCGCTCGTTCTGCGATTATTAGCTCGACGAGTGGGGGAATTACCTCAAGCGCTGCGATCTCAGGTTGAGGCTCTGTCGTTGGAACAGTTAGAAGCATTGGGCGAGGCGTTGCTGGACTTCACGAGTTTGGATGATTTACAGGGCTGGTTGACACAACAGAACTAGCAGCGATCGCCCCATTTTTTCGAAAAAACTGAGCGATCGCCACTGTTTTATCTGCATGGTTAGAGGGTTCGGCAAAGGTTGGAATTGTGTGTTGTGTATGTTGGGCGTTCACGAAGTGTGTGCAAAGCACAATCGCTCATCCACTCATCCAACCCACCATCGGAATTTTGGCAACGCTCACCGACTGCAATATCTCTGGAAACTTTTCCCAGGGTACATTTCCAGTTTTTCGCTTTTGATAGTGCTGGCTAAATTCCAACAGGGCCGTTGCTGTTTCATTGGTTGGTGGCAAATTAGTGAATAAATAGGTGGGTTTGTGGGGCGCGGAGAAGGCAGCGGCGCAGGGTTGTCCACAAGTCCACAGGCAACCTACGGGTTGAATGACAAACTCACCGGACTGGAATTGGTCGGTGCTTAATGTGTTGAGCTGGTTGAGTAAGCGCGTGCCGTCCGCAGGCTGATGTTCGGGTCGTTCTTCGGAGGAATGGCAGGATTGACAGACGAATAGGGTGTGTTGGGTATATTGAGTCATGTTTGGTGATCGAACAGCAGGGTGAGGTAGTGGATGTAAAACCGATCGAAGTTGAGGTTTACGAAACGATTGACGGCAAGGCACCGTTTTCAAACTGGATCATGAAATTAAAGAATGTGCAAGCTTCTGCCAGAATCTTGTTGAGACTCGATCGAGCAAAACAGGGGAATTTGGGAGATCATAAGTTTATTTCAGATGGGATGTTTGAACTGAGGGTCGATACGGGGGCAGGCTACCGGGTGTACTTTGGCAGAATCAGCGATAACCAGATTGTCGTTTTATGGGCTGGGGATAAGAGTACGCAAGCGCGAGATATTGAAAAGGCGTTAGCATTGTGGATAGATTATAGGAGTCGAGAGGATGCCTAAGAGCAGAGCGTATCAGGATGAACTGATGGTTTACTTGCAGGATTCGCAACGGGCGATCGCCTATTTAAATGGAGCGCTGGAAGAGGGTGATCCAGATTTTTTCTTGTTGGCACTGCGAAATGTAGCACGGGCGAGAGGCAAAACAGTAGATTTCATTTTAGATAGAGTGGATGAGTTGGGGCAGCCGATGTTGGAGTGGTATCAATTGTTGGGCTTGTTGAAGGAATTGGGTTTGAGTTTAGCCGTGAAGGAAACGTCTCAGGCAGCTTAAAGCTGAATTTCAAGCTCATGAGATTAAAATTGCTCCAAAGACAACGGGTTGAGTTGGTTGAGTAAGCGAGTGCCGTCCGCAGGTTGGTGTTCGGGGCGCTCTTTGGAGGAATGGCAGGATTGGCAGACAAATAGGGTGTGTTTGGGCATAAGGTGTTTTGACTAGATTATTGAACAAATCATTCTTGTTTCTACGAGTAATTCAGTCGTTAAATTAGAGCTATAGTAATCGCGGTTGAGTGAGGTATGCACTGACTAAGGTTTAAATCCCCCCGGCTTCTCGCTGTCTAAGTTTCACTCGGTACCCCCCTTGCTAAGGGGGGCAGGGGGGATCTCCGTGATGTACTTCGCCTAAGTGAAATCTGCTATATATTTCACAACACATTCTTGATAAAACACAAATATTAAAGATAATGATTGTGTGGTGCATGAGTAGGGCGATCGCACTGCGTTACAATGAAGGCAAAATCCAAGGTAAGTAGGATTTAGATGGATGAGTCGGAATCTAATACCGAACTTCGTCAACAGATTAGACAGATTGCCAGTAGCTTTGGCATGTTTGAGTGTGTTTCCTGCGCTAACGCTATTCAGTCGTACTTGGTTGCACGAGGAATACGGGGTAAGCAGGTGAGGCTGCATACAGGGAGTGCAAGGGGGAAATATGGCAACATTTATCATGATGGGTTACAACGGAACATTTCCACCAATGGTCGCCATGTGGCGATCGCTTTGGAAGTAGGCGGGCAGGAGATGATGTTTGATAACATTCATCCAGAAGGAATTTTGAGACAAGTTTGGACATCTAGTTTTCATTGCTTGGCGGTGGAGCTGGGCAGTCATTTTGAAGTGGATGAGATAGAGTTCTAGAGGATTATTTGGCTTTCATAGGAGGCAATATGTCGGATTTTTATGAACTGTTGCAAAAGGTTCAACAGCGACCCGCGATGTATTTAGGGAAGCGATCGCTGAGTCAACTTCATGCTTTTTTAGAGGGCTACCTGTTGGCTCGGCGAGAAGCAAAAATACCGATGACAACAGAAGAGGAAGATTTTGAGTTTTTTCAGGAGTGGATAGAGCGGCGTTTTGGGCAAGCTAATACTCAGTCTTGGAGTCATATTATTCTTTTCTACTCTGAAGATGAAGCAGATGCATTGAATCGATTTTTTGAGTTGCTGGAAGAGTTTTGTCAGCGAAATCAATTGGCAAATGTGCATGAGACAGCACGTGTTTAGTTTGGTGTAGTTCATGGGGTGATTCAGTTGATGGGGATTGCAGAAAATGATGATTTCACCTGTTGACGTTGAGGACGAGTGAGTCTCCTTATTAATCAATGGTTGAGAGTTTTGAGGTTGGGCGATGTGTTTTGATTGTAATCAGAGTATCGATCCATAGGAGGTAGTAATGAATGTCAAATTAGTGGAATCCATTAAGCAATTAATTTTATCGTTGCCTTCAGAAGAGCGGATCTGGTTAAAAGCACAGTTGACAATGGAAGAAAATGTTCTTGAGCAGCGCACTGTTGATCTGAATATATTCAGTGGAGTTCTCCAATTGCAAGATGATCCACTAAATTTTCAACGCCAAATTCGGGATGAGTGGACATAACGGTCATGCGGTACGTTCTGGACACTAATGTGGTGTTGTATCTCTTGGGTGGGAGGCTGCTAAGTCCTTTGCCCGTCGGCGAATTTTATTTATCTGTCATTAGTGAGATAGAGATGCTTTCTTATCCAGCGATCGCCGAAGCTGAGAGATTAAGAGTGCAACGATTTTTATCTCAAGTTACAGTGGTTGGCATCAACGAAGATGTAAAGGAACATACGATTGCGCTGCGAAAGAAATATCGATTAAAGTTGCCTGATGCAATTATTTGTGCTTTAGCTTTGACAACTGGCTCAGTGCTACTGAGTAATGATACGCAGCTAAGTAGAATCAGTGAAATCACCGTCAATGCGGTTCATATTTAGCCTGCAATACTACGAGTAATTCAGTCATTAAATTAGAGCTGTAGTAATCGCGGTTGGGTGAGGTATGTACTGACTAAGGTTTAGATCCCCCCAGCTTCTCGCTATTTACAGCCATTTTCATTTGCATTAACCACACCCTACACTCTACACTCTACACCCCACACCCCACACCCCTTTTCAAGCTAATCCTGTAGGGGTTTTGTATGAGCAGATTAGAGCATCATAGATACCTCT
>NZ_WVIC01000019.1 GCF_009939295.1 Petrachloros mirabilis ULC683
TTTAAAAAACCTGAAACTTATCGCCCTGACGGCAGGGGGGGAGGTGAACCTTTACACTCAGTAAGCAAGTTGGAGAACTAGGTGGTGCCTGGGGTCGCTTTGTGGAAGACTTGGTAGCACCAGCTTGTGAACGACTGTTTGTGGCGCGTGGCATTCCGGTCGATCAGGTCAGTCAGCGAGTCAAGCGACGCCGACAAGGCGGCACCCTGGAAATTGATGTGCCAGTTGCAAACCAGCGTCACTCTCACCCCCCAACCCCACTCTCGATGCCATCATCCACCTTGCCGCCTCACTCGATCGCATCGCCACCCTCGCCGCCAACGCCCACTGGCTGTATCAGACCCAGTACCGAGGAGAACGCACAATTCGAGATTATGAAGCGTTGCTGCTCCGCCAAAGACAGTAGAGGAGACGTGGGTACTGGATGTAGAGCGTCGGAATGTGAATTCTGTACACAATGGCACCAAGAATAGAATTGATACAACCCGTCTTTGGGAGTCTCCCATGGCTAGCTCCGAGTTAAAGCAAATCCTTCAGGACATCCTTCCCGAACTGATTTCAAGCGATCCAGCCATCAGGGACTTTGTGCTGAGAACAGTATCTAATTACTATGCCAGCAAAGCCGAAACCGAAAGCCGGTTTGACCGAGTTTTGGCAGAACTGCAGCGCGACAGAGAAGAAAACACCCGTCAGTGGGCTGAAAACACCCGCCAGTGGCACGAGCAACACCAGCATAATCAAGAGATTCTAGCAGAGTTGAAGCGCAATGATCGGCGGTACGACAGCACGATTGGAGCATTGGGCTCTCGCTGGGGCCTCTATTCTGAGGCCAGTTTCCGCAATGCCCTCAAGGGCATTCTCGAGGAGTCTTTTGAAGTGCAAGTGCTGAATATTACCGATTTCGACGACGCTGGGGAAGTTTTTGGCCGGCCCGATCAGGTAGAGCTAGACCTCATTATTAAAAATGGAGTCGTGATCGTTTGTGAGATCAAGTCGTCCCTGAGTAAAGCAGATATGTATACCTTTGACCGCAAAGTAGCCTTTTATCAACAGCGCCACCAACGACCCGTTAGCCGTAAACTGGTGATTTCGCCAATGGTAGACGATCGCGCCTTGCCCGTGGCAGAGACCTTGGGCATCGAAGTGTATAGTTACGCCGATGCGGTGGAAAATCTTTAGCGCGCGGGAGAAGCAAAGCCGCCGTGCCCCCACCCCCGATCTCCGTCCCCAGCAACCATTCCCCCGAAACAACCCGCTATCTTCACCGCCACAGCCTCTGCTCTGGCTTCACTGGCAAGACCGGTGCTAGCCTCGAGCAGTCATCAGCCAAACTCCGCTCATTTTCCGGCTCGTAGCATCGCTTCTGCCGTCAGATTTAAGCTGGGCAAGGCTGGGGACATAATTCGCTGCTTCCCTTGAAAACGCTGTTCCTGATAGGCGCCATTCTGGAGCATCAATACCAAAACGATTTGCCGCTGCGGATCAACCAACCAATATTCAGGAATTCCCCGCTCCGCATACTCACGACGCTTTTCCACATAATCTCGATCATAGTTGGCGGTGCCGGGCTGCCCCGGTGAAACGATCTCAACCACCAGCATTGGGTGAGGATCTTCCAGTTTGAGGATTGCCTCTGACCGGCTCTCAATGGCGCTAAAGGAAGCATCGGAATGCACAATTAAATCAGGGTCACGTGCCGTTGCCATCCCCCTGGGCACCGCAACCCACTGTTTAAAACCAATGCGATAGATCGGCAGTCCCAATTGGCATAATGTGACAAATAAAAACCCCCCAATCAGCGTGTTAATCGTACTTTCTGCCCCCATCGGCGCCAACACTCCATCCACCAATTCGGATCGAAGCTCTGTCCCATCGTCGTAACTCAGGAACTCCTCCAGGGTCATCCGTGGGTAGGTTGAATTAAGGGAATGTGAGGCGATGATCATAGTGAAATTCAGGGCAATGACTACTGACCGAGGCCATGATTGCTGATTGAAGCTTGCTGACAATTTGCTATGACGCTTGGAGTCTAGCACAAACCTCTGGCCGGCAAAACCGATGCCGCGTTTTTACCTAGACGAGTTCAACCCGCCAGAACCAGCGCCCCTGAGCCTGCAGCCGATCCAGTTAATTATTGCCCTGGCAGCGCAGTCGACTAGCTTAGCCAGTCGACTGGTCGAACAAACCCTGCAGCAAGTCAGCGATCAGTTCGAGCAAGCGAGCGCGGGGGCGCGGGAGTGGCTTCGCCGGCGACTAAGATATTCATCGTTGAAAAAGGGGCAGTGGGCTTCGCCGTGAGCGGAGCCAAACGGTGAAGGGGTAACGCGCTAAAATTCGATTAGCTAGGAAAGGCCTACGGCGTCAACCTTCTTTCCCATTCACCCTCCTTCCTAAATCTGGTGACGAGCATGGAAGAATTGTTGGAACTGAAGGATTTATTGTTGCGGGGCGATATCCCTGCCGCATTGGTCATGGTGGAAGAGCTTGAGGAAATGAGCCGAGATGACAAGATCAGTAACATTCGCAGTTACGCTAAGGTTCTGCTTCTTCATTTAATTAAGCAACAGGCTGAAAATCTTACGACGCGCTCGTGGGATATATCCATTCGTAACTCGGCTCTGGAAATTCAAAGCAAAAATAACCGTCGCAAAGCCAGCGGCTATTATCTCAATCCGGAAGAGTTACGCATAGCGCTTGAAGAAGCCTATGAACCGGCGCTGAATGCAGCCTCTCTAGAAGTTGCTCAAGGGCTCTATGATCCAGAAATGTTAGAAAATCAGCTCGATCGCGATGCGATTCTTGATCGGGCGCTGGCTTACATCTGGCCTCAAGCTCAGTAATGCAAATGGCAATCTACAGCACTAACCCCAATCCCCCATTCTGCGGTATGACCAGCTTTGTGCTTGATCTAAGCCCGATTGTCACGCTTACTCGTGCAGAATTCCAAAAGCTCTGTGCTGCGAATCCGGATATGAAACTAGAGCGCAGCGCTAGCGGAGAACTGATTGTGATGTCTCCCACTGGTGGTGAAACCGGAAATCGCAATTCCGAATTAACGGCTGAAGTCGTTGTTTGGAATAAACAGAGCCAATTGGGCAAGACGTTTGACTCGTCCACAGGGTTTGCTTTGCCGCAAGGAGGCGATCGCTGTCCCGATGTTGCCTGGATTCCTCTGGTTAAGTGGGAAGCCCTGACCCCAGAGGAACGACGTAGCTTTCTGCCCCTCTGCCCTGATTTTGTGATTGAGTTGCTTTCCTCATCTGATATAGCGGTTTACAGATCAATGGAGTACATGGGGTGCAGGGGTCAGTGCCCCCTGCGTGGGGGTTTCACCCCCACACCCCGTACCTCACTCAGGTGAGAACCGCTATACCTGGAGCCAAGGTCAGAAAAAGATGGAAGAATATCGGAAAAATGGTTGTCAGTTGGGCTGGTTGCTTGATCCCAAGAATAAGCGTGCAGGTGTCTATCGACCAGGACAACGATCTCTTGAAAACAAGACTACGGTAAAATGTCGCTCTGGAGTTCAGAGCAAGCTGGACAAAAGCGACAGCGTGAACGACTCGCAGCCAAACTCAAAACCCTAGGGTATTGATCCGAACCTAATTTAAGCCCCAATGACTTCTCTACCATTCTTGGGCATACTCCTGCTTACCACAGGCGTAAGCACCCTTAGTGTCTACAGCGTTAAACGCCAACTGGCACCCCAACTCCTCGATATCCCCAACGATCGCAGCTCTCATACCCAACCTACCCCTCGTGGCGGTGGACTGGGCTTTATTCTCTCCTTTGCCCTTTTCAGTGGTTTTCTATCGTTCACGCCGATCATCCCCAATGCCCTTGCCCCCCTTCAAACTTGGGTTGTCTTGCTTCCCTTAGCTGTTATTGGCTTTCTCGACGATCGTGGTAGCATTTCTGCCAAAATTCGCTATCTGGTGCAACTCCTTTGTGCTGGCCTTGCTCTCTATTGCTTTGGTGCCTTTCCCCAACCCTGGTTGACCCACTGGGGAGCTATCGGCAGTGGCATTGCCTTGCTCCTCACCTTGATTGGCTTCACCGCTCTGATTAACTTCACCAATTTCATGGATGGCCTCGATGGCCTTGTTGGTGGCGTCAGCGTTGTCCAGTTTGCCTTTCTTGCTCTCTACCTACAACAGCCAGTCTGGTGGCTGCTCGTCGCCGCTCTTTTGGGGTTTCTGATTTGGAACTGGTCGCCTGCCAAAATTTTTATGGGAGATGTTGGCAGTACCGCTCTGGGTGGGGCGCTGGCTATTGCTCTCCTTAACGCTTCGAGCCCTTCCCAGGCTTGGAGTGCTCTGGCCATTACCCTGCCCCTCACCGCTGATGCTATCTACACCTTAATTCGTCGCTTGATTCGCCGTGAGAACATCTTTGCTGCCCATCGGTTCCATCTATACCAGCGTCTACAGCAGCATGGCTGGAGCCACGGCACCCGTCGCCCTCACCTATATCAGCTTGACAGGGTTCATTGCGATCGCACTATTCCTCGATTCCCAAATCGGAGCCTGGCTGAGCCTATTCACGACATTGGCATGTATTCTCCTGGCAGAGGCATATTTAAGAAAAATCTAAGAATTCAAAGATTCCCCATCACCCCCGTCAACCTGTCCCCAAGCGACTAACTAAGCCCTCGATCATAGCCGTGCTGGTGAAAACCTATCTGCGGGCAGCTTAAGCTCTAAACAAATCCATCACCCATCTGCCCCCTGTCTAGCTCAGATAGGGGGCAAATTTGTGCTGTCAAAAATTAGGTTCGCTCAATCCATTGCCAATCCCAAGCTAAAGCAGACGCTTCAGGTCATAAGAAACTCAACAGACTCAGCTGTGAGTGAGTCTATGCCATCAAGCCTTACAAAACTTCCAAACTCAGATCCCAGAGATCGACTAAAGTGGAGGGTAGCAAAAATCCAGTCGTGACCAGGGATCAGTCTAGTATGCACCTGAGTGAAATTGTCCATCCAAACCAGTTGCACGGCCTTTCCATTCATCAACTAAAGCAGATTGCGCGTCAAATTCGCGACAAGCACCTAGAAACTGTCGCCACGAGTGGCGGACATCTAGGGCCGGGCTTAGGTGTAGTGGAGCTAACCCTGGGGCTATACCAAACCCTCGATTTGGATCACGATAAGGTAATTTGGGATGTCGGTCACCAAGCCTATCCTCACAAGTTGATTACGGGTCGCTACGATCGCTTTCATACCCTGCGTCAGAAAGATGGCATTGCTGGATACCTCAATCGCCAAGAGAGTCACTTTGACCACTTTGGTGCGGGCCATGCCTCCACCAGCATTTCTGCCGCCCTGGGCATGGCTCTAGCCCGTGACCTTAGAGGCGAAACCTACAAAGTTGCCGCCATCATTGGCGATGGTGCCCTAACCGGGGGCATGGCTCTAGAGGCGATCAACCATGCGGGCCATCGCCCCCATACCAACTTGTTGGTGGTGCTCAACGATAACGACATGTCTATCTCACCCAATGTGGGGGCATTGTCCCGATACCTCAATAAAATCCGTCTCAGTCCCCCCATGCAGTTCCTCACCGACAACATCGAGGAACAGATAAAGCATTTGCCCTTTGTGGGTGAGTCTATTTCCCCAGAGCTAGGCCGCCTCAAAGGTGGTATGAAGCGGTTAGCCGTCTCTAAGGTTGGAGCCGTGTTTGAGGAACTGGGCTTTACCTACATGGGTCCGGTAGATGGCCATAACCTCCAAGAACTGATCGATACCTTCCAAGAAGCGCACAAACATCAAGGACCGGTGTTGGTGCATGTGTCCACCATCAAAGGCAAGGGCTACGAAATTGCCGAGCGCGATCAAGTTGGATACCATGCCCAGAATCCCTTCAATCTGTCTACGGGCAAGGCCCTCCCTTCTCAGACGCCGAAGCCGCCCAGCTACTCTAAGGTTTTTGCGGAAACCTTGATCAAAATTGCTGAGAATAACGCACATGTAGTTGGCATCACCGCCGCCATGGCCACGGGTACGGGGCTGGACAAGCTGCAAGCAAAACTGCCGAATCAATATATTGATGTGGGCATTGCAGAGCAGCACGCAGTCACCCTGGCCGCAGGCTTAGCCTGTGAAGGAGCTCATCCGGTGGTGGCGATTTATTCCACTTTTTTGCAGCGCGCCTACGACCAAATTGTTCATGATGTCTGCATCCAAAACCTGCCGGTCTTCTTCTGTCTCGATCGAGCTGGCATTGTGGGTGCTGATGGCCCGACTCACCAGGGCATGTATGACATTGCCTACCTGCGCTGTCTCCCCAATATGGTGCTGATGGCTCCCAAAGATGAAGCCGAACTTCAGCGCATGTTGGTAACGGGTATTCAACATGATGGGCCGATTGCCATGCGCTATCCTCGGGGTAATGGCGTCGGTGCCGCCCTGATGGAAGAAGGCTGGGAACCCCTACCCATCGGCAAGGCTGAGGTTTTGCGCCAGGGTGATCATGTGTTAATGGTAGCCTACGGAGCCATGGTTTATCCTGCCCTGCAAGCAACAGAAATGCTCAGTGAATATGGAGTGCAGGCAACAGTGGTGAATGCTCGATTTGCTAAGCCCCTGGACACTGACTTGATTGTGCCCCTGGCTCAAGAAATTGGACAGGTGGTTACCCTGGAAGAAGGCTGCATTACGGGTGGCTTTGGATCGGCTTTGATGGAAACACTCATGGAGCATCAAGTTGTGGTGCCAGTGACCCGCATTGGGGTTCCGGATCAATTGGTTGAACATGCAAAGCCTGATCAATCGAAAGCGGCTCTGGGGCTAACCAGCGCTCAGATTGCGGAGCGGGTGCTGGAGGTGTGCCCCAAGGTCACCTCTTTGGTCTAAGGCTCGGGTGCCCCGCTTAGCTAGGTTGAGTTCGTTGCATCCACCCAGCCCTCTGCTGAACGGGACTGTTTTGGGGGATGTGTTATTTTTTGTCCTCTTGATCTTATAGGTTCTATGACTTCCCCGACTGCAACCCCAATTTATCCCGTGGTTTGGAGTGTGGATCATGTGCAGTTGATTGATCAAACTCGCCTTCCTCTTGAGTTTTCGGTGGTAGAAATTCGCCGCAGTGATGATATGGCTCTGGCGATCAAAACCATGATTGTCCGGGGCGCACCGGCCATTGGGGTGGCAGCAGCCTATGGGATGTATTTGGGGGCGCAGGAAATTCAGACCGATGACCGGGATACTTTCTGGGAGGCTCTTGAGCAGGTTGCTGAGCGGTTGCAGGCGACCCGTCCCACAGCAGTGAACTTGTTTTGGGCGATCTCACGGATGCTGAAGGTGGCACAGCAATCTGCAGGTACTGTTCCCGAGATCCGCGCTCAGTTGTTAGACACGGCTCAAAGGATTGCCGAGGAAGATTTGCAAACCTGCGAGGCGATTGGCCAGCATGGTCTCTCAGTGTTGCCGGAAGCCCCTGAAAAACTGCGGTTGCTGACTCACTGCAATGCGGGGGCGCTAGCCACGGCGGGGTACGGCACAGCGCTAGGGGTGGTGCGCTCAGCCTGGTCAGCAGGGCGCTTGGCACGGGTCTACGTAGATGAAACTCGTCCACGACTGCAAGGAGCCAAGCTGACTAGCTGGGAATGTGTTCATGAGGGCATTCCTGTGACGCTGATTACTGATAACATGGCGGCGCACTGTATGCAGCGGGGTCTGATTGATGTGGTGGTGGTCGGAGCAGATCGGATTGCAGCCAATGGAGATGCGGCCAATAAGATTGGCACCTACAGTGTGGCGCTCTGTGCCCAGGCTCACGGCATTCCTTTTTATGTGGCGGCACCGCTATCGACGATTGATTTTTCCCTGGCTGATGGCAGTGGCATTCCCATTGAAGAACGTGATCCTGAAGAAATTTATCAGGTCGGGGAAACCCGCCTGTGTCCCCCTGGGGTGGAGTTCTACAACCCAGCCTTTGATGTCACGCCTGCGGCATTGATCGCTGGGATTGTTACCGAACATGGGGTGTTTGCGCCCCAGGATCTAGACGCAAAGCTGCGATCGCATCAGATTGCCTAGGGTTTTGCCAGTCTTCAATTTATGAGTCTGGGACAGACCCCTAGGGCATTACCGCCAGCTTCTAGAGATGCACCACATCCCACAGCAGCAAGATGGCGACTAAGAGTAAGCTCGCCCCTGTGGCGGTCTGAAGTGCCTGGGGTGAGAGGCGACGTGACAGCCAACGCCCCACTAAAACCCCAAGCAAACTGGTGGTGATCAAAGCCGTAGCAGCTCCAGCAAACACGACCCAAGGGGACTGAGATTCGGCTGACATGAGCAAAGTGGCAAGCTGGGTCTTGTCTCCCAACTCAGCCACAAAGACGCTCAGAAATGCGGCCATAAACTCTGGCAGCCAGCCCTGACGCACTGGCGGAAGTGTTGCCTCTTGAGGGGATGAGCAGATTTCTTGGGGTGCAGGAGCTTGAGAGGGCTGTTGAGGTTCAGGACTAGACTCAAGCACAGGCAAATGGGGCATGGGGCGTTCTAGCAGGGAAGAGGTCTAGCATTTGACCTTTCATTATTCTTTCACATTATAGTGGTTCTCACCTGAGTGAGGTACGGGGTATGAGGGTGGAACCCCCACGCAGGGGGCACTGCCCCCTGCACCCCATGTACTCCATTGATCTGTAAACCGCTGTATCGCCCTTCGTGACAGGGAGGGGCTAACACTGGGACAGATCCAAGCCAATGTGGCGCTCAAACTGGAGGCTTTCTAGACTACGCTCTCCGTACACGCCCTCAATTTGCTGGCGGCAACAGTCAATGGCGAAGTCATTCAATTCTTCGGGTTCGATGCCGTAAAGCTGCTCAAAGGTTTCTGGGGTGACGCGGCAGAACCTAGGACGCTTGGCATAGATTTGGCATTCGCGGCTGAGGGCATCGTAGTGAATGCACCAACCATCGGCCCCCACCAGGCTCATATACAGCGCGAAGTCTTCGGGCGAGAGGTAATCTTCTAACTCGGGACGTTCTTGGGGATCGAGGTGGCAGCAAGCACCACATTGTTTGACACAAGACCAAGTTGCCATATTGTTTAACCTGCCGTTTGCCCCTACCGGGCGAGTTTCGTTGAACCTATGAATGCTCCTCCACCGACTTCGCGGGGTAGCGGTGTCTGGATTAGAAGGGTTTATCCCTCCCGACAGGCGGCATTCTCGCCATGTTTCAGGAACTTTTGCCCAGAGACACTCCCAAGTCGTTTCTGCCATGGGGCTAATTCAATCGCAGCAACCATCAAGGCTGTCTCTGGAGAAGGTTTTCCACGATTTGGGTGAGCCTCTCAACACTGATAGCTTGTTTTTCTGCAACAGCAGCTTGCCGTTCCGTCGTGTTGGCTACTCGCTCAACCAATGCCTTGATTTTTGTCACCCCTTCGGTTAGACGCCCCACCTGGTCAATTAGGGTATCCATTCTGTCACTACTGCTTGAGTGAACCACTGACCAACCTCCACTTGAATGAACGCACCACCACTGACTTTGCGAGGTAGCGGTGGCTGGATTAGAAGGGTTTATCCCTCCCGACAGGCGGCATTTTCGCTGTGTTTCAAGAACTTCTGCCCAGAGACCCTCCCAAGTCGTTTCCGCCATGGGGCTAATTCAAAGTCTAGCAAGGCAGGTTCGTTCTTAGGAAGTGGCAACAGCCTTGGGGCTGTGCCCCTCTGTTTTAGGGGCGCAGCAACAGGTACAATAGAGAGCGCTGTCGTTGTTTGGCTTGTTTGGGAGGAAGGATGGACACGTTAATCTTATTGGCGGGTATTTTCTCGGGCATTGGGGGCTTTTTCTCCGGTATTGGCAGCTTTTTTACCAGTATTAATTGGGAAGCCATTGTCCAACTCACTATGTTAGCTGCGATCGCAATTGCTGGGCCAGCCGTAGTATTTGTGCTGGCGGCTCGGGGGGGCGACCTCTAAGCTCGCTGCCCTAACCGACTCAGATGCTGGGCTGAGAGTTGATACCAGGTTTCCAGGCGCTGGAGTTCCTGGCTGAGGGGATAGGTGTCTGGGAAACCAGCACAGGCATAGCCCATTTCTCGTAGGGTTGCCACCAAGGTACAGGGGGCAACCCACCATTTTTGTCCCAAGTCCAACAGATTCAAGCGATGCGGGGCATAGCGAACCAAATGATACTTTAAATTCCGCCGCAGCGTCACCCCATCGGGCAGCGTAGGCCGTTCACCTCGGACATAAACCTGGCGGGGTTGCCCTAGGGCTAACAGCCAGTGCAGATGAGTCCAAGAGGGGGGTAGCGTCCACAGCATCAGGGTGTCACAGGGATGACTGGGGCGGTCATACTCAATGTTTACGGTCAAGGTGCTTTGGGGTAAATAAGGGCGCTGATGCCCATAGAGAAGCAGTTGTCCCTGGAGAGTGGGCAGTACGGTTTCGAGGTGCTCAAGGGGATGCCAGATGGGGTTAGCAAAGGATTGAGTGGGGTCTGGACAGTAGAGTTCTAGATCTCCTTGAGCCACCAGAAAGGCATCGATGTCAGAGGGAGGTGTTGATAGCGTGGGGGCAGGCGAGGGTTCCGGAACAGAGGACACCCGAGCCCCCACCACTTCTAGTTCGAGGGTGGTGTTGCCCTGCCAGGTATTCTCTCGCAGGCGATAGGCAACATCAATTTGGGGCGGCACAGGGAAGTATTCTCCCCAGCGCCAAGCGGTGGCTTGGCAGCGGTGGGGTGTGCCATCGGCGTCGGTGTGCGCCAGGGACAGTTTGAGGTGGGCATTGTTTTTACCCATGGGTCGCTGATCTAGGACTTGTACCTGGGAAGTCCAAAATAGGGGTTCGGCGTTAGCGATGCCGCAGGGGTGCAGGCGATCAATTTCGTGATAAAACTCCCAGGTGATGTCGGCAAAGCTGAGCTGGGCATCTAGGGTAAGCAGGGGTTTGAGTTGTTCAGGTTTGAGGTGCTGATGGGCAAAGGTACGCAGGTGCGATCGCAGCGCCTCTAACTGGGTGGCCGCCAAAGAGAACCCCCCCGCTGCCCGGTGGCCACCAAACTTATCTAAGGTCGCCTGACAAAATTGCAAGGCTGCAAACACATCAAATTCCGGGGTGCCCCGAGCCGAGCCCCGAATATGGGTGTCATCTTCGTAGGTACCCATAAACACCGGCACCCCGTAGCGATCCACGAGGCGCGAAGCCACAATACCGATGACGCCGTGATGCCAGCCCGGTTGCACCAAGATCAAGACCCGTTGCTCCTGAGGAGATAGAGATAAATCTCCCTGCTCAGCGGCGGTTTGAATCAGAGCCAAGGCTTCTTGTTCAATCACCGTACAGAGATGCTGCCGCTCCCGGTTGGCCTGCTCGCACTGCATGGCTCGCTCCAGAGCTTGTCCGCGATCCTCCGTCGTCAAGAGTTCGATCACGGTTTGGGGGTTGCCAATTCGCCCCACGGCATTGATGCGGGGCCCTAGACGAAAGCCAATGGCCTCGGGCTTTAGCGGCTGCTGGGGGGTTGCCCCCTCTAGGGCACCAGAGACCTGAATCAGGGCTTGGATTCCTGGAATCTGGGAGTTGGGCAGGCGCTTGAGGCCGCGCTTTAGCCAGCGGCGGTTGACGCCCACCAAGGGTGCGAGATCGGCAATGGTGCCGAGGGTAAATAGCTCCAGCAGTGAGGGAATGACCGCCTGCCCCTGTCCCATCTGTTGAGCCAGAGACGCCGCCAGAACATAGGCTACACCCACTCCCGCAAGTCCGCCATAGGGGGAGGTGGGGGGCAACTGCTTGGGGTTGAGGATAGCGTTGGCGGGGGGCAGGTTAGGGGGCAAATCATGGTGGTCGGTGAGGATGACAGCTAACCCCAGACTGCGGGCATGGGCAATAGGCTCATAGGCAGCGATGCCATTATCAACGGTGAGAATCAGCCGCACCCCCTCAGCCGCAAAGTCCTCGACAATGCGCTCGTTGATGCCGTAGCCCTCCTGCATCCGACTGGGAATGGCGTAATCAACCTCAGCCCCCAGTGCCCGCAGCGATCGCAGCAGCAAGGCGGTACTGGTCATGCCGTCGGCATCGTAGTCGCCGCAGATGGCGATGGGGTGCCCCTGGGCAATGGCCTCCTGCAATAAATCCAGACTTGGAGGAAGGTCGGCAAACTCAGTGAGGGGGGACGGCAGGTGTTGGCATTCGGGGTCAAGGAATGCGATCGCCGCCTCCGGGGTCTCAATCCCATGGTTGACCAGCACCCGCGCGAGGGGCATCGACAATCCCGTAGCTATTGCCAGAGTCGATACCTGGGCTGGATCGGGGATGCAAATCTGCCAACGGTGATCCGGCAGATGGGTCTCTACAGAAGCGGGGTGAGGAGCAGGCATAGACCAAAAAAGACCATCGCCTCCCTATGGTAGTGGGTAATCACGGTGATTTCTGCTCGATCTAGACCCGAAATCCCCTTTGCCCATCTTTGCTTTAATGTCAAGATTAAGGGAAGTCGCCGCGTTGAGAGTAACTACGGATGGATTTGTCTGAGCAATCTGGACTAGGAGAGCGCCAATCAAACCCTGAAGCCCCATCGCCGACTGGGACTCACCCTGATATTGAAGCTGCGATCGCAGAAGCAGAAACCACCCTAAACACAGTGAAAAGTCGCTATCTGCACCTAGAGTCAGCCCAAGCTCAGAAGACACAACTGCAAGAGCAGCTCACGAAGCTTCGCCAAGAGATCGAACAACTCCAAAACCACCTAGAACTAGTTGAAATTGAGCTAGAGAGCCGCCTGATCACCTGGAAAGATCGGCGCGAGTGGTTCTGGCAATTTTTGCGCTACGCTGGCATCGGCTTTGTTGCCGCCTTGATTTTGCACGCCATTAGAAATTGAGTCTGCCTACAGCGGTTTACAGATCAATGGAGTCCAGGGGGTGCAGGGGGCAGTGCCCCCAATGAGCAGACCGGCTGGGTGGAATCTAAGCACTCTGGGCTAGAGGGATATTCTCTGTAACTGCACGATCCATTTCTGCCAGCAACTCATCCCATAGCCAACGGGTCATAGGGCCAGGGCAGTGGGGTAGGGGCATCTGATCAATCCGGTTAATGGGCATCAGCAGACGCACTGAAGAGCTCAGAAATGCTTCCTCAGCTTGAGTCAAATCAGACGGTAACAGGAGGGTTTCAGCATAGGGAATTTGGTGGCGCTGCAAGATTTGAACCAAAAAGTGACGGGTAATGCCTTGCAAAATCCCAACGCTAGGGGGAGGAGTTTGCACGCTCCCTTGGCGGACGATCCACAGGTTGCTGGTGGTGGCTTCGGTGACCTGACCTTGCCCATTGAGCAGAAGGGCATCATCTGCACCTTGCTGCTGGGCTTCTAGAAGAGCCAGGATGTTATTGAGATAGTTGCCGGTTTTGGCTGCGGGGCTGAGGGCGCGGTGATCATTGCGCAGACGGTTGACAACTTGCAGATGAATTCCGATTTGAGAGAGTTGCGGCTGGGGGTCAATTTCTGAGATGACAATCAGCAGGCTGGGTTTGAGATCACGGCTGGGCTGTAGGCTGACTTTGGTTTCAGTTCCGCGACTGACCACAATGCGGACGTAAGATTCTAGCCAATGGGTCTGTTGCAGGGTTCGTTCTACCTCGGCCTGGATCTGGCTATCACTCCAGGGAACTCTCATATATATGGAATCGGCTGATTGACGCAGGCGATCTAGGTGTTCCTGAAGTCCGAACAAGCGTCCTTGAAAGGTGCGAACCACTTCGTAGACGCTGTCACCGTAGAGAAACCCTCGATCTAGAACTGAAATGTGCGCGGTAGGGCCAATGACACCATCTAGATTGGTCAGCAGACTCATGAACCCGTTCTACCTCACAAAACCACTGCCCCATATTCCCCAATGTGTGACTGGAATGCAAGTGCTATTTTGGGGGGCAGGGCTGGCTGCTGATTAGGTGTCGGTCGCTTGGGTCGTGATTAGCCGCTCGTCGGCTTCTAGTTCGCGGTTGAGATTTTCTTGCAGAGCGTCTAACACCACAATGGGGTCGGCGGCTTCCTGCATCATGCGGGCTTCGCTATCGTCACGGTTGCTGACGTCTGGCAAGTCATGCCGCAGTTCTTCAATGAGGGCAATAATTTTGGCGATTTTCTGCTCTGAAAGTAAATTGAGTTGCAGGGTGAGTTGGGCGCGCTGTTCGGCAAAGTTTTCCTGACGACTTTGGCGCACCAAAACGCCAGTTGAAATCAGCAGGGCAGCGGTGTCGAGTCCCTGTGCTGACCAGCTAAACTGTGGAAATGGAAACGGGAGCCATCCGACTTGACTGAGGAAGGTGCCCATCAGCCACAGAATCAAGCTGCTGACTAGCAAGTAGAGAAATGTTGGGCGGGCAAAGAATCCAGCTACTTTTTCGAGGGCACGCTGATGGGCGGGCACATCTCGCCAGGTGCGGGTGTGCAGGGAAGTAATGGTTTCAATGCTTTTGGAGATGGGGTCGGGGAGCGGCGCGGTTAGAATTCGGTTGCACTCAGCACTCCACGCTGCGAAGTCTGACCGCTGCGGCTTTTGAGGCTCAGGGGAGGAGGAAGCAGCCATATCACGATGCCTATGCCTGAAAGGGCGTCTAAAGGGGCGAGGGGTTTATTGCTGGCGATAACTTGCCCAATTCTCTGGAGATATCTTTGATTGTGTCATTGTAAGTGGGGCGGGCAGCAATTGGCATCCGCCAGCCGGTGCCAAAGGCGCGATCGGTGATCTTAAGGCCAGGGGGGGCTTGACGCCGCTTAAACTCTGCCCGAGTCACTAAACCAATTACTCGCTCGACAGTGGCAGAGTCATGACCTGCGGCCACGATTTGGTGAGCTGACTGATGTTGATCAATGAGTCTGGCTAAAATGTCGTCGAGAATCTCGTAGGGGGGCAGCGAGTCTTGGTCGCGCTGGTCGGGACGCAGCTCGGCGCTGGGGGCTTTGGTGAGGACTGTGGTAGGAATCACCGGATCTGTGCTTAGGGGGGTCAATTGGTGGCGGTAGGGCTGACTTTCAGGGGTGTTGAGCCATTCACAGAGGGCATAAACTTGGGTTTTGGGGACATCTGCGATCGCAGCCAATCCACCGTTCATATCCCCATAGAGGGTGCAGTACCCCACGGCCATCTCAGACTTATTCCCCGTCGAAATGAGCAAGCGACCAAACTTATTGGCAATGGCCATGAGCAGATTACCCCGGATACGGGCCTGGAGATTTTCTGCGGTGACACCGGGTTCAGTCCCGGCAAATAGAGCGGCCAAGACTTGATCATAGCCCTGCATGAGGGGGGCAATGGGCAAGGTTTCGGTGTGAATCTGGAGGGTTTTGGCCAGGGCAAGGGCATCGTCAATCGAATGATCGGAGCTGTAGGGGGAGGGCATCAACACCCCCAAGACTTGATCGCAGCCCAGGGCAGCGGTTGCGATCGCAGCCACCAAAGACGAATCAATACCCCCGCTCAACCCGATCACCGCCTGAGTGAATCCACACTTGCGGGCATAGTCGCGCACACCGAGTACCAGAGCTTGCCAAATTTCAGCCTGGGGCGGGGCAGCTCGGGGAGTAATTAGCCCCGGAGCCAAGGGCTGAGTCTTGCCCTGGCGGATGTGGATCACTTGCAAATCTTCTGCAAAGGTCTGACAGCGGCTCACCAAGGTGCCCGCCTGGTCAAAGGCAACACTGCCTCCATCAAACACCAAATCATCATTGCCCCCAACTTGGTTGACATAGAAAATAGGACAGCCATAGCGCTGGGCGCTGTTTTGGAGCATCGCCTCGCGCAGAGCCTGTTTACCCACACAAAACGGAGACGCTGACACATTCACAACCCAGTCCACCGACTGCTCCACTAGCTCTGCCATCGGATTGATGGCGTAGGTGCGATGACCCCAAAAAGCCTCGTCATTCCAGAGATCTTCACAGATGGTGACCCCAATCTTGATCCCATCGAGTTCCAGCAGATTGGGCATGAGGCCAGGGGCAAAGTAGCGATCTTCGTCAAATACGTCATAGGTGGGCAGCAAGCGCTTATGAAAGCGCTGCTGAACTTGCCCCTGGGCTAAATAGGCCACGCTATTGAACAAGGGCTTGCCTCCCCGTTGTCGAGACTCCAGATTGGGCGTCACCGTGCCCACCAAGACTGCCATTTCCGGGGGCAAAGCTACCGCTAACTCATGAAGGGTGGCCTCTAACGCCTGCACAAAACCAGGATTGAGCAATAAATCTCGGGGAGGATAGCCACACAGCGATAGCTCTGGCGTTAGCAACAGCCGTGCCCCCTGAGCCTGAGTAGCTGCCGCCAAGATTTTCTCGGCATTGGCCGCCAAGTCCCCAATTGTGGGATTGAGTTGTGCGATCGCAATTTCCATCAGTGTTCGATCCCAGACAACTAGACAAAAACGAGGGGCTTATTTTTGAGCGGCGCAAAGGCTTCAGCATCGAAGCGATAGAGACTAGCAGGACGTCCAGCCCCCCGAGACACCTTTTGGCCGGTATCGGCTAGAAACCCAAGTTTAAGCAACTTGGCTCGAAAATTAGAATAATCTGAAAATTGCTCCCCCAAGATGGTGCAGTAAAGCTGATACAAATCATTCAGAGTGAATTGAGCGGGCAAGACCTCAAACGCAACGGGACTGTACTCCAGTTTGTTACATAACCGCCGATGCCCATAGGTAACAATTTGGGCATGGTCAAAGGCCAGGGGGGGGAGGTCTTCCACGCCATGCCACGCAACTGGTTGATCCGTCATCGCCAGCAAGTGCACATCATCATAGCGAACCAAGGCAAAGTAGCTGACCGACAGGTAGCGAACACAGTCTCCGCCCGTCCCATTCCCTGGATCTGGCTCCGGTGCACCAAAGGTATAGAGCTGCTCTAAATATAAATTTTGCACCTGAAGCTTTTCGGCTAAGGTGCGATAGGCCGCTGCTTCTAGGGACTCTCCCTGGCGAACCAGGGTGCCCGGCAGAGCCCAGTACCCCAGAAAGGGAGGCTCTTGACGCAGAACTAACAGCACAAACAGACGATTGGTCGTTGTGTCCACCGAAAAAATAACGTTATCTACCCCCACCTTAAAGTGGGCCAGAGAAGTCATGCTGGCGGCATCAGAGGGGTGGAATTGCAGTCTGCCCATGGATATAAGCCTTGTTGTTTAATGTAGGCGGCAATGGTTGGGGGAATCTGATCTAGATCGCCCGCAGCACGATAGGCACTCGAAGACACCGCAGGCCCTGAAAAATCCGCGATCGCAACTTGGGCACCCTGCTGCTGCAACCCTGTTAACGCCCCCGCTTCGATCTGAGATCCCGGTCGTGGCACCACCAATAGCTGAACCTGACAGAGCAACTCCTCCACTCGATACCAGTGCAGCAAGCTGGCCAAAATATCAGAGCCTACCACCAGGGTAAAACTGGCATGGGGCCAATGCTGCTGAGCGCGTTCCACAGTTCGCAGCGTTTTTGAATCACTGAGGTGTGGGTAGAGTGACACGTTCGGATATTGAGTTTGCAGCTCAGTCACCAACCGCTTCAGCATGGCTTGACGATGGCAAAGGGGTGTCTGGCCTTGCTTAAAAGGATTGTCAGACGCCCAAACCACCACCTGATCAAACCGTTGTGCCAGTGCCGCTAAGATACGCTGATGCCCTACCGTAGGCGGATCAGCGCTGGTGCCAAACAGGGCAATCTGAGTGGAATGCTCCTGGGACTCGATCGGCGTGGCAGGTCTCTGCCAGTCATGGGAGGGTGACTTTACCATGGGAATGGCCAAAGTTAAGTGGGGTTGTCAGTAACCCGCTGGGGTCTCTTCGTGATTATAGTAAGCTTTACCATAAAAGGTTGAACCCGTGGATCTTCTCTTAGTCGCTGCGGCAGTCATAATCTCTTGGCTTGTTTTTACCTGGTTTGTGCGGGTTGCCAAAACCACTGCCAAGACCGCATTCCTAATCGCAGCACTGGTGTTGCTGCTTCAAATTACAGTGGGGATTGGGCCAGAGCAAATTTTTCAAAAAATTTTAGAATTTCCAGATTTTATTAAATCACTCTTTCAGAATGGTTCAAATCCCCCTAATTTGTAATTTTCTTGCCCAAGGATGGGGGCAGGGAGCCATCAGCCTCCTGTGCGAATCCTTTAGAGGCGGTTTGAAACGTTTCTTACGCCTTGCACCCGTCCCCTAAATCCCCCATTCTGGGGGACTTAAGAGTGTCAAAGCCCCTCGGGGGTTGGAGGCAAATGTAGAGCATGGGAAGACCTTAAAGACAGCCTCCTAGGGAAGCAGCGGCAGACAATCACGCGCTCAGCACCATTGGAAATTGCCAGGGTTGGCCGCGCTGTGCCCAGTTGGTTTGCAGCATGGGGGTCATGGTAGGCTCTGGCAAAGGACGGCTAAATAAGTAGCCCTGAACAATGTCACACTGGAGCGATCGCAGTAGTTCTAACTGCTGCGGGTTATCAACTCCTTCGGCCACCACATGCAGATCAAGTCCTAGCCCCAAAGAGATCACCGCATTGACAATCTTGGCATCGGCAGAATTGGGCTTTAGCTCTCGAATGAAAGACTGATCAATCTTGAGGGTGTCGAGGGGCAATTGCTTCAGGTAATTGAGCGAAGAATAGCCCGTCCCAAAGTCATCCATGGCAATTTTGACGCCCATGGCCTGCAATTGGGTCAAGACTGAGCGGGTAAAGTCCATATTTTTGACGGCGGTGGTCTCGGTGATCTCAAGTTCCAGGCTACTGGGGGGCAGTTGGGTTTCACGGAGCACATCGGCAATAATTTCAACAATCTGGGGCTGAAAGAACTGGCGGGCGGAAAGATTGACGGCAACGGTCAGGGGGGTCAGTCCGGCCTGATGCCAGGCCACGGTTTGATAGCAAGCTCTTCTGAGAACCCATTCTCCAACTTCAATGATCAAACCCGTTTCTTCAGCCAAGGGAATAAACGTCGCTGGAGAGACTAATCCCATCTCTGGATGCTCCCAGCGCACGAGTGCCTCTAGCCCAATAATGGCTCCGGTGGTGATATTCACCTTGGGTTGATAGTAGAGCAGTAGCTCATCCCGGGCGATGGCATGGCGAAGATTATTTTCTAGGACAAAGAGTTCGGGTGCCTTGGAGTTCATGGTGGGGTTGTAGAGCTGGCAGGTTCCCCGACCTTGTTCTTTGGAGCGGTACAAGGCCACATCAGCATTTTGTAAGAGGAGTTCTGCCACATCCCCATCATCCGGCGCGAGGCTAATGCCGATGCTGGCTGAGATATATAGCTCGTGGGTGGCCACTAGAAAGGGCTCTTTGAGGGCTTCAAGAATGCGGTGGCCGATGGTGAGGGCATCTTCGACGGATTCTATCTGGGGCAACAAGACTGTAAATTCGTCCCCGCCCCAGCGGGCCAGGGTGTCACCGTCTCTGAGGCAGGTTTTTAGTCGTTGGGTGACGGCTTTGAGCAGGGTGTCACCGGTGGAGTGACCCAGGGTATCGTTGATGGTTTTAAACCGATCGAGATCCATAAACATGACGGCCAGATGATGACCCTGGCGTTGGGCAGCAGCCAGGGCTATTTGGAGACGGTCGTTAAAGAGAATCCGATTCGGCAGGTCGGTAAGGGCATCATGAAACGCCTGGTGGTGAATAATTTCTTCGGTTTGCTGGCGTTGCAGGGCAGCGGCAATACTGGCAGCCATGGCAAAGACAATGGACTCTTCCTGGATAGACCATTCATACTCGGTGGTGCAGTTGTCTAGCTCAATAAACCCCCAAAAATCATGGTTGATAATTATCGGAACGGCCAAAACTGACAAAATGCCGCTCCGCGCTAGGTAAGCTTGCTCTGCTTCCGGAAGATGCCGCCGAATGCCTTGAATGGCGCGCTCATCGGTAAGGTCGTGATACCAGCGTTTGAGATAATCACCACTAAAAAGTTGATTTTGGCGATGGGATTGATGCCGCAGCGGTTCAATCGACTCTCGCACCCACTCAAACCGCAGAGAGGTTGCGATCGCACCCCCCTCAGGGTGAGGATGATTTTGAGAAATACAAATGCGATCGATTCGAGCGGCTTCACCCAAAGTCGCCAGAGCCTTATCGATAGCATCATCGTAGGCCGCATTAGCGAGCAAATGCGTCGTGGCTTCAGCCACCCCCTGCAAGAGGCGATCGCGCATCCGCAGTTCCGTTTCAGCATACTTGCGCTCCGTAATATCAAACACACAGCAGCGCACCAGTTCACTCTCATGAATGTAGTGAATGGACTGTTCAAAAACCTTTGCCCCCACCTGAACCTCCCGAGTCAAAATGTTTCGTTCTGACTCTTTAATCAAGGTCATCAAGCCCTTGAGAGTAGGATGCCGCATTCCCATGATGGACAGATCTGGAAAAGAGCTGGCCGCCGCTGGATTTAAATAGGTCAGCTCCCCATTTAAGTTCACCTCAAACATCGGGCTAGGAATAATTTCTGGAAATGAAGCCAATCGCACCAAAGAAGCTTCATCCAGGAAGCTAGACGGATCCGACCCCTGCTCCAGGGTCAACGAACCCGTATGGGTGCCACCCGTGTGGTCGTGACCAAAGTCTTCCAGAAGGGCTTCTAGATTGAGGGTCTGGCAATAGGCTTGAAATTCAGCCGTAGTCAGCGCAGGCGTTTTCAAATACTTTGCTTTAACCTGGTTGCTAAACAGAATTTGGTCGCCATGGCGCAGCCGCTGCGAGCTACACTTCTTGCCGTTGACCTTAATGCCATTGGTTGAGCGCTGTCCCCGTAAATCCCCATCAATCATTAAGAAACTATATTGACTGGGGTCAGAACTCGTCACCCGCAGCAGTAAACCATGCTGCCGAGAAACCGCCTTCGACGGAATCACAATCGAGTTGGTGGGGGCACGCCCCATAGAATGAGAAGAAGCCTCCAAAGGAATCAGCCTGCATCCATCTGCATCTTCTGGATCTTTTAAGATCAGCAAGTGACGAGCCTGCTGTGTCTCGCCATGGGGTACCTGCGCCTCGTGATCCATCGTCTCCAGCATTAAATCCACGCGTTCCATTCAAAATAGAGACTGGAGAAAGTTTGAACGACAGAGATTGGCTCCCGCTGCTCTGCCATCGCACTTTGACAAGCCCCTCTCCAGCCCCCTACCCTGTACACGCAAGTCTTGAAAAGATTCAAAATCTTTGCGCTCGCCCCCCTAGCCCCCCAAGCTTGGGGGGAATATAGTCCCAGTTTTTGTTGATCTCCCCCCAGAATTACGCCCTGCGGGCACGCTGCGCGAGGGGGGGTGGGGGGGCTAAAGCAGGGTGGAATGGGTTTATCTAGGGATGTGTGTACACCGTAGCTCCAGCCCCAGATCCCTTGAGCTGTTGAGTGGGCCATTTCTCCACCTCGTGGACAGCCTCCCCCCATCTGTGAGGGAAGCTGAGTCGTTGGTAGTTGGGAAAGGATTAAATCCATGAATATCGAAGCTGAGTTGCGATCAAGGGGAAGTCAGTTCAAGTCTATGGTTATCCTCTAGAATGCCCAATATTCTGACAAGGCTCTCATGGGTCAATCGGGTTAATGCCAATGCATGATCTATCCTTTTCTGTAGACGCCACAGCCACCAAAGCCCAACAGAGAAAACAGTTTTTGCGACAGCGACAGCAACTTTCCACAGCCGCATGGCAGCAAAAAAGCAAACAACTTTGCTGCCATTTGCGCCAAATGCCAGTCTTTCAATCTGCTCATACTGTCTTGTCTTTTGTGAGCATTCGGCACGAGCCTGACTTAACATCGCTCTATGCTCAAGGAGGTGCCCATCGGCAGTGGGGCTTACCTCGCTGTGTGGACAAAACCCTGGTTTGGCATCATTGGCAGCCGGGGGCATTTCATACCTTACAGACCGGAGCCTACGGCATTGCCGAGCCGCACCCAGACTCACCCCAAATTCCAGTCAATGAGGTGGATTTGATTTTGGTTCCAGCCCTGGCCTGTAGCGCTCAGGGTCAGCGCTTGGGGTACGGGGGGGGATTTTACGATCGGTTATTGAGTCACCCAGACTGGCACACCAAAGTCACAATTGGCATTGTCTTTGAGGTAGCCTATGTACCCACACTGCCCACGGACGCCTGGGATTGCTTACTTCAAGGGGTGTGTACAGAAGCGGGTGGGATGCTTTTTTCAGATACGAGTTGCAGACACAAATCTGACTAAATGACTCGATGCACAAAGGCTAAGGTGGCCCATTGCTGCACATCGAGCAGCCAACCCTGATCGCTGACAAGGTTAGGTGCCCGACTTCCTGCCACGCTTGCTTCATGGAGATCGGCCAAAACGCTTTGAGCTACCAGCCAGGGGTCTTGGAGGGTGAAGGCCGCGGCCGAGCGACTGGACTGTCGAGCATGGGTTGTCAGGGTTGATAAGGTTTGCTGCCAGGGGTGGCGAGCCAATAGAAAGTAGGTTGTGGCCAGTCCGGGGGGGCCATGAACGAGCCGCTCCGTTGTGGCCTTGGGCAGGGTGAGGGTCTCTTGAGGAGGGATAACCGCATATTTGGGGAAAGTCGGTTCGGAGGCTTCCGGTTGCAGAAGGGGGGCATAACACCAAAGTTGGTCGGGGCTGGGATCAATCCCCAAGACCAGCAGATAGAGGGGAAAGGGACTGTAGTTTTGAATTCGATACTGAATATGGGTGCCTTGGGCAAGGGTGACAATTTTGCCGAGGGTTTCCGCTTTGGGGGTGGGATGGGCTGCGGGGCAAGGCCAAGGGACCCGAGTCGTGAACTGATGAATCAGCGGCTGAGTTTCTTCGGCTTTAATCTGATCTAGGGTGACACTGACCCCAACCCGAGCTGTCACATCGTTGACGGTTAGGCTCAGAGCCTTGGCTGCCAGCAGCACCTCAATTTGAGGGCTGAGGCGGCGCACAGCGGTTTTGATTGCTTCTTTGGGTTCTCCTAGGGTATTGGCATAAAGTTCACCGCCATGGTGAAAGAGCCCATAGCGACCGGAGCTCTCTGGATCTGCCTCAGAGCCGGTGGGGGTAGAAACTCGGGAGAGCAAAACATCGGCATAGGCTTGTTCTGCGGGCACTGTGGCCAAATCAAGGGCACTGGAAAAAGCACTGGTGGCATCTACGCGCTCCATGCGATCTAGGGGGGTGCCCAGGGCAACCTGCAAGGTGAGCGATCGCGGCAGTTCGCGCAGGGCTTCCTGAAGGAAAGGGGAAGGGATCTCGACTGCGGGCTGGGTCAGTTTGCCTGTGACCCTGAGTTCCAGAGGTTTTTTGAAGACGATAAAGGGCGTTGTGGTTTCTAGGGGAAAATCATCTGGACAGGTGGAGCCCTCGGTTTCGGGTGGAGAGGATGAGGATAGGGGCAGATTCCCAGGGGGTGTGGCGGTGTCTGAAATCCGTTGCCATGCAGTGGGTCTTGTTGCAGCCAGTTTGGGTATTGGTTCCTGCTCGGCTGGAGGGGATGCAGCAGTGGAGGGTAGGGCTGTGTCTGAGGGCGGCGGCGGTGGAGTTGAGATGGATGGCATGGCGGCAATGCTGGTGACTGGGCCACTGGCAACTAGGCTATCAAACCCCAGGGTGAGGGCATGTTGCAGGAGGTGGGGAGAGAGCCCCCCCAACCAGCACTGAACCATGGGATTGGGGGCATCGTGGGTCAAGATCACCCCATCGGCGGAGCGGCTCAGGGGCTGGCCGTATCCTAGGAGTGGGGTCTCGTAGCTTTTCTGCCCCTGGAGTTCGGGCTGGTGAGCGGAGCCGACCTGCTGCTCTACGGCGGTGGCAATGCGGTTAAAGGTAACCATGGTTGGGGTCGGGGGCGTAGTATTCCAGAGCCGTTGGGTGAGCCAGTAGGTGAGCAGTCCTGCTGGGGTGTGGTGCCAGTGGGCTTCGATGGCATGGGTGGCACGCAGCAAAATGCCGGGAAGTTGGCCAGCGCGTTGTTGCACTGAAACCTGCTCTGCAGAAAGTGCGTTCTGCTGGAGGAGCTCGGCTTGGAAGGCCAGCTCGGCTTCATTGAGCAATAGACCTGCGGGGAGGGGCTGCGATCGCACCTGCACGCCGCCGCCCAGGGCACCCACCGAGGGATCAAAGCCCACATCTAAAATGGTCGTCACCCGATCTGTGGGCAGCGATCGCAGCAGTAAAAACAACGTATCTTCTAGGAGACCATTGATCCGGTCGTCTGAGCCATTTGGCTGCAAGAAGGCATCGGCAGGAAGCAGCAGATCTTGTGCCCGGTGCAACAGGACACTACTTTCAGCAGTGGTGCGAGCCGAGATATGCCCTCCATAGCCACTAAAATGAATGACTACCACATCCTCAGGGCTGACTTGCTCAATCAAATGGGAGACAAAGGCCGCCTCGATGGCTGTGCGAGTAGCAGCTTGATTCGTCAGAGTCAGAATATGCTGGGGTTGAAATCCAAACCGGTGGATTAACAGCATTTTCTGTAGCTCTAGATCCGTCAAGCAGCCCTGGAGGGCAGGCCATTGGACAGGGTGCTCGTATTCATTGATGCCAATCAGCAGCGCCCATTTACGGGGGGCAGGGGCTGCCAGAACCTTTTGATAGCGCTGACTCCAAACATTGAGCAGGCTCTCGCTTAGACCCAGAGCCGCCAGCCCCCAACCCATGTGCTCTAAAAAGGTACGCCGCGACAGTGGCATGTGCCCATTTCCTATTGAAGCCTCAGCCTTATCCTAGTGGACGGGTTGACCCAATGGGGCAGCCCTAGACCTCGACGGGCACCTGCATGGCTTTGGCCAGGGTTGCTGCAACTTCTGGTCGAGAAAATTCAGGGGGGGGCAATTCTCCCCGACGCAGCATCTCCCGCACCTTAGTGCCCGAGAGGTGAATTCTTTCTGCGGGGGTACTGGGGCTGGTCTTGGTGGTGGCCATAGACTGGGTGCGGGTGCAATAGAAAGCATGTTCAAATTTCATCGGCGTAATCCCCAGGGCATGGGCATCCACCTCCTCAAAAATGTGCTGGGCATCGTAGGTGCCGTAATAGTCGCCCACCCCGGCATGATCACGACCCACAATGAAGTGGGTGCAGCCATAGTTTTTGCGCACCAGAGCATGAAAAATGGCTTCCCGAGGCCCCGCATAGCGCATGGCTGCCGGGTTGATCGCCAAAATTACCCGATCCTGGGGAAAATAATGCTCCATCATAATTTCGTAGCAGCGCATCCGCACATCTGCGGGGATGTCGTCACTTTTGGTCGCCCCCACCAAAGGATGCAGAAACAGCCCATCCACGGTTTCTAGGGCGCACTTTTGGATATATTCATGGGCACGGTGGATGGGATTTCGGGTTTGGAAACCCACAATGGTTTGCCAACCGCGATCGCGGAACAGAGCCCGAGATTGAAGGGGATCGATCTGATAGCTGGGAAATAGAGGATGAGCTTGGCGCTCCAATAGCCAGATGGGGCCAGCCAAATTCACCTCGCCCTGGTCATAAACCACCTTAACGCCGGGATGCTGGATGTCTTCGGTACGATAGACTTGGCGAGCTTCGTGCCCTTTGTCATAGCTATATTTTTGGGTCAGCTCCAGCACCCCTACAAAGTCGCCGCTAGGATCATCGAGACGCACCAGCATCCCTTCTTTGAGCGGCTCGGCCACAGCCGCTTCAACGGACAGGGTGACTGGGATCGACCAAGGTAAACCGTTGGCCAAGTGCATGTGCTGCACCACCTGGTCATAGTCAGCCTGCTCCATAAAGCCTGTGAGGGGACTAAACCCACCAATGGCGATCAGCTCAAGATCAGATGTGGCTCTAGAATCGAGCTGAATCCGGGGCAGATGATCAGCCTGGGAAACAAAGTCTTGCCGTTGGGCAGTGCTGGCCATTCTCTGAACCAACTCACCACCATGGGGTGTGATGGCATCCTGTCGTTGACTCAAAATCAAGGTCTCCTACGCTGAATCTATACCACCCAAATCATAAACGAAACCCTAGGTTTTATCGGCATGATATAAATACATCCGCTGTCATTCTTGCACTCACCGAGGTTGCCCTATGCCCGCTTCTGTCACCCTCACCGCCCCCCTCGATCCGCCTATTCAGTTTGGCACCGATGGCTGGAGAGGGATTATTGCCGATGATTTTACCCTGGCTCGACTACGGCGCGTGGTGCCAGTTGCGGCTCAGGTCTTGGCTCAAACCTATGGCGGTGAGGCCACTCGCAATTTAATTGTGGTAGGCTACGACCGTCGATTTCTATCGGAACAGTTTGCGGCTGCCACCGCCGAGGCAGTGGCTCAGGCTGGTTTCGACGTTCTGCTGGCAGACACCTTTGCCCCAACCCCAGCCCTGAGTTGGGCGGTGAAGCAGTACCAGGCTTTAGGCGCTTTGGTGATCACGGCAAGCCACAATCCTGGCATCTACTCAGGACTGAAGGTTAAAGGTGCCTTTGGTGGGTCGGTTCCCCCCAGCATTACCCAGAAAATCCAGACCGAGTTGCTGCTAGAGGCAGCCCCCCCCAACCCCTCAGTTGGGAGCATTCAAGCTTTTAATCCCTGGCCCGACTATTGTCGAGAGCTGCAAACCAAGGTTGATCTCAGCACCATTCAACAGGCGATTGCCCAGGGACAACTGGCCGTCTTTGTGGATGTGATGCATGGGGCGACGGCAGGGGGCATGGCGCAAGTGCTCAACCAACCTGTTCAAGAATTGAACTGCGATCGCGACCCCCTCTTTGGCGGCGGTGCCCCCGAACCCCTCCCTAAATACCTAGCACCTCTCTTGCAGACCTTGAAAACACCCCCCAAGCAACCGGGACAACTCCGGGTTGGATTTGTCTTTGACGGAGACGGCGATCGCATTGCCGCCGTGGATGGGCAGGGGCAGTTCCTCAGCTCCCAAATTCTGATTCCCATTTTGATTGACCACTTTGCCACCCGACGCGGCGCACGGGGCGAAGTCATCAAAACCGTGAGCGGCTCTGACTTGATTCCCCGGATTGCCGCCCTCCATCAACTAAATGTCTTTGAGACACCCATCGGCTACAAATATATCGCCGAGCGTATGCTCGAACACAACCCCATCTTGCTGGGAGGCGAAGAATCCGGTGGCATCGGCTACGGCAACCACATCCCCGAGCGAGACGGCCTGCTGTCAGCCCTGTACTTACTGGAGGCCATCGCCCAATCCGGGCAAGACCTCAGCCAACTCTATCAGCAGTTACAAGCTCAAACCGGGTATCAGTGCGTGTATGACCGCATTGACCTCCCCCTAGCCAGTACCGATGTCCAAGCCCGACTCATCCACCAACTCCAAACCACACCCTTCACTCAAATTCTTGATCAGAGCGTTCTTGAGTGCTCCACTCAAGACGGCTTTAAGTTTCGTCTAGCCGATCAAAGCTGGCTGTTGATCCGGTTTAGTGGCACTGAACCCGTGCTGCGACTTTACTGTGAAGCACATTCCCCAGAACAAGTCGTACAACTCCTCGGCTGGGCCAAAGCTTGGGCCATTGCTGCTTGACCCTCTCCGCATTGGATACCTCGTACCCAGGGCAGAAGAATGTTACCCAAAAACTTGCAGGCAGAAGGGCAATTCAAGGCAGCCTCCCAAGCAAACCACCATGTGCCCCTAAAGCGGGTGCTAAAATTTTTGCAAATGAAGTCTATGAATCAGACCTAAAGCCCTACATCCTGGTAATGATTGATTAGTAACGCCTCCCATCAATCTGACCCACAGCGTTCGTGTAGTGGTTGTTCCCTGAAACTTGAGTAAGGTTCAGGTGAACAGGGTTCCATGGCTTAGCCTTAGTATGGCGGCAGTCTTACCGAAGTCTCAGTCGCAAAGTCTGACGTTGTTTCCTGCTGATTGTTGTCTATGTCATCGCCATCCGCAAATTCTGCGCCCCAATCTAAACGTCCCCTTGATCTGGAAATGGGACTAGCCAGCTTACCACTCCTAGTCGGCCTGGCCATTCAGCAGCGTAGCCATCAATGGCTACAGTCCTTAGGACAGTGGAGCGAAGAGATTTTTCGAGGCGAGCAACTCCCACCCCTTCCCTTTCCCCCACCTGAGGCGTCAGAGTAACAACCACCCAATCTCGCCCGTTATCCCGAGGTCAAAGACTCAACATGGATGGAATGATCGGAATGTATAAGCCTATTTCAGGGGGTCAATAGTCGGATGCATTCTTCCGTTGATAATGCCCTCTTGGCTCAAACCCTACGTCCCAGAACAGACCTCCTGTTGCAGCATCGCCTCAATGTCATTGAGGACTTGCTGGAATCAGTGCTACTCGAAGAGTGTGGCCAGGAACTAGTTGACCTCTTGCAACAGCTTCGCTCCATGTATTCCCCTGAAGCCCAAGAGCCTACGGCATTATCACCGGAAGCCCTGGCGATCATTGAAGATCTCAGCTTTGAAGCAGCCATTCGGGCTGCCCGTGCCTTTGCACTCTACTTTCAGTTAATCAATATTGTTGAGCAACACTACGAACAAGAAGACAGTATTGCCAAAATTCATAGCCCTGCCACTGAGTCTAAATATACGCTACCAGCCCCCCCCAGCCGTTCTGGACAAGACTTGGGAGCCAGTCGTCCCCCTAGCTTCAATGGTCATTCTGACCCGCGCAGTGGGTCTGCTGAACAGCTCGAAAACAGTCTCTATGAACTGGCTCCCACCGAGCGAAACCTCGGCACCTTTGGCTGGTTATTTCCGAAGCTACATCGTCTCAATGTTCCACCTCGCCACATTCAAAACCTAATTTACAGCCTGGATGTCAAACTGGTTTTTACCGCACATCCCACCGAAATTGTCCGTCAGACGATCCGGCACAAGCAGCGCCGCATCGCCAAAATTCTGAGTCGGCTAGATGAGGTTGAAGCCGGATTAGCGAAACATACTCGCTCCAGTTGGGAGGTCGAGTCTTTACATTCAGACTTGACCGAAGAAATCCGCTTTTGGTGGCGTACTGACGAACTGCATCAGTTTAAGCCCACGGTGCTAGATGAAGTGGAGTATAGCCTGCACTACTTCAAAGAGGTGCTGTTTGATGTCTTACCCCAGTTGTATCGGCGACTTACCCAAACGCTGACTTACACCTTTCCGCACATGCAGCCGCCCCATTACAACTTTTGTAAATTTGGGTCTTGGGTGGGGGCTGACCGGGATGGCAACCCCTCAGTCACGCCCAACATCACCTGGGAAACGGCCTGCTACCAGCGCAATTTAGTGTTGGAAAAATATCTCGATTCAGTAAACAAGCTCACCCAGCTCCTTAGCCTCTCGATGCACTGGTGTGACGTTCTGCCGGATTTGCTCGAATCTCTTGAGCAAGATCAGCTGAACATGCCAGAGATCTATGACGAGCTCTCGATTCGGTTTCGGCAAGAACCTTACCGCATGAAGCTGGCTTATATTCTCAAGCGCTTAGAAAATACCCAGGCACGCAACCAAAAACTGGCTCAAATCAAAGATATTCCCCAACCGGGGCCAGAGCAAGTTGGCGAACGGTGCAATTTTTACCGTTCCGCCGCTGAATTTTTGGCGGAGTTGCGGCTGATTCAGCGCAACTTGCAAGGCACCGGACTTGGCAGTCGAGATCTTGACAATCTCATTTGTCAGGCAGAAATCTTTGGGTTCAATCTCACCCAGTTGGATATTCGTCAAGAAAGCTCGGTACATTCCGATGCCCTCAACGAAATTGCCACCTATCTAGAAATTTTGCCCAAGCCCTACGACGAGCTTTCGGAACACGAACGATCCCTGTGGTTGGCCACTGAACTGCAAACCCGACGCCCCTTGATTCCGTCAGAGTTGCCTTTCTCCGAAAAAACCCAAGAGACCATTCAAACCTTTCGGATGCTGCGGCGGTTACAGGAAGAGTTTGGGATCGAGATTTGCCAGACCTATGTGATCAGCATGAGTCATCATGCCAGCGATTTGTTAGAGGTCTTGTTGCTGGCCAAAGAAGCTGGACTCTACGACCCAGCCACAGGCAAAGGCACCCTTCAAGTCGTACCTCTGTTTGAAACGGTGGAAGATTTGAAGCGGGCTCCCGCTGTCATGACTCAGTTGTTTGATCTGCCTACCTATCTCACCTATTTAGAGCAAGGGCAGGGTGGGGATACGACTCAGCCTGTGGTTCCCCTCCAGGAGGTTATGCTGGGCTACTCAGACAGCAATAAAGACTCGGGCTTCTTGAGCAGCAATTGGGAAATCTATAAGGCTCAGCAAGCCCTCAAGAAAACGGCAGAACCCTATGGACTCTCGCTGCGGATTTTCCATGGTCGGGGCGGCTCCGTGGGGCGGGGGGGAGGTCCGGCCTACGAAGCGATCTTGGCTCAACCTAGCCAAACCATCAGTGGCCGGATCAAAATTACGGAGCAGGGGGAGGTGGTGGCCTCTAAATATTCCTTGCCGGAACTGGCGCTCTACAACTTGGAAACCATTACCACTGCCGTAATTCAGGCCAGTTTGCTGCACTCTACCATGGATGATATTGAGCCCTGGCACGACATTATGGAGGAATTGGCGACGCGATCGCGCCAGCGCTACCGGGCACTCATCTATGAGCAAGAAGACTTCATCGACTTCTTCCACCATGTCACCCCCATTCAAGAAATCAGCCAACTGCAAATTAGCTCCCGCCCCACCCGGCGAGGGGGGTCTAAAAAGACCCTAGACGGGCTGCGAGCCATTCCCTGGGTGTTTAGCTGGACTCAAAGCCGCTTTTTACTGCCTGCCTGGTATGGGGTCGGCACTGCCCTGCAAAATTATCTTGAGGACAAGAGCGCCGATCATCTCTCTCTGCTGCGCTATTTTTACTTCAAGTGGCCTTTCTTCAAAATGGTAATTGCCAAGGTGGAGATGACCCTGGCCAAGGTAGACTTGCAAATTGCCCACCACTACGTGCAGCAGCTTAGCCACCCCGAAGATCGAGAACGATTCGAGCGCCTGTTTGAGCAAATTTCCCAGGAATACTACCTCACCCGAGATCTGATTTTGATGATTACGGGTCACAAGCGCCTGTTAGATGGCGATCCAGCCCTGCAACGCTCGGTGCAACTGCGCAACGGCACCATTGTCCCCCTGGGATTCTTGCAGGTTTCCCTGCTCAAGCGCCTGCGCCAGCATCAGAGCCAAACAGCCTCAGGTCGCATTTTGCCCCCCGGCTATGGCAAGGGCTACGGCAAGAGCGAATTGCTGCGGGGTGCCCTGCTCACCATCAATGGCATCGCTGCGGGGATGCGAAACACGGGCTAAGCCCCCACACCCAACTCCTGCATGGCCAAACGAATTTGCTCCAATCGGCGGCGATTGACTCCCAGATCCGACTGACCCAGGCGCGAAGCAGAGCGCATTTCAATCACAGGAGTTTGAGGTGGCAGGTAAAACTCCACATCATCCACAAACCCCAATAGCCGACTGCGGCACTCAGCGTAGAGATAATCTTCGGTCTGCTCAATGATTTGGGTGCGGGGTTGATTTTGAATCAAAGCTGTCAAAGTGTCTCGCGCCTGATCACGACTGGTGCCATAAGCAAGGGGGGTAATGGCGTGGGCTGGGTCTGCGGCCTGACTTGCCACGCAGTTGGGGGTATCTGGGCAGGGAGCAAGTTGCCCAGCAGAAACGCCCAGGGTATCAGGGCGGGTTCCAGCAAAAACGCCCTGGAGTCCTGGAATAGCTGCGGGGGACATAGGTGTGACTAGGGCAAAAGCAGGCATTATCCCCACCCAGCTCCAGAGCGCAACTAGACCAATCAAGACGCCGGCAAAAAGCTGACCAGGCATGAGACCTCCGAGAACAGGCGAATCTTCACCACCGTAACGCAATCTGCGGAACGGTAGGGAACCTGGATGGGCTTTACAGCCATTTTTGGTCGGCAAGAGCCAGATGAAACTGTCTCACTTTGTGCTGCATCCCGAAAATTCAATTTCTTCACAAAAAATAAAACTTTAAGTTTCAAGCAGCACCGCGCTCTTAAGTGCGGCAATGCTTGACGACACCAGCACTTTACCTGCTTTTGCAGTGTGCTTGATTCCGGGCTAAAGCTCGAATTTAGGTCTTAAGGGTGAAGACAGAATCAGTTCGGTTGCGTAAGAGTGACAAGGTAGCAGTTTATACTGTTAGCACTTAGATAGACCTGCCCAAAAGATTGAATTCAGTTCAATTTTGGTTGCAGGGGGTTGAGGTGGCATTGTAGATCCCTCAATCATTGTTCTGCCTTTATGACTAATCCTATGCACAGGAATTGGCTCCGCTGGCTCGCTTCCAAAAAGGTGAAATCACTCCTCATGGCGGTGATTTTGTTTGTCAGCAGTCTCTCCCTAGTGATGATGGCTGTGGCCCAACAACAGCCCATTCGTCTGACCATGATGCTGCAAGCCTCGGAGCTTATGCCCTTGCAGGAGCTGGTGAGAGACTTTGAGGCTGAGAACCCAGATATTCGCATTGAACTCATTGAAGGTCCGGACAACACCAACCTGCGAGAGGATCTCTACACCACTGCGTTTCTGTTGGGAGACTCTGCCTATGACCTGGTCTACATGGACATTGCTTGGGTGCCAAAATTTGCCGCAGCTGGTTGGCTCCTCGACATCTCAAGTCGGCTGCAAGTTCAAGAGCGTGAAGATTTTTTGTCCGGGGATATCGAAGGGGGATCCTATGAAGGCAAGCTTTATCGGATGCCGTTTCGCTCCGATGGGGGGATGCTCTACTATCGCCAGGATCTGCTAGAGGAAGCGGGGTATGCGCCCCCGGACACCACCGAGGAACTGCTGGAGATTTCTCAAGATCTTCAGGCTCAAGGCAAAGCTCAGTGGGGTTATGTCTGGCAAGGACAGCAGTATGAAGGGCTGTCTGCCATGTTTGTTGAGATCTTGCATGGCTTTGGCGGCCTATGGGTGGATCCAGATACTTTGGAAGTGGGTTTGGATCAGCCGCAAGCCATTGCCGCAGTTAATTTCCTTAAGCAAACCATTGCTGAGCGGGTTTCACCTAGCGGGGTTACCTCTTACCAAGAAGAGGAGGCGCGACGAGTTTTTCAAAGTGGGCAAGTGGTGTTCATGCGCAACTGGCCCTATGTGTGGCGACTGGCCAGCGAGGAAGGTTCGCCGATTCGAGATCGCTTTGGCATTAAGCCCATGGTACATGCGCCCGGATACAGCAGCGGAGCCTGTCAAGGGGGCTGGGGCATTGGCATTGCCAAGACCACCCGCCACCCCGATGCCGCTTACAAGGCTGCCGCATACTTTGCCAGCCCAGAGGCTCAGAAAAAATTCATCCTAGAGTCAGGCTTTGTCCCGAGTCGGCGATCTTTGTTTACCGATCCGGAACTGGTGGCGGCCTATGAGTATCTGCCGGATTTACTGGAGGTGATCGATAACTCGGTGCTGCGACCCCCCATTGCCCAGTACGCTCAAGCCTCTGATGTTTTACAGCGCTATTTAAGCGCCGCGTTGACTAATCAACGCACCCCAGAGCGAGCCATGGAGGCAGCAGCACGGGAAACCCGCCAACTCTTGCAACGGTAGATATATAGGTTACGTTTGATGAGCAACGCTTTAAGAACGATTCGAGGCCGGGAGCATCTCACGGGATGGTTGCTACTGCTGCCTGCCTTGATGTTGCTGGCACTGGTCTTTGCCTATCCCATTTTGCGGGCTTTCTGGCTGAGTTTGTTTATTGAAAACCTGGGAACCAATCTTGAGCCGGTGTTTACGGGCTTGGGGAACTATGTGCGCATGGTCGGCGATGGCCGCTTCTGGCAAAGCCTGTGGATCACCACAATATTCACGGTGATCGCGGTGACAATCGAGCTGGTGCTGGGCATGGCCATTGCTTTAGTTCTTAATGAGTCGTTTCGGGGGCGGGGGTTGGCGCGCACCATTGCGATTTTGCCCTGGGCCTTGCCGACGGCACTGATTGCGTTGAGTTGGCAGTGGATTTTTAACGGTGAGTTTGGGGTGTGGAATGATATTTTGCTGCGCTTGGGTATTCTCCAAGAACCAATAAATTGGCTGGGTGAGCCAGGTCTAGCGCTGGCCTCTACCATTGCGGCTGACATTTGGAAAACCACTTCCTTTGTGGCGATTTTGCTGTTGGCAGGCTTGCAGTCTATTTCGGAGGACTTATATGAGGCTCACGCCATTGATGGGGCGACGCCCTGGCAAAGCTTCCGCCAAATCACCCTGCCGATGGTGATGCCTCAGATTTTGATTGCGGTGCTATTTCGCTTTGCCCAGTCCTTTGGCATTTTTGACCTAGTTCAGGTGATGACTGGGGGTGGCCCGGCGGGCTCTACGGAGGTGGTGTCGGTCTATATTTATGCCACGGTGATGCGCTACCTCGACTTTGGCTATGGGGCAGCACTAGTGGTGATTACGTTTTTAATTCTGGTGGCAGTGGTTGCGATCGCAGCCTTTTTGCTCTCCAAAGCTCAAAATCGTACCGAGGGGGTTTAAGGGATGGCTCCATCTACACCTGTTGTGACAAAGCCCAGCCCGACCCAGGAAGGAGTGAACTGGAAACCGGTGCTCCTAGGGATCACGGTTTTCCTGGTGGCAATCTTCAGTCTGGCCCCAATTCTCTGGCAACTGCTGACCTCGATTAAGACCAATGCCGATATTTCTCGCATTCCCAATGTCTACTTTCCCCGGGAGTTCACCCTAGAGCACTATATCCAGTTGTTTGATCGGCGTCCCTTTTTGCGCTACGTCCTCAACAGTGCCTTTGTAGCCATTGTGTCCACCCTGTTGTGCCTGGGACTGGGTTCGCCAGCCGCCTATGCCCTGGCGCGGCTGCGGCTCAAAGGCGAGCAGTTGATTTTGGGACTGGTCTTAATCGTCACCCTATTTCCCTACATTTTGCTATTCTTGGGCCTGCTAGAAATTGTGCAGATCCTGGGTCTTGGCAATAACTACCTGGCTCTGATTATTCCCTACACTGCCATTAACCTACCCTTGACCATTTTGGTGATGCGCTCCTTCTTTCAGCAATTGCCACGGGATCTAGAAGACGCTGCCAAAGTTGACGGCTACAACACCGTGCAAATGCTGTGGCAAATTGTCCTGCCCACCACGATTCCAGCCCTAGTCACCACGGGAATTCTGGCATTCATTTTTGCCTGGAATGAATTTATTTTTGCCCTCACCTTCATGACCCGCGAGACCATGAAGACCATCCCCGTAGCCGCAGCCCAAATTGGCGGAGCCACCCTCTTTGAAATCCCCTATGGTCCCATTGCGGCGGCCACAGTCTTGGGAACCCTCCCCCTGGTGCTATTGGTGCTGTTTTTCCAGCGCAAGATTGTGCAGGGGCTGACTGCTGGTGCGGTGAAAGGCTAAGGCTCACTGCTTCATTGATTACAAAAAACTCTGTGCACAAAAGATTATGGCCAAACTTGAAGTCACCCACCTCAACAAAACCTACAGTCCCAAAATTGTTCCGGTCAAAGACCTGAGCCTAGCCGTTGAAGATGGCGAGTTTTTGACCCTGCTCGGACCATCTGGCTGCGGTAAATCGACCACCCTGCGGTTAATTGCTGGCCTAGAGCAGCCCACGCGCGGAGAAGTGCTGATCGGGAGCAAAAACGTCACCCATCGCAGTGCGGGCGATCGCAACATTGCCATGGTGTTTCAGAGCTATGCCCTCTACCCCCACATGACCGTCTTTGAGAATATTGCCTCAGGTCTGAAGCTGCGTAAAACCCCCGTCGGAGAAATTCAACAACGGGTGGCAGAAGCTTCCCGAGTTTTAGATCTCGATGGTCTTATGCAGCGCAAGCCCAGCAAGCTTTCAGGGGGACAGCGACAGCGGGTAGCCCTAGGACGCGCCCTAGTGCGCAAACCAGATGTGTTCTTGCTCGATGAACCCCTCAGCAACCTAGATGCTCTATTGCGAGAACAGGTGCGAGCCGAACTGAAGCAGTTGTTCCAGTCCCAAAATACCCCTGTGGTCTATGTCACCCACGACCAAACCGAAGCCATGACCCTCTCGACCAAGGTGGCGGTGCTATATAAAGGTGACTTGCAGCAATTGGATTCTCCCCAGCGCATCTACTCCCATCCTGCCAATCAGTTTGTAGCTGGGTTTATTGGCAGCCCCCAAATGAATTTGCTCACCCTGCCCTGCGAAAACAGCCACGCCCTGCTCGGCGAGGCACGGGTGCCACTGCCTCAGGTAACAGAACCTCAGCCAGCGGGTCAAATTGTCCTGGGCATTCGCCCTGAGCACCTACAAGTGGGTAAACAACCGGATTGTACAGCCGTGCGGGGTCAGGTCTTTTTGATTGAAAACTTGGGCATGAGTGACTTGGTGAGCATGCATGTCCAAAATTCTGAGTTGACCCTGCGGGCTCTGATTGCCAACACCACCTTAAAAGCAGGGGATGAATTGGTCTTGTCCCTACCCCCTCAACAGTTGCATTGGTTTGATATTGAGACCCGATCTAGAATACCGGTTCAACCGGAAACGGTAGCGCATTGATAGGCAGCCTCTAGACACTCGCGCTAGTTCGGCAATAGCGAGCGTTGGCAACTAGGGCAAATGGCATGAATCAATAACTGGCAATCGAGGAGATGGAATCCTTGTTGCTGAGAGGTCTTAGTGCCAATTTTTAGCACAGGGTCACTCTTAAACTCAACGGTTTTATTGCACTTTACACAAATGAGATGATGGTGATGATGAGGATAGGGCTGATTCAGCTCGTAATGCTTGTGCCCTTCAGCGAACTCTAATTCTCGCAAGATTCCCATGCGAGCCATCAGTTTTACCGTTCGGTAAATGGTAGATAGGCTGATGGGGGTTCCGAGTTCATGCAATCGATTGTAAAGATCTTCCGCGCTCAAGTGGTTGCCCTTGGGAAGCTTTTGGAAAACATTCAGAATGGTTTCTCGTTGCGGCGTTAACCGCCAGCCTCGTTCGTGCAGCTCAGCCTTGAGGGAATTTGCTGTGTAAGTCATGTTCTTCTCAAGAAAGCAGGCTTATTGAGAATGGTACACTATTACCTGATGATTTGCAAGAAGCCTTGCTTATTGACAGTGATTGTCTATTGGAAGGTTCTGAGTTTTGATCTTGACTTCAGACTCTCTGGCAGCAGCCGTCTAGCGCTGTGGCAGAACGTCCTGGAACCTTTTGTGGATACTCGCGGTCAAGCGAGGTATAAGAACTACACAACATCGACGATGGCAAACATTAATTTTTATGAGTTTCTACCCAAAAAGAGCAGCTCACAAAAATTTTATGTCTGACGCCGAAGTCACCACAAGCAGATTCTAGCGTTAATTCCACTCAAGTGAGGTTTTATGAAGACATCTATGGTTAAAGGCAGTGTAGCTGCATTTCTGGCTCTGGGGCTGAGTACCACAGCAGTGGCTCCTTTGATGGTCATGACCCAACCCGCCATGGCTCAGCTTTTCGGCCAAAGTTCAGAGGTGAGAATTCCTGCGGGCACCCTGATTACGACAACATTACAAGATGCCGAACGGATTGTGCTCAGCCCCAATGAAACGCTGGCCGTCACCTTGGTCACCAACAATGAAGTGCGCTCGTCTAGAGGCACCATTTTGATTCCCCGAGGAAGTTTGATTGAAGGGGAACTTCGCCCCACTGGTGGCGGCACCCAATTTGTGGCGCGCACTCTGGAGTTACGCAATGGTCGGCGCTACACCCTTGAAGCTACTTCAGATGTCGTCACCCGTCGAGAAGAAGTCAGCCGTGGCCGCAATACAGACCCTATCTGGCAAGGGGCTCTCATTGGGGGGGCTGCTTCTGCGGTTCTCTCAGAAATTTTTGGCAGTGTTGGCATCTTCAAGGTTCTAGGTGGAGCTGGTGCTGGGGCACTGGCTGGTTACCTGCTTGGGGGAAATCGCAGGGCTGAGGTGATTGTGGTTGAACCGGAATTTGATCTCGATTTGCGCCTGGAGCGAGATCTGGTTTTGTAGCAAATTCCCTGAAGCTGTCCCTGGCGTTTTGATCATCCAGGACAAATCAATACCGTTATAGTCCGGCTGGTTCTCGACATCGCATCGATGGGGTGAGCTGCCGGATTGTGGTTTGAGGACACTACGTTTTGCTGTTCGGGCTTGTTCTGCAATTATTTTGGCAAAGAGAGCCGAAATTTGGATACAGGGCAGCTCTGAGGACGAGGCTACCGTGTACACACAAGTCTTGCCAAGATTCAAAATCCTTGCACTCGCCCCCCTAGCCCCCCAATTCTGGGGGGAAATAGTCCCAGTTTTTGTTGATCTCCCCCCAGAATTACGCCCTGCGGGCACGCTGCATGAGGGGGGCGGGGGCTAATGCACAGCGAAATGGGTTTATCCAGAGATGTGTGTACACCGTAGGAGGACAAGAGGAGCCAAGGGGTGGGCAAGGCTGATCAATGGACAAATTATTTGGGATCGTTTCTATGGCTGAGACTCGCTTAAAGGGTTAGAAAAGAACTTGACGACATTGAGGGTGACGACTAAATTTAGAGGAAATCCCCATAGATGTCTTGGCTATGGCACTAGATGTAGCCTATAGTGTCTATCTATCCTGGCCAAACGCTTGGTGAGTGTGCTTAGTCAATCGTTACCCGAGGGTGTTGCAAAATTATGGTTGTTTCTCAGTCTCCTGCGCCCATACAACTCAGTGAATCGCAAAAGGCGGTTCTCCAAAAGTATTTCACCAATGGTGAAAGCACCTGGGAGCAGGTGATTGAGCGGGTGGCAAGATTTGTCGCCAGTGCGGAACCCACCCCAGAGGCGCAACAGTACTGGTACGAGCGCTTTACTTCGATTTTGGTGACGATGAAGTTTGTACCGGGAGGATCGATTCTGGCCAATAGTGCCCACGGGACGCACGGGTTGCTGAATTGCTTTGTACTCTCTACTGAGGATGACATTTACGGCATTACTAAGTTGGTGTCAGATGCGGTGCTGACCACTAAGTTTCGGGGTGGGGTCGGTATCAATATTGGCTCTGAAGGGCAAAAGGGCTATATCCGCCCTAAGGGCTCTCCGTTCCGGGATGGTCGGGCACTGGGGCCTTGTTCGGTACTGGATATGGTGTCGGAAAACTCAAAGAAAATTACAACTGGGAATAAGGCACGTCGGGGAGCGTTTTTGTTCTCGATGGACTGGCGACACCCTGATATTTTTGAGTTTGTGCAGGCTAAAACCCAGTCCACCATTGATGCCAATTTGGTCAAGTCCATTATTGAGGAGATGGCGCGGTTAGCCCAGTCTACGGCACCGTTGGCAGAGCGACAGCAGCAACTACGAGAGCTGAATGAAAAGCTGGCAACCGCTTGGGTGGAGACGCATCTGAGTCCTGAGGGGAGGCGCGATCGCAGGTGGCACAACGCCAATATTTCCGTCCAGCTCGACGATGAGTTTTTTGCCAAACTCGACCAAGGCGATGCCTTTGCCCACGAACTCTGGGACAAAATTGCCCAGTACGCCCACGACACCGCTGATCCAGGGTTGCTCCTAATCGATAATGCCAAACGTCGCAGCCCCATCCGTGATTTTGTCACTTGTACCAACCCTTGCGGTGAAATTTTCCTGCCACCCAACTCGGCCTGTAACCTGGGGTCTCTGGTGCTGACCAAGTTTATTCACCGCGATAACTCGGGTGCCGTACACATCGACTGGGATGACCTGGCCGAAACCGTGAAGATCGCCACGCGATTTCTCGACAACGTTCTCAATGTATCCGAGTTTGCCACCCCGGATCAAAAGCACAACGTACGCCATGTCTATCGGCAGTTGGGCTTAGGCATCATGGGCTGGGCCGACTACCTGAAGATGGCTCGGATTCCCTATGACTCTGCGCAGCATCTCGAAGAAATTGATCGCTGGGGGCAGTGGATTGCTCACCACGCCTACCGCACCTCAGAAGCCCTGGCAGCAGAAAAAGGGGCTTGTGGCATTTGGCCTGACATCGAAAGCGTCCGCACGGGCAACCCTTTTGAACTGTGGATGGACAGCGAAGGCAATCACTACAATGGAGCCGAGGCCAAGCTCTCCAATCGCCAAGATCTTACCCAAATTCCCCGGCGCAACTCTACGGTACTGTCGATCGCTCCCACCGGCAGCATTGCCCAACTGGCAGCCTGTTCTTGGGCTTTTGAACCCGATTTTGGCCTGACAGTCTGGAAGCAAGTGTTTGTAGATGCGTCTCGCAATGAGCAAAACTGGGTACAACTGCTCAACCCCTACCTGGAAGACCTGAATCTCTCCGAAGCCGATGCTGAAATTGTCAAGCGCACCGGTTCCCTGAAAGGCACCACCTTGGCGACAGAAGATCCTGAGTTAGCTCGCAGCTTTAAGATTGCCCGTGAGGTTCCTCCCGGCTGGCATATCCTGGTGCAGTCTAAGTGGCAAGACTGGATTGACTCATCTATTTCCAAAACCATTAACTTGCCGACCCATGCCACTGTGGCTGAGATCAAGCAAATCTATCGTCTGGCGCAAAAAGCCGGGCTTAAGGGGGTCACCATCTATCGCTCAGGCACCCTGGAATCTGAACCCATTAAAGTTGGGGATGCTGAAAGAGACACTTAGTTCCAAATCGGTTTAGTAGTCTGTCAAGCCCGCTATACCGCCGCTGGAATTTTGGATTCAGTCAGTCGGGTGAGCACCTGTTCTAGCACCATTGCTGTCCAGTCTAGGTCTGCTTCAGTGGTTTCGCGCCCTAGGGTAATCCGCAGGCCAGCACTCGCCGCTGTTTCAGACAAGCCCATGGCCAGTAGCACTGGGCTGGGAGTCAATTTGCCACTGTGGCAGGCTGACCCAGAGCTGATGGCAATTCCCGCCAGATTCATTTGGCGTACCACGGCTTTGCCGCTCAAAGGGGGCTGCGATGATCTCCGACCGGTCTGGGGCCATCGCACCCAAAAGCTGAGATGATGGGGCAAGCGTTGCTGAGGATCCCCCGTGGGCACCAGCAGAAGATTATCGGCCAGTCGCCCATAAAGTCGATCGCGCAGCGCTGTCAACCGCACCGACTCTGCGGCCAAGTTCTGAGCGGCTAGGTGGGCAGCATGACCCATGGCTGCGATCGCAGGCAACCCTGGCGTCCCTGAGCGCAAATTGCCTTCTTGACCCCCTCCAGCCAACAACGGCACCAAATCAAGCCCAGGCCGCACGTAGAGCGCCCCCGCACCCTGGGAGCCATAGAACTTGTGACTAGAAAGCGAGAGTAAATCAACGCCTAAAGCCTGAACATCCAGTCGTATGCGCCCCGCCGCCTGAACCGCATCGGTATGAAAATAAGCCCCATGGCGGTGGGCAATCTCCGCCAGAGCGGGAATAGGTTGAAGCGTTCCCACCTCACTTTGACCATAGATAACCGACACCAGCACTGTATTAGACCGCAAAGCCCTCTGTAGAGCCAAGGGTTGCACCCGTCCCTGGGGATCCACTGGCAAACAGGTTACCTGCCAACCTCCCTGAGCCAACTGCTGAGCAGCATTGCTAATCGAAGAATGCTCCACACCAGAAATAATCAAATGCTGAGGCTGCTCAAATCGAGAAGCCACCCCGTGTAAGGCCAAATTATTAGACTCCGTACCCCCCGAGGTGAACACAATAGACTCCAGTGGAGCCTGAATCAGATCCGCCACCTGCATTCGAGCCTGCTCAAGAACCCAGGCTGCGCGCTCCCCCCAGACATGGAGGCTAGATGGATTTCCCCAGTGCTCAGACAACACCAATTGCACCGTAGAGATCACCTCAGGATGGCAGGGGGTTGTAGCGCTATAGTCTAAGTAAATTTGCATGGCACTAGATGTGATACGGTTATCCCTAATTCTCGTTGCCATGTATGGCTTTGGGGAAACGTTACGATAAAAATGATTGCCTAGCTGGGGATGTTTACCCAACCTACTCCTAGTTTTACCGTTTTACACCGCGCCACTGACTACCATGGGATTTTTTGATTCAGAGATTGTGCAACAAGAAGCCAAGCAGCTCTTTGAGGATTACCAATCTCTCTCACAGCTTGGCAGCGACTACGGCAAGTTTGACCGTGAGGGCAAAGTCATCTTCATCGAGCGAATGGAGCAGATGATGGATCGCTATCGCATCTTTATGAAGCGATTTGAGTTATCAGACGACTTCATGGCTCGAATGACTGTAGAGCAGCTCAACACCCAAATGGGGCAGTTTGGGACTACCCCCAAGCAAATGTTTGACCAAATGCACATGACCCTAGAACGGATGAAGCGAGAAGTTGAGCAGACTCTTTAGTGTTCCGTCAGGAAAATTTTGAGGAGTCGCAGAGCCTCAAAATTTAACCCCCATCAACTTCTGGATACTCAGCTATCCTTCAAGACAAAGTTGACAGACTCTTTAGTGTTCCGTCAGGAAAATTTTGAGGAGTCGCAGAGCCTCAAAATTTAACCCCCATCAACTTCTGGATACTCAGCTATCCTTCAAGACAAAGTTGACAGACTCCTTAGGGGTTGCAAAAACGAGGAAATCGATAAACGGGACTGACGGGGCTCGAACCCGCAACTTCCGCCGTGACAGGGCGGTGCTCTAACCAATTGAACTACAGTCCCATCTGTAGAGCGATCTTCATTTTGCAGATTGACGATACTTTTGTCAAATATCCAACAAAAATTGGCAGGCCAACCCAGCTTGACGGCTCCGCCCCCGGAAAACCTCTCTAGTGCGCTCGCTGGGCTAAGAGTTGCTCCTCTAAAACCGCGATGCGATTATAAGCCGCTGTTAACTGAGCTGTGAGCCGCTGAATTTGAATTTCAGGGGACAAGACTCGCTCACTGCGATCGCCTAAATCGGGCTGCTCACTATCCACCAGCACATCCTTATGACCCCTGCCGGTCACCATACTGCGATCAAACAAAGGGGTCGCCGATGGGGGAGTAGGGGGCGAACTGAACCCCTCACCCATCTTTTCGTTGAGTTGTGCCACCAAAACCTGGAGATCATCGACTTTGGCACTGACTATACACAATTGCTTTTGAATAGAGTCCACAAGCTACCTTAAAAATTTACTTGATCACTATGTTAGTGATTCAGCCTCGAAAACGGAAATTAAATCTATAAATCTATTCAAAAATTTTTGTTAAGGTTTTCTCACTTTAAGTCACGCTGGTCGGGGCGACTTAGAGAAGCAGGTCGCGGATCCGAAATCATCCTTTGTCAATTCGCCAAGTTCCTTTGCTGAAAAAGACTTCGCCTCTGAGGGTGTCGCACATGCAGATCCCAAAATGGCTGTGAGCAGTCGCAATCTTTGTCTAATTCTTTAATCTTGTTTAAATTGGTTTGCAGTCCTTTGCCAATCCCGATCTTTGCTGCCCTTCTCGAAGCAATATTAATTGAAAAACTGCTGTTATTCTAAGCTTAAAAAATTAGATCCAAAAAAAATTCTTTTAGGTTGGCGAATCGTGGTTGGCATCGTCAATCTCTATCCTGAATTGACTTGGATGCATGGGAGTTGATCCCTGGCATCAAAGTTACTTGAGTCTGAGCTCACCTGTGGCGATCTAAATGAGCTGTGGCAGCTCTCTCACCCCTCAAGTCCTCTGAGCAACTATTAATCTTTCTGGCCTTTAGCCAAAAAGCTCCCACACGGTTCCCAGAACTGCATTGGAGAAGAGTAATCCCTCTGGATCGCTGAGCCGAATTCGAGGGTCAGCACGTTTGGGCGGATCAATCCAAACATATCCCTGTTGCTGCCAGGGGACGAGTCCAGCCAGCAGTCGCGTCACCACGGGGGCTCCAAACTGCGCCTGCAAAAATCGAATGGGAATGCCTTCGGTTAAGCGCAGACCCAGCATCAAGGTTTCTAGTAGGACATCGGAGGGGGTGTCTGGGCAGATCTGCGGCCATGTGCCCGTTGCCTGGATGGCTGCCACCCATTGCAAGTAGCCTATTCGAGTTCGAGGGCGAGTGAGGCGCTGCCGTTCTCGGTAGCTGGTGGCACCCATGCCAAAGGCGTAGTAGGGCTGATTGTGCCAGTAGACGCGGTTATGGCGACACTGATACCCCGGTTGAGCATAATTAGAAATCTCATAGTGTTCGTATTGGGCGGCCCGGAGTCGCGCTGAGACCCACCGATACATCTGTGCAGCTTGATCATCGGTCGGGAGCGGGGCATTGCCCGGTTGGTAAGACTTGCCAAAGGCGGTGGTCGGCTCCAGCACTAAATCATAGGCGGAGAGATGGGGGGGCTTCAGGGCAATGGCTGCTTCCACGGAGGCTTGCCACTGGGACAGGGTTTGGTGGGGCAGTCCTGAAATCAGATCCAGACTCCAATTCAAGATGCCAGCTTGGCACACCCAGGCCACGGCCTCGTGAATATCTTGGACTCGATGGGTGCGACCGCAGGCTTGGAGGAGTGAATTTTGAAAGGCTTGTACCCCCAAGCTGACCCGATTGACGCCCAAATCGGCATAGGCTTGTACTTGCGCGGCGTCAAAGGTTCCAGGATCCATCTCCATAGAGATTTCGACTTGGGAATCTAGCCCAAACTGCTGGGTTAGGGCTGCCAAAATTTGGCCGATCTGGGGTGGAGACACCAGGGAAGGGGTGCCGCCGCCAAAGAAAATAGTCTGCAAGGGAGCACCAGCGGTAGCGGTGGCAGCTATTTCTTGGCAGAGCGTCGCAATATAGTCAGCAATGGTTCTAGAGGGTTCTCCTCGCTGCCGATCCCCGATCACGGCAATGGGAAAATCGCAGTAAAAACACCGCCGCCGACAAAAGGGCAGGTGGATATAGGCTGAGCGGGGAATGGTATGGGTCTGCGGTACAATCTGACTGCTTACGCTGATCATAGGGGCAGGGAAGGGGTTTCATGGTTGGGTATTTGGTTTCTCTGGCCATTTTTACGGCTACCTATGCTCTATTTAGTTTGGGGCTAAATTTGCAGTGGGGGTATACGGGACTGATCAATTTTGGTCATATTGCTTTTATGACGGTGGGGGCTTATACCACGGTGTTGTTGAGCCTGAATGGGGTGCCGTTGGTGCTGGCGGTGCTGGCTGGGGCGATTCTAGCTGGAATTTTGGGGCTTCTGATTGGGATTTCGACGCTCCGACTGCGGGAAGACTACCTGGCTATTGTCACCATTGGGGTTTCAGAGGTGGTACGGCTGATTGCCCTCAATGAAGAGGAGTTGACCCAGGGAACTCGGGGAGTTTACGGCTTTCCATTGCCCTTGGCGAGTCTCAATCCTAATTTGCCCTTGCGTTTGGGGATGATTGTGATTTTGACGATGATCTGTGGGGTGGGGGTCTGGCAGATTTGGCGGTGGTTGGGACACGTTCCCCAAGGTGCAGATCGCTCGGTGCCCCTGCGGCGGGCTGCCCTGGGGCGACAGCGGTTGGCTCTGGGAGGCTACCTCTTGTGTTTGGGGGGCTCTGTGACAGCCCTGTGGTGGGGTTTTGCGATGAATACAGGATTTTTGGGGTTGGCTGGGGCAAGTGCGATCGCAGCCCTGGGTTGTGTCTACAGTCGATTTTCCCATCCCCTGAAAACGGCAAGCCATCAATCTTGGCTGACCCATAGCACGATCATCGCGGTAAATTTGGTGCTGGGGCTGGTGTTAATGGTTTACTGGGCAGGGGTCATGGGTCTTTACGACTATACCTACAAAGCCGGGCTGATGTGGCTGTTGGTGGTGATCTTGGGGTTCACCTTTTGGCAATTGCAGCGCTGGGTGCATTCTCCTTGGGGGCGGGTGCTCAAGTCCATTCGTGAAGATGAGGAAGTGGCCAAGGCGCTGGGCAAAAACGTCTTTCGGTACAAACTCCAGTCTTTGATGTTAGGGGGGGCGATCGCAGGCATTGCCGGAGCCTTCTATGCTTGGCAGCTCACTTTTATTAACCCGGACGGCTTCATTCCCCTGATTACCTTTCAAGCCTGGATTATTGTGGTGCTGGGAGGGGCTGGCAACAATGTGGGCACCCTGTTAGGAGCGATGATTTTTTGGGTGTACGATGCGGCAACCCGGTTTCTGCTGCCCAGTTTGGTGACTTTAGATGATGCTAGACTCGGGGCATTCCGCATTATGGTCATTGGCCTGCTCTTGATTGTTTTGATGATGTGGCGTCCCCAGGGCATTTTAGGCAATAAAGACGAACTGACCCTGGGACGTTAGATCTGACGTTCTGTCCAGGGATGCAACCCTGGCTTCATCTGCTATTTAGCTCTAGATGTCTAACCCTGATTCTGCGGTGTCTTCAGTTGATTCCACCCTAGCTCCTGCGCTGCTGAGTGCTCATGGCTTACATAAAGCCTTTGGGGGCATCCATGCCGTTGAAAATGTCGAAATTCAGGTGCCCCAGGGTCGCATTGTCGGTCTGATTGGCCCCAATGGTGCGGGGAAGACGACCCTGTTTAATTTGCTCTGTCATTTTTTGCCTGCGGACCAAGGCCGCATTGTGTTTGATGGTCAGTCCATTGAGTCTCTGTCGGCTCATACCATTGCTCGCCAGGGGATGATTCGTACCTTTCAGGTGGCACGGGTCTTGTCCAAGCTCACAGTGCTAGATAATATGCTGCTGGCGGCTCCCCACCAAACGGGGGAAAAACTGGGGAATGTGTGGCTGCGATCGCGCCAAATCCGTCGTGAAGAACGGCAGCTCCGGGACAAAGCCCAAACCATCCTGGAGTGCGTGGGCTTATCCCATATGACTCACACCTGTGCCGGTGCCCTTTCCGGGGGGCAGCGCAAGCTCCTAGAGATGGCGCGAGCACTGATGGCTGACCCCAAACTGATTTTGTTGGATGAGCCAGCAGCCGGGGTCAACCCCACCTTGATTAACCAGATTTGCGATCACATCATCCAGTGGAATCGCCAGGGTATTACGTTTCTGATTATTGAGCACAATATGGATGTGATCATGTCCCTGTGCGATCGCGTCTGGGTACTGGCAGAGGGGCGCAATCTTGCTGTGGGCACCCCCACCGAGATTCAGAGCAACCCCCAAGTCCTAGAAGCCTACCTCGGGCACTAAATCTTGAGCTGTACAAGTTTGAGGCGGCGGTTGCATTTGCTCAACCTTAGCCTGACTGTAGGGATAAAACCCCTCTAAATCCAAGGTCGCCTGGCCAAATCGAATCACCTCAAGATTGGGCGTTTGGGCAGACACCACCCGAGGGGCTTGGCTCTGACTCAGGCGTAGATGCCCCTCATCATCCCAAATAAACGAAGCCTGAGACGACTCAATCCATGGTTCACCGGGCCAGGAAATGGCCAGCGCTTCGCCCTGAACCGTATTTTGATGGGCTACCCCGCTAATACAGTCAATAAAATGCCCAGAGTGCGGGTAGCCATAGTACCCCACGACCTGATTTCCCATTTTGCGAAACCAAAAACAAATTCCCGCTCCCGCCTGCCACCCTTCCGGCTCAGGTTCACTGCACATTTGATGGAGGCCATTGGGAAGTGCTGCAATAGGAGAGGGCACTTGAGCCCAAACTGCAAGCGAAGGCAGCACCCCCAACCCGGTCAACAACAGTAAAGGGCTAAACAACGCCACCACAACTCCTGGCATATCCTGATAATGCCACTGATTCAATCTAGATCGACGCTTCATCCCACTGCTCCTAGTGGTCTGTCAAATTTAATTGCTTAGGGTTGACTTTTGAGGGTCTCCGACACCTCAAAAGTTTTCTTACGAAACATCAGTTGTCAGCGGCCATCTAATTTTGATCTTAGAGAGTAATTCTTGATTTGAGGGCAGAAATATCCCAAATAACATAAAAAGAAATCTTGTCTCTACTGTCAGAAGATCAGTCTGATTTTTCGCCACTGAGAATAAAAATGGGATCGACAGCCGTAAACAATTGGTGGGTGCCTCGGGTTTCCAGGCGATTGATGACGGACTGCACCACCTCAACATTGCGGGCCTGAAGTTCTGCAAAAGTTTCCGAAATGGCATAGAGATTTTCCAGGCTGGCTGCTGTGGCCACAACTCTTCCCTGAGGGCATAGCAGTGACCAAGCCGTGCGCAGAATCTCCCGAATTGGGCGTCCCCCCTCAATGCAGACCCGTTGTGGTTTAGCAGGCAAGTCTTGGAGGCACTCAGGGGCATTCCCTTGGATGATTTCAACATTGCCAACGGCAAAGCGATCGCAGTTCGCCTGAATTAGATTAATCACATCCTCATCCCGCTCCACGGCAATAATTTGCCCCTTAGGGCAGAGTAACCCCACCTCAACCGGAATCGTGCCTGTGCCTGCACCAATGTCCCAGAGAACCGTATCCGCTTGCAGACGCAGTTGGGAGATCAGCAAAATTCGCGTTTCTCGGTTGGTCATGGGAATTCCCGGCAGGCGCTCAAAAAGCAGATCGGGAATGCCAGGACTGAGATAGGGCCAAGGTGAAGATGCCATTGTGTCAATTCCAGCGCCCTAAGAAATCGTAATTTTAAGGGTCATATTACTAAACCCCCAAACCTGGAAAAATTGCCGAAACAAAGCCTGACTAGCCTCAGCCATATCCCCATCTTCGCCAATGAGGCCGCCTTGAATGAGCCGACCCCCATCAGTTTGTAGATCTAATCTCAGTTCGTCTCCTTCGCCCCGATGCAAGATTAGGCGACCTCTGGCAATAATTTGCCCAGCTTGGCTAATAACAGCGCAGCGCATCGACGACGTTTCCTAGCTCACAACATTGATCCCTATGATGCCAGGTTCTGAGGATGTCAGTGTGGGTAAACCTTGGTCAACCTTGGCTCCTAGCGTTGGCTAAACTCCTGTCGCCAAGTTTCACCCGTGGAGCCCGTTGCCAGCCACCATAGGGCGCGCAGGCCATCAGCAACGGCCTTCTCCAAGGGTTCTGCAGGCTCTTCAGAGGGAATTGCGATCGCATGGAGCTGAATCCCCCGACTGCCCATCACCACCTGCCCCACCAGCCTAGCCCGACGCATGTGATAGTCCGAGGTAATCAAGTAAAGACTTTCAATGCCCTCAGCCTTAAGATCATCCACGAGGGTCGTAAAGTTAGTGAGCGTATCCACAGCCTGGTAGTCCAAATGAAAGCGTTTACTGGAAATTCCAGCCTCAGCAAACACCCACTCGGCATACTCAGGGTTACTGCCACTGGACACCCAAATAGGCAACTGGGGGTATTCTTGAGCAAACGCAGCAGCAAATTTCTCACGTTGGGGTTCTCCGCCCAACACCAGCACCCCCTGAGGGGGCATTGCTGGATGATGCAACCACAGTGCCAGCCCCATCAGGCCGGCCAAGCACAGCAGCCATACTCCTCGACGGCGTCGCTGTCGGGCGAGCCTACGTCGCCTTACCACTCTTCGGTTCACAGTGCGTCCCAATTGTTTTGACACTTGCTGGTTACTCGGCAAACCTTTTTTAGCATAGTCAAAGTAGATTTACCGCCTTGCCTAGCAATCTTTTCCAATTGTTCATCTCCAACCCACCTAACCCATGCGCCCAACCCACTCGGCTCCTGTAAAATTGGCACTCAAACGCTCAGGTCAGGGCTTTCCCCTCCTCTGCTTGCACGGCCACCCAGGATCAGGAGACTGTTTATCGGGGTTAACCGCATCCCTGTCTCAGCAGTTTCAAACCCTGACGCCTGATCTACGAGGCTATGGCGGCAGCCAAGTCAAAAAGCCATTTACTATGGCTGACCACCTCCAAGACTTAGAGGCTCTGCTCGATCACCACCACATCCAGACCTACGGACTGGTGGGGTGGTCTCTAGGCGGAATTTTGGCACTGGAGCTGGCCCTGCGCCATCCCCAGCGTGTCCGCAGTCTGGTGCTATTAGCGACAGCAGCCCATCCTCGCAGCAACCTGCCCCAACCCACAGGACGAGACTACTTCAACACCGCCCTAGCAGCGCTAATCAACCAGGCAAACCCAGGGTGGGATTGGAATATCAACAGGCTGGGGCGGCACTCCCTGTTCCGAGATCTGCTCTATCAGCACACCCCCACCGCCTATGGATTCTTGGCCAAATATGCCATCCCCGCTTACTGGAAAACTTCTCGCCATGCCCATCAGGCTTTCAATCAAGCCCTGCACCAAGGCTATAATCGCGTCGAGGCGCTGTCTCAGATCTCCTGTCCCGCCTTGGTGTTGGCCGGTAGCCATGATCGCCATATTCTTCCTGAAGCCAGCCATGAAACTGCCAGGGCGCTTCCCCAGGGCGACTGGATTTGCTACCCAGAAGCAGCACATCTGTTTCCCTGGGAAATTCCAGACCAGGTTAATGCCGATATTCAACGGTGGCTGACCACTCATTTGGGCTTGTTCAGTTCCTAGTGGACCTGAAGCGGATCAAAACTCTTCTAGGGTTAGCTGTGTCGGCTTACAGCGCTTTATTTCAGCTTTAATGCCTTGAGCCTGCTCAACTTCCAAGTCTTCTACATATCCCGGCAATGCCTGCTGAGCAGCTTGGGCACTTAAAAATGGCCCAAAGTAATAGGTGCATTTGGGCTGTTGGGTCGTGACCTGTACCCACCAAGCCAATCCCAACTGATTTACAAATTCGGCAGCCCGGTTAGACAAGCCCCCCGTTGCTGACTGGTTTCTCAAAGCCACACTGCTATCCTCCACCCTGCTGATAGGTTGTCTATACTTGTTGCCAAGACTGGCATTTGGAACTAAGCCAGAACCCTGGCCAAATCAGAGCAACCGGGTTGCTCTTTAACATAATGCGATATTTATCTGACCTTAGACATCCTCTGCTGGGGTTGGCTCAGGCAACGTCAGCAGAGAATCTGACCACCGCTGTCGCCACACTTCGTAGAGAGCCATACCCACTGCAACTGAGGCATTCAAACTAGCAACTTTACCGCGTAGAGGAATAGACACCAGCTGATCACATCGGCGCTGGGTGAGCAAGCTTAGACCTTCTCCTTCTGCACCCACCACCAGCACTGTAGGCTGTGTAAATTGAACGGTGTTGAGGGTTTGGCTGCCAGTGGCCGCTAAGCCATAAATCCAGAAGCCTTCAGTCTTGAGAGTTTCTAGGGTTTGGTTGAGATTGACCACTCGGGCCACGGGCAGGAACTCCAGCGCGCCAGCCGCGACCTTGGCCACGGTGGCAGTAATACCGACAGCCCGACGCTGGGGAATGATCAGCCCCTGGACACCCATCCCTTCAGCGGTACGGAGAATCGCTCCCAGGTTATGGGGGTCAGTAATGCCATCTGCTGCCAAAAAGATTGGTTGACCAACCTTTTGCCGGGCTTGACTCAACAGGTCGTCAAGCTCTAGGTACTCATAGGCTGCGACTTGGGCGACAACCCCTTGGTGGTTGGCATGTTGGGTGAGCTGGTTGAGGCGGATGGGTTCGACTTCATCGATGACGGCTCCCCGAGTCTTGGCTTCATTGAGTAAGGTATGGAAGCGGGGATCATACCGCAGGCGCGATAAAATCCAGATTCGATTTAGACTTCGCTGACTTTCTAACGCGGCCAGGACGGGATGGCGACCATAGATCAGCTCAGGATCATCGGTCGGCTCTGCTGGCTCTGCCATAGGGACTGTGGCTGGGGCAGAGGGGGTCTGTCGTCGCAATCGAGGTGGAGACGCTTTGCTCGGATGGCGATTGGGTTTGTGGCGACTGGGTTTGCCAATACGCTTTTTGGGAAACTTGTTCATGGGGGTTTTAGATCTGAGTGCGGTCTAGTCAGCGTACCTCAGAAAGGCGGCAGAGGCTGGATGGTTGAAATCTGGGGTGGTGAGTGCTGATGACGCTAAGGTTGACTGGGCAAACTCACATCCACAGCCTTCTGTTGTTGTGCAGCCGGGGGGACAGGCTGACAACTGAGTTGGGAGATAATCTGAGATAAAAGGTCTTTGAGTCGTTCGGGATCGGTGAGGTATAAGTAACCCACCACTGTTTCTAGCCCAGTTGCCTGTTGATAAATATTGAGGTCAATGCGCTTTGGCCCTCGACCAGCAGCATTACGTCCTTTCCGGAAAATCTGTTGCTCGGTGTCTGTGAGTGTATCGTGTAGAACTTGAGCCAAATAAGCTTGGGTTTCGGCTTTGACGTAGGCTACAACTTGTTGATGGTAATTGGCAGCACGACTGGGAGGAAATAGACACTGGGTGCGAATGAAAAGTTCATAAACAGCATCGCCAAGATAGGCAAGAGCACTGGGAGACAGCCGACTCACCTCGACAGGTAAGAGTGGCAAGGAGCAACCAGGAGACAAGGGCAAGGGCAGGGTCACTGCGTTGTGGGGTTAACCTTTGGAGAGGTTTGCGATCGCAGTTTCAACATCGGTTTGCAGCGCCAAAAAACCTTCCAGTCGCACCAGCTTCACCGTCTGAGTGACACGGGGATTGGTGACGATTTGGAACGTGCCGTTGGCAGTCTGAGCTTGTTTGGCCAACTGCACCAAAACGCCGAGGCCAGAGCTATCAATAAAATCAATCTTAGACAAGTCCAAGATCACATTAATAGGACCGTCCTCAATATACTTGTTGAGAACCTTACGAAACACTGGCTCTGAAAATGCGTCTAATAAGCCTGTGAGCCGAAAAAGTTGGTAGTTGTCCCTGACATCACGGGTGCCCCGTAGGCTCACCGTCAGGTTTAATTGCTCAGGAATAGTGGCCTCCTAGTGCCTGTACAACACCGATAGAACTGAGTCGAGCGTCTAGTATAGGGTCTTTCTAGAACCCTTGTCCACTGTCCAACGACTCAGGGTGAACAGGGATGAGACCCTAGCTAGGGCTTGGGCTGACAAGCGCCTCGCATGGCCGTCACAAACTGATCAAATAAATAGTCGGCATCATGGGGGCCGGGACTAGCCTCTGGATGATACTGAACCGAGAAAATGGGCAGGGTGCGATGGCATATTCCAGCAATGGTTTGATCGTTTAGATTCAGGTGGGTAATGTCTACATCGGTTGCGGCCACTGAGTCAGCCTCTAGGGCAAATCCGTGATTTTGGCTAGTGATCTCGACCTGGCGATGGAGTCCAGCCGGTTGGTTTAAGCCCCGATGGCCAAATTTGAGCTTAAAGGTTTGAGCACCCAGGGAAAGTCCTAGAAGCTGATGTCCTAGGCAAATACCAAACATGGGGCTGGCCTGGTTGAGGAGGGCTTTGACGGTGGCAATGCCTTCGGTGACGGCGGCGGGGTCTCCAGGGCCATTGGAGAGAAAAATGCCATCGGGTTGGTACTGCAAGATATCTTCAGCGGAGGTGTGAGCTGGAACCACAATCACCCGACAGCCATAGCTGGCCAAACGGCGCAGAATGTTGCGCTTAATGCCAAAGTCAATCGCCACGACAGTCAGTGGTGAGGCATCTGAGTTTTGGGGACGGGGGTTAAAGTCCCAGGCAGCGGCAGTGGGTTCTACCCACTCATAGATTTCGGGGGTGGTCACCCGTTGGGTGAGGTTGAGGCCAGTCATGCTAGGGGCTTGATGCACTTTATTCAGCAGCTCATCTAGGTCTAGAATTTCTGTGGAAATAGCCCCATTCATGGCTCCGCTGGAGCGGATCTTGCGGGTGAGGGCGCGGGTGTCAATGTCATAGATGCCAGGAATGCCATGGGCTTTGAGGTAGTCGCTCAGGGTTTGAGTAGATCGCCAGTTGCTCGGGGTAAAGCACACATTGCGTGCGATCGCACCTTGCACCTGAGGCCGAGCCGATTCTTCATCCTCTGGATTTACCCCAGTATTGCCCAGCTCTGGGTAGGTAAAAGCCACCAGTTGGCCACAGTAGCTGGGATCGGTCAGCACCTCTTGGTACCCAGTCATGCCGGTATTGAACACCACTTCTCCGATGCGAGTTCCTGGTGCCCCAAATGACCACCCACAATAGGCTGTCCCATCGGCCAGCACCAATAGGGCTGGCTGCCGCTCAGAACCGGACATGATTTCCTAACCTTTTTCACGCTGTTCCCAATCATAGTCGAGTCCTGGGAGCTTTGTGGCGGTGGGTCATCATCTTTTTTCGGTACACTCAAAGGTGCTGTGCTAGAAGTTCCCATGTCTAACGCCCAAGCAGTGAGTACCGCTGTTGCCAAGCTTTACGATACCTATCCTTTTCCACCGGATCCGCTCTCGGATCAGCCCCCGCCAGGGTACAACTGGCGCTGGCACTGGCAGGCGGCCTACCAATTTTGCACGGGTCAAAAACCCAGTCGATCCGATATTCGCATCTTAGATGCGGGCTGTGGGTCGGGGGTGGGCACGGAATACCTCTTGCACCTGAACCCTGAAGCTGAGGTGGTGGGCATTGACCTCAGTGCAGGTACCCTGGCCGTGGCCCAGGAGCGGTGTCAGCGCTCAGGGGTAGCCCATCGGGTCACGTTCCAGCAGCTTAGTTTATTCGATGTCGATCAACTCCCCGGTGAATTTAATTTGATCAATTGTGTGGGGGTGTTGCACCACACAATTGATCCGGTGCGGGGAATTCAGGCGTTGGCTCAGAAGGTGGCACCAGGTGGTCTGTTGCACATTTTTGTGTACGGCGAACTGGGGCGCTGGGAAATCAAGCTGATGCAAGAAGCCATTGCCCTGCTCCAAGGAGAGCGCCAGGGCGATTATCAAGATGGGGTGCAGGTGGGTCGAGCGGTGTTTGCGGCTCTGCCGGAGAGTAATCCACTGGTGCAGCGCGAAAAAACCCGGTGGTCACTGGAGAACCACCGGGATGAGTGCTTTGCGGATATGTATGTGCATCCTCAGGAAATTGACTACAACATGGAGACGCTGTTTGACTTAATTGAGGCGTCAGGGCTAGACTTTCTCGGGTTTTCTAATCCCCAGGTGTGGTCGCTGGAGCGATTGCTGGCTAAGGCTCCCGATTTGATGGCGCGGGCTCAGCCTCTGAGCGACCGACAGCGCTATCGCCTCATTGAATTGCTAGATCCCGGCATGATTTCCCACTACGAGTTTTTTCTGGCCAAGCCTCCACTGCCATTCATCGATTGGTCTGAAGATTCAACCCTGTTGGCGGCGATTCCAGAGCGTCATCCTTGTATGGACGGCTGGCCAAGTGCGACGGTGTTTAACTACAACTACGAGGTGGTGAAGCTCAGTGAGCCAGAGCAGGCATTTTTGCAGGGCTGTGGAGAGAACCCCGAAGCTGGGGTAACGGTGGCGATGCTTTGTCAGCGCTCTGGGCTACTGTTAGCAGAGGTGCGATCGCTCCTCAAGCAACAACTGCTGTTGCTGTCTCCTCAGGCTTAAGACTGCCGCAAAAAAGCTTGCAAGCGCAGTAGCGTGAAGGTCTGCCCTAAATTTAGCGGCAGTAGCGTAATGCCTTCTAATCGAGATTGCACCCAGCCATGCCCCCACGACCACTCGTGAAATCCATCAATTCCCTGGCTAAGGGTCAGGCGAATACCATTGGGAACCAACTGCTCAACCTGGTGCTGCACGGCGACAGGGCCAGTCCAGCTCGTGAACTGTAATCCCGGTGTTAGGTGCTGAGGTAGACCTTGAGACAGTCGTTGAGGCCAAAGCCATTGACGTAGCTGATCTGTTTGGGTCAGCGCCGCTGCCAATTGCTGGGCTGAGGCATTGGTTTCAAGGCGCAGTTGACTGTGTTGATAGGTGCCAAACATAGATCGTCCAGGATAGGGCAGTTTGAATCTGGCCTGAGTTCACTGATAGGGCTAGCAGCAACATACTGCCATGCGATCTATTGTAGGGGTGAAGAGAGTGGAACACTGACACTAAGCGACGGCTAGACGCGCATCCATGGTGGCATCAGTGGGAGTCTTGTCCGCATTTTTGACTTCGCTGAGTTGCTGTTGCCACGCGATCGCAACCGTCCCTGGCAACACACCGACAAGCTTAGCGAGCACATCATTGGGAATGCTTTGGACTTCCGTTACCCCAAAACGCTCACAGAGAAGCTGAACAATGGCCACTGCCCGACGCAGGGGTGAGTCATCCTGGCAAAGTTGCTGCATAGCATCAATATCATCCATGCGCTGCTGAAAAGCAACCTGTCGCTCTGGGGTAGATTCTGGAACTGTAAACTCAACTGCACCTAGGGTGTAGAGAGTCACGCATTGGGTATCAAACATACCGCCCACCGCTGACCCCGCATTCACAAATTCTGCATGATAAGGCTTTTGTAAGATTAGACCCCCCGGCTCATGCTGGCTAAGGGCAAGAAGCTGGCCACTCTTGAGCAACTCAATGGGTTGGTTCTTACGACCTATCGTCTCAGAATTAGCAGTATTTGAGTTCATAGTCTTATGTCTTACCAGTTAAATGATAGCTAGGCAACTCCAGCAAAATTTTAAGTGGAGCCTGCCAGTGGAGTGAGATTAGGCCATCAAGTACCCAGTGAGTGCACTTAATGTGTACTATCCCGTCTCCAGCGGAAAAAGTCCAATCAGCTCACATAAAGATCTTCATTAAAATCTAATTGAGCTCTAATACTTTAATTATCTACCGCCCACCTTGAAATCGCTTCCGTGAGAATACGGGACATTGAAAAGACTAGCCCGAGGGTGTTATAGTCTCTTCCTGGCTTACGCTTCAGGGTATGCACATGCCCCTGCCACCCCCTCCGTAATTTCTGGGAGAGCATCCGTAAAATCACCTTGTCAGATGATTTGCCAGACGATCTTCTGCTGTCCAGGTTTGATAGGGATGTTGAGCAAGGTAGGAATTATAATACCGCCGATCTTGCGAAACTTCCATGCCCACCCAGTCTGGTAACGACACACTTTGATCAGGGTCACTCAGCTCTACCTCAGCCAGCAGTAAGCCCTGATTGCGCCCCTGAAATTCGTCCACTTCCCAAATCAAGCCCCCCCAAGGCACTCGATACCGAGTTTTCTCAACGATCCAACCGGGGCAGAGGGTTGACAAAATTTCCTGAGCTTCCCCAATGGGAATACCATACTCATACTCAGACCGAGAAATACCCTGACTTTTGCCCTTAAGAGTCAGCCAAGCACAGCCCCCAGCAATGCGCACTCGAACGGTGCAGTGAGACGAAAGCCCCAGATAGCCTTGCAGATATGAAGTGCCCTGATGATCTGATCGCCAGCCCTGACCCGTGACCAGAAACTTACGCTCAATTTCAATTGACATGGGACTTGATCACCTGATGCGAGTTCAGGATGGGTTTTTTAACAGCTTGCGAACCGTAGCAATCATTTCATCCGGATTAAACGGCTTCGTAATGTAGGCATCTCCACCCTGTCTCATGCCCCAATGACGATCAAAGGCTTCACCCTTAGTCGTACACATAATGACTGGCATATTGAATTCTTGCTTGACCCAGCGACAAAGCTCATAGCCATTCATATTGGGCATCACAATATCTGTGATCAATAAAGATGGGGGGCTATCAGCTTTTTCTTTGAGAAGCTGCTTTGCGGCTAGACCATCTTCGGCCTCAAGCACCTCTAACCCGTAATCTCGGAGAAGATCACAGAGCACTGCGCGCATTGTGGGACTGTCGTCAACCACCATCACCGTTGTCATATTACTCCACCTATTTTGCGGCCAGCATCTCTAAGGAGTATTCCCCATTAGACAGCATAAGCGCCCTGAAAAGCATACGTGTTTATACGGTAGTTTAGTTGCTTTTGGCCATGCTTTAATACACAAACTTGTTTTCTATCTAACCCTGTTAGCCAAGTCAAGCTATATTTCAGGGCTAATTCTTGATCAACAAGGGTGCCCTATCGCCGAGGAAGCACTGTAACACTCAGATGAACGCTACACGGTAAAACGAATAAACTTTTTCTTTCCCACCTGGAGAACCTGACCACTCAGCGCTTCAGGAGACTCGATCTTCCAGTCCACTTGGTTAATTTTTATACCATTGAGTTTGACGGCTCCCCCTTGAATTTGGCGACGGGCATCACTGCTGCTGGTGCAGAGCCCACTGGCACTCACCAGGTAAAAGAGCTTGGCCGGAAACTGCACCTCTGCCAAAGAGAATTCTGGAATCAGCTCGGTGTCACTCAGGGTGCCCTGGGTGACCATGGCCGCCACCGATTGCTGGGTAGATTGGGCGACCTCAGCCCCATGGTACTGACTCACAAGCTCCAGGGCGAGCTGCTTTTGGCCATCACGAGGATTCTCTGGCAGATCCTTCAGCGGTAGATTGGTCAACAATTCAAAATATTGGGCAAGGAGGGGATCCGGGGTCTTTTCTAGCTTGGAGTACATGGTCACCGGATCTTCGGCCAGCCCCACGTAGTTGTTAAGAGACTTGGACATTTTTTGCACCCCATCGGTGCCCACCAGAATCGGCATCAGTAGGCCAAACTGTGGCGGCTGCCCAAAGTGACGCTGTAGATCGCGCCCCACAGCAATATTGAATTTTTGGTCGGTGCCCCCTAGCTCTACATCGGCCTGCACCGCCACTGAGTCATAGCCCTGCATCATCGGGTAGAGAAATTCATGGAGGTAGACGGGGCTACCTTGCTGATAGCGCTCGGCAAAGCCTTCCTTGGCCAACATCTGGCCTACAGTCATGGTGGTCATGAGTTCCAGGGTTTTGGCCAAATCCAGGCGCGATAGCCACTCGGAGTTGTAGCGAATTTCTAAGCGACCGGGGGCATCAAAGTCGAGGATGGGGCGAATTTGATCCAGATAGGTGCGGACATTTGCAGCGACATCTGCTTCGGTGAGTTGACGCCGGACTTCAGATTTACCGGTGGGATCACCAATGCGGGCGGTAAAGTCTCCGATAATCAAAACAGCAATATGCCCTTGGTCTTGAAAGGCTCGCAGCTTGCGAATGGGAATGCTATGGCCAAGATGGACTTCGCTGCCGGTGGGATCAATGCCAAATTTAATCCGGAGGGGGCGATCGGTGTGTTGCAGCCGGTAGGCAAGATTCTCGTTAGGGTTTTGGCTGTCGGGCACATGGGGAAAGAGATCACTTACACCCCGCTCAAGCAGGGTGGCCACCGGATTGGTCATAGTCATCAACACATGGGAGTAGAGGCACCCATTTAGTGTATCGTTGCCGGGTACTCGGAACCTAAAATAGAGGCACCCAGCAGCTAGCCCAGACCCAATCTATGATTGCTACTCCAAACTATATTAGTCCGGAAGAATATCTGGACATTGAACAACGGAGTCAAATTCGCCATGAATACCGTCGGGGTCTGGTTTACGCTATGGCTGGCGGGACTGACAATCATGATCGCATTACGTTTAATTTGCTGAAGCGCATTGACAACCACTTTGGCGATCCCTCAGACTGTCGGTTTTACTCTGGGAATGTCAAGGTTAGCTATTTCCATGAATTTTATTATTATCCGGATGCTTTTATTACCTGTGATCCACGCGACCGTGAGGATCGCTATGTTAAGCGCTTCCCGAAGTTGATTGCTGAAGTTCTTTCATCTAGTACAGAAGCCTTTGATCTGGGTGACAAATTTGCCGATTATCAGCGGATTGAGTCTTTAGAGGAATACGTCCTCATTTCGCAAACCCAGCAACAGGTTGAATGTCGAAGACGCATCACTCCTCACACCTGGGAGTCTGTCATTAATGAAGCTGGGAGTTGGATCAATTTGAACAGTATTGGCCTAGACTTCCCGATCGCAGATCTCTATCGGGGCTTGGATGCCTTGCCTTAGGCATCGGGTGGAGCGATCGCAACTTCCAGCAACTCCAGCGGCACATTTGGGTTAGCTCCAATGCCGGCCCATTGCATATACAAGCGATCGGCGGCGACTGTGAGGATCTGAGCGTCCGTTTGCCCCAGTGGATTGGAGGTCTCTAATCGCAACAGATCCAGCGGGGGAATCCCTCGGGCAGTATTGCTGAACCCTGAGAGAGCTGCCACTAAAATGGGTAAGATCCTAGGCGCAGGAATGTGGCGGGCACGCTGAAGGCTGAGGTGAAAATGGGTGGCGGTGCTGAGCCAGGTGTAGCAGGCTAGCGCCAGCAGGGTTAAGGGTGAAACCGCAATGGCTTCTGGGGAAGGTGTTGGGGTACTTGGCAAATCAGTGCCTTGGGGACAAGGTTGGGGACAGGGTTGGGGACTGAGGGCTGCGATCGCACCCATCAATGCCACCCGTTGCTCCAGAAGCGTTTGCACAGTCTCTAGAATGGGGAGGGAGCCAAACCCAGCAGCCTCAAGTTGCGCCCAGCTTCGGGGCAACACCGTCAGGAACGACTGCATTGGATCGGCCAAGATCGTCACCAAAATTGCGCCTAGCCCCTGAGCCGTCTGGTGCCATTCCAGATCCGTTTGGGGTGAAAAGCCCCGCCGAATGTAATCTTGCCACTGCCAGGGGGAATCACTACCCAGCAAGAATGTGGGCAAGAGAGCCATCAAGGCTTGCTCAGGCGGTTTCTCCGAGGGCTGAGACTGCCCCCAAGTCAACAGCGATTGCATAAAAGACTGACTGGGGTGGGGAGCATACCCTAAGGTGAGCCGTTCACCCACACCGACCCCTAAAAACAACCCCCGAAAGTGCCCTAAGCTATCCACTGGCTCAACAATCCTCTGGCCAGGAAAACAACCGTTCCCAGCTTAGAGTGTTCTTAGCGTCAAGATGCCAGCGCAGCAAGCCGGATAAGGACTGTCCAGGGCCAAGTCCAGGCAGATTTAGCGCTTGGCGGGGGGCTTCCGTGGCTAAGTGAATGGCTTCTGGCACTGAACAGATGCCCCAATGCACCAGGTTTTGCACCCCCTGCAATAGGGGTAGCGTCGTCCCAGCTAGGGTACCGTCCGCCAGACGAGCGGTGCCGTTTGCAATCGTGATGGTGCGGGCATCCCAAGGGTAGGTGCCATCGGGCAATCCCAGGGGAGCTAGGGCATCGCTGACCAGAAACAGCCCGGATCTCTGAGCCATCCGCACTAAGAGTTGCAGCATTCTGGGGTGGATGTGCTCACCGTCTGCAATCACACCACACCGAATGCCCGGGGTGAGTAGTGCTGCCCCCAACAGCCCTGGCTGGCGGTGGTGGAGGCTGGGCATGGCGTTAAAGGCATGGGTGACTAGGGTTGCGCCTTGCTCAAAGGCAGTCTGCGCCTCTTCTGCCGTGGCCAGAGAATGTCCCAAGCTGATGAAGATGTTGCGATCGCGCAGAGCGGCCAAGGCCATCCCCGTTGGATCCAGCTCCGGGGCGAGGGTGATCAACTTGACCTGGGCACTGTACACACCCAACACCCGCTCCACTTCTGTCACGGTTAGCGGCAAGAGAAACTCAGCCGGATGCGCCCCCTGCTTGGCGGGGTTGAGAAATGGCCCCTCTAGGTGTGCCCCAAGAATCTGGGCGGTGCCTGGTTCGGGCTGAAACTGCGATAGGTGGGCTAGAGCGCTGTGAATGTTGTCCACAGATGTGGTCACCAGGGTTGGCAAGTAGGCGTCTACCCCCTGCTCCCACAAAAAGCGGCAAATTTTAGACAAGGTAGAACCGGGCATCGCCCCCAAGTCGGTAAAGGCAATGCCCAGCGCCCCATTGATTTGCAGATCAACACCGCCAAGGGACAGCCAATCCCCCCCTAGATCTAGGCAAGGAAAGTTTTCTGCTACCTGGATCTGGGGCTGAATCGTCGCAATCTGACCTGATTGGATGAGAACCTGCTGTAGACCCGAATAACCTGCAATTTGGGCGTTTTTCAGGCAAAGGGACAATGACTGTGTTTTTGCCACGTCCTAGCTGGGTTGGACGGCTCCCGGTTGACCGGGATTGCTGTTGGGGGGAACTGGCTGCGATCGCGGTGCTGTTTCTTCCATGGGCTTCAGCTCAATGTTGTTGAGCAGCGTAGTCACAAAGGCAAACAGCAAGAAGGGCAGGGACAAAACTAAAATCAGCCCCCCGGTCAAAAAGGCATAGACCGGGTTTTCGTACATGGCGATCGCCGATGCCAGACTAATAAAAATCACAATTAGCCAAACCATGACCTGTCCATAAATATCGCCAAAGGTGAGGGTGCAAGAAAAGCGATATTTTTGTAATGGATTCATCAGGGTTTCCTCAAGCAGCATCAGGGGAACATGGGCATTTGCTGAAATTGTGCAGTGCTACAGCAAAGCCGCAATCATTTGCGACTTAAATTTTAGACAAAATTTACAAGGCTTTAATGGATTTAAACAAAACGATAGACTCCTGACGCTGAAATCGATCAAACCCAGGGTTCTAAGCCTAGGTAAGATAAACTTTTGTAACGTTAAGGGCTGGAAGGCAACTATGACCCAAGCACAAGTGGCCATTATTATGGGCAGTGATTCAGACTTGCCCACCATGGAGGGTGCGATCGCCATCTGCGAAACCTTTGGTGTTCCTCACCACGTGGAAATCATCTCTGCCCATCGCACCCCCAACCGCATGGTCGAATTTGCCCAGCAGGCTCACCATCAAGGTCTGAAAGTAATTATTGCAGGGGCGGGGGGAGCGGCTCATCTCCCTGGCATGGTCGCGGCCCTCACCCCTCTGCCCGTCATTGGAGTGCCCGTTCCCAGCCGCTGCTTGCAAGGGGTTGATTCGCTCTACTCCATTGTGCAGATGCCCGCCGGGATTCCCGTGGCCACCGTCGCCATTGGCAACGCCACCAACGCGGGCCTTCTGGCGATCCAAATCTTGGCTACCCACGATCCTGAACTGCTACAAAAAGTCCAGACCTATCGCCAGGACTTGAGCCAAAGGGTGCAAACCAAGCAAGATCGCTTGGCGAATCTAGGCTATCAGCAGTATCTTCAAGAGCAACAAGCCAAGGCATGAGCGCCAGCCTCGTGCCCTCTTCTGCGGAGTCATTGCCTGTGGTCTGTGGATCCCCATTCCCGAGCTGCGATCGCGCCTGGATCACCATTGATCCAGCGGCGCTGATTCATAACTTCAAGCAACTTGAGACTGTGTTGGCACCCCCCACTCAAATCCTGGCAGTGGTGAAAGCAGATGCCTATGGCCATGGTGCCGTGACGGTAGCTCGGACGGTGGTTGCCCAGGGGGCGGCAGCCCTGGGAGTGGCGACCCTGGCTGAGGGCATCGCCCTGCGTCAGGCCAACCTCACTGTTCCCATCGTGATTCTAGGAGCCATCCACAATCCGGAGCAGATCCAGGCTTTGAGCCAGTGGCAACTCCAGCCCACCCTCTGTAGTCCCGAGCAGGCTCGATGTTTTTCCCAGCATCTCACAGCACCGCTGCCCGTTCACCTCAAAATTGATACGGGCATGTCGCGCCTAGGGCCGCTCTGGCTCCAGGGTTCAGAGTTTATCAAGCTGGTTCACAGTCTGCCCAATCTGGATATTGCCAGTGTCTACTCGCATCTGGCTACGGCGGATGACCCTGACCCCAGCTTCATGGTGATCCAGCAGCAGCGCTTTGAGCAGGTGATTCAACACGCGCACTTAGCAGGAATTTCCATTCCCAGACTGCACCTAGCCAACTCAGCAGGAGCCCTCAGCGGCCAGCCATTCCACTACGACTGGGTTCGCATTGGCCTGGCGCTGTACGGTCTATACCCTAGCCCTCAGTTTCACTCAATCCTGAATCTCCAGCCGGTCATGCAGGTAAAGGCACGGGTAACACAGCTTAAAGCCGTGCCAGCCGGAACGGGCGTTAGCTATGGCCACACCTATGTCACCCCACATCCCATGACCCTGGCAGTGGTGGCCATTGGCTATGCCGATGGCGTGCCCCGCCGCCTCTCTAATCAAATCTCAGTTCTGATTCGGGGGCAACGAGTGCCCCAGGTGGGGATCATCACCATGGATCAGCTCATGGTGGATGTTAGCGATCTAGCTCAGGTGAAGGTGGGGGATGAGGTGACGCTCCTGGGTCAAGATAGAGATCAGTCCATTTCTGCTGATGACTGGGCGGCGCAACTGGGAACCATTTCCTATGAAATTGTCTGTAACTTCAAGCCTCGCTTGCCGCGCATTGTTCTAGGTTAAAGGGAGATGCCGTCGATCAATGTCCTATGGATTGGAGTTTAGCCTTACCCACGTTTTTGATCACCCTCCGAGAAGGGGTTGAAGCAGCCCTAGTCGTAGGCATTGTGCTGGCCTGTCTACAGCAATCTCAGCACGCTCACTTGAAACCCTGGGTATACCTTGGGATGGGTGCGGGGGTATTGATGAGTTTGGCCTTGGGGGGACTGCTCCAAGGCAGTCTTTGGGGGTTGCAAAGCTCTAAAGCGCCCTATGCTTCATTCTTGAAGCAACTGTTTGAGGCAGGCGTTGGCAGTCTGGCCATTGTCATGCTCAGTTGGATGCTGCTGTGGATGACGCGACAGGCTCGCGCCCAGAAGTTAGAGATTGAAGGTTCGGTGCAGTCGGCATTGAAGTTGGATCGTCAGGCAGCCTGGGGTATTTTCAGTCTGATTTTTGTGGCGGTTTTGCGGGAGGGCATTGAAACCGTCTTGTTTGTGGTCGCTCAGTTCCAGGGGGGATGGATGCCTGTCTGGGGGGCAGTGGCGGGTTTGAGCACTGCTGTGGTGCTGGGCTATCTTCTGTTTGGGTGGGGTATTCGGATTAACCTGCGCCGGTTTTTTCAGGTGATGGGGGTACTGCTGCTGCTGATTGTGTCGGGTTTGGCAATCTCGGTGTTGCGTCATGTAGATGGGGCTGCGATCGCATGGCAACATCTTCATCCCCAAGCTCACCTGTGCCCTCCCCATGGGCGGGCTTGCTTACTGGGACCTCAGGTGTGGGATCTCTCGAAAGTGTTGCCCGATCGCCAATTTCCGGGCATTTTGCTCAAAACCCTGGTGGGCTACACCCAGCAATTGTATGTCGGCCAAGCGCTGGTCTATGTCATCTTTTGGCTCACCCTGGGTCGAGCCTATTTCCGCAGTCTGCAACCTACGTCGCCAGCGCCCCAGACCCCGCAGGTTTCTCCGGAATCATAACCTGCAAACGGTTGGGAGGAAGGTCATGAGCCGAATGAACCGCCGCAAATACATATTGACGGGGCGGGTGCAAGGCGTTAGACACTTTCAAACCGCTGCTAAGACGTGGGCTGAAGCTTAACGGGTGTCACCGTCCCTTGGAGAGCCGTCAGATCTGGCTGCATGGTTTGAGGATTGCCGACCACCAGGGTCACCAGTTGATCGGGGTGCAGATGGGCTTGAGCTGCCTGAAGCACCTGATTGGCGGTCATGGCTTTGACGGCTCGCTGGTACTGAAAAATATAGTCATCAGGGTAGTCGAAGTACTCATAGCGCATCAGGCGCACCAGGGTTTGAGCCGGATCCTGAAAGTTAAACACAAAGGAGTTCAAAATGGAGTCCTTGGCCTGCTGCAATTCTTGCTCGGAGATGGGTGTGGTCCGCAGCTTCTCAAACTCGGCTTTGACCGCCTCAATAAAGGCCACGGTTGTCTCAGAACGGGTTTGGCCGCCCCCCACAAACAGACCCGGATAGTCATACTGAGGTCGCCAGAGGGCATAGACCGAGTAGGCTAACCCTTGGCGCGATCGCACCTCATCAAACAAGCGTCCCCCAAAGCTGTTCAGCGCCTCATTGATCACGTAGAGGGCGAACATATCCGGGTCATCTAAGCGCACCCCCAAGTGGCCCAGTTGCACCGTGCTCTGGGTGAGTTGGGGCTGCTCCACCAAAAAGACCCCCCCAGGGGAACGGGGTACAACCGGTGGGGGTGTTTCTGCTAGGGGCGTTGAACTGGCTGGCCAATCTCCAAACTGCGCCTGGATTAACTGCTTCATGCCCCGAGGCTCAAAGTCCCCCACGATGCCCAAAATCATTTGGTCGGGATGAAAATAGGTTTGATAAAACTGCACCAGATCTGTCCGGGTAATGGCGGCCAGGGTCTCATACTCCTGGGTGCGGGCAAAGGGGCTGTCAGCTCCGTAGATCAGCTTGGGAAATTCACGGCCACTGATGCTGTCTGGGGTGTCATTGCGACGGGAGATTGCGCCTCGTCCTTGAGACAGGGCTAGGTCGATCTGATCTTGGGGAAATCGAGGAGACTGCAACACTTCAGCAAATAAGCCAAAGACCGACTCTAAATCTTCGCTCAGGGCACTGAATCGGGCACTCCCCATGGCTTGACCAACACTGACCTCCACGGCAGCCGCCCGCTGCTCTAGCAGCCGATTGAGGGTGTTGGCATCATGGGACTGGGTGCCCCCAGCCCGAATGACGGTGCCGGTGACATCGGCTAGTCCCACCTTGTCGGGAGGGTCAAATCGACTGCCGGTGTGAATCATGACCGTGCCAGCCACCAAGGGCAGCTCATGATTCTCCATGAGGTAAACCACTAACCCGTTGTCCAACTGAAACCGCTCGTAGTCAGGCAATTGAATTTCAGGTAGCGCCGGAAAGGTCAGCTCCGTATAGTGCCGAGGCGTGGCGGCTCGGACGGGCACCGAACCCAGGAAAATCAGCCCAATGGCCACCAAAGCAATCAAGGAGAACCGCTGCTGTTTCCCCAAAACATGACCCCAGCGAGGCAGATGTGAACGGAATAGAGGCTGAAATCCCATGGCAATGTGTTGAGCAAAAGATCTGTGAGCGAATTAGGAGGTTTGGGGCAAAATTTTACCCACGGTGCAATTTTCTGGGGTAAAGGTGGCCTGAGCCACCCGTTGAATATCGGCAGCCGTCACCGCCGCAATCTCATCTAGCTCTCGAAATAAATTGCGCCAGTCTCCGGTTTTCACCTGGTACTCTACCAGAAGGCGAGCCATGCCGCTATTGGAGTCCAGCGATCGCAGCAGGGAAGCCCGCGCCTGGGTCTTGAGCCGATCGAGATCCACCTCATCCACGGGTTCGGTTTTGAGGCGCTCAATTTCCTGGTGCAGAGCCGTGGCCACCTCTTCCACAGAGCGGTCAGGGGCAGAGAGGGCATAGAACAGCATCAGATGAGGATATTTATCGCCGGGAAAGCTGCTGCTACCCTGAGCGCTCAGAGCCACCCGCTGGGTTTCCACTAGGTTGCGATAAAGGCGAGAGGTGCGCCCATCGCTGAGCAGACTAGCAATTAACTCGTAAACGCTGTTGTCTGGATCGGTAATGGCAGGGCGATGATAGCCCTCAAAATACCAGGGCTGCGAGGGTAGGTTAAGGGTGATTGACCGGGGTTCAGTCTGGGGCGGCTCGCTCACCGTCAGGGCGGGGGGTGCGGGTCGAGCCGGATAGCGCCCAAAGTAGATCTGAGCCAGTCGTTTCACCTCTTTGGGGTTGACATCGCCGACCACGGCCAGGGTCAAGTTATTGGGAACGTAATAGGTGTCAAAAAAAGCTTGGACATCTTGGCGGCGGAGATTTTGCAAATCGGCCTCATAGCCAATCACGGGCTGTCGGTAGGGATGCACCTCGAAGGCGGTCTCTAAAAACGCTTCAACCATGCGACCCACTGGCGAATTGTCGGTGCGCATTTGCCGCTCTTCTAAGATCACCTGCTTTTCCTGAAAAAACTCCCGGAAGACCGGCTCTAAGAAGCGCTCCGACTCCAGGGACATCCACAGCTCTAGCTTATTGGCAGGAAAACTGTAAAAGTAGCGCGTGGCATCGGCAGAGGTGTTGGCATTCAGCCCCACGCCTCCGGCTTGACTGACAATCAGACCCAGCTCATTTTGCTTGACGTAGGCGTTGGCCTCTGATGCCACCGCTGCAAATTCAGCTTGTAGTTGGGTGGCTCCCTCGGTGTCACCGGCAGCACGGGCAGTTTGCAGTTGGTCAAAGAGCTGATCGAGGCGTTCCAGCAGCAGTGCTTCGGCGGCAAAGTCGCGGGTGCCGATGCGCTCAGTGCCTTTGAAGGCTAGGTGTTCTAGATAGTGAGCTACCCCAGTTTGGCCTGGGGGTTCGTTGGCTCCGCCCACATCGGCATAGGTCATGAAAGAGACCACTGGGGCTTGATGTCGCTCTAGGACAATAAACTTCATGCCATTGTCTAGCGTGAACTCCGTCACCTGGTCGCTCACCCGATTTAAGTAGGGCTGAATTGAGCTGGCAGTCCCGCTACTGGGTGCCGGTCTCGCCCAGGCATTGAGGGAGCCCCCGAGCCACAAAAGCCCCACTAAGATCGCGATCGCGACCGTCTTCATCCCAGACACCATGCTCTGATTTACCTTAGATGCTAATCCCAATCTGCTTGTCCCCCACTTTCCCAGTGCCTGAGGTGGCCGATTCAGATGGGTGGTGTATCTATCGACCCTCAAGGGCTACGCTCCACAATGGGATTAAACCCATTCTGACGCATTAGGGCAATCACCGCGTTGGCTTCATTCTGCTGACCAAAGGAGCCAACTTGCATCACAGACCGCCCCTGATAGCTGGAACGAAACGCATCTGGCACTAGCGATCGCACCCGAGATTGGTCTGATGCAGAGGTAGCCTGTACCAAAACGCGATAGCGAGGGGCTCTCGCCACAGAGGGGGCAGGGGGGGGCGGTGGCACCGTTCCGACAGCCCACAAATCATTGCCGCGATCGCCTCGGAGGTTCCCCATGGGCGCTGGACTGCTGGGAACCGGCAAAATGGCATTAACTTGCCCTGAGCTTGGCGTGGTGGCAATGGGAGCCACCCGCTGATCTTCCTGGGCAATCAAGGTGCGTAGATTTTGACGCCTGAGGATTTGGTCAACTTCTCTGGCCTTTTCGCGCTCTCGAAACAGCCCCACTTGCATGACCGTTTGGCCACGATAGCTGGCACGAAAAGCACCCGGCACCAAGGCTCGAACCCGATCTTGCTCAGCCTGGTTTCGGGGTCGCACCATCACCCGATACACACTGGTTGACGTCGCCCCCGCAAAGGTAGCTGGACGACCTGGGGCGGTGCCGGGGGTCGGCACGGGAATCTCTACGGCACGACTTGGCACTGAGTTTGCCCGACGGGGCGGCGGTATCGGGGTGGAACGGGCGGCTACTGCTGACGAGGCTGGGGTATCCCGAGCCAGGTAGACATGACCTAGGGTTTTGCCCTGGTACGTGCGCTTGGCAAAACGCCAGCCCGGATCGAGTTCAAATTTGAGGAGGCCATCTGCTATACCCTGGGTGCGCCCAATTTCCATGGGTTGCCCTTGCCGGGTATTGGCTGGCACCCCCATCAGCACCACATTATTTCCTTGGGGTTGAATACTCAGTCGATAGTTGACGGCTAAATCTTGCCCCGCAACTCGGAGGGAATAGCCGTTGCTGTCGGTACTGCGTCCACAGATGCCCGTAAAGTCAAAGTCCAAGAGCAGGGGATCAATTCGGGTGGGGCGTGACCCACTCTCGCGCCAGCAAGGTCGCTGCTGAGAAAGTTGCTCTAAGATCAAGAGGGTGAAATTTCCACCTTCTCTGGGCACTGCGACTGCAATAAACTTGTCCTGTGGTACCTCCTGCTGACCAAAAGTTGTGGCCATGGCTGGATTCAATGGAATACCTAGGCCAATCATCATGGCGGTCAGTGCCAGATTGCCTAGGGCTGGCTTGAGAGCGCCGCTCGGTGGTTCCCTGTTGTCATTAACCATGCGAATACATCCGAAACGTGGAAAAGCCTTTTTCTGGGTAGAGCAGCGTTACGCCATTACTGTTCATCTATGGGGCTAATTTGTCAAATCACTCCGCTCCCTCAGAGTACCCATGCCTGGTGCCCTAGTTGCCTCATCTAAGCGGCTGTCTTTAAAGTCTTCCCATGCTCTATACTCGCTCCCCAACCCCCCAGAATGGGGAATTTAGGGGGCGGGTGCAAGGTGTTAGAAACTTTTCCAACCGCCTCTAAGACGGTTTTTATGTCGTTTGCTTCTGCGGGGTTGTTCCGCTACGGGTAGACTTTTGACCCCAAAACTTAAATTTTCGTAAACATTGCTTCCCTTGACTCACCCCACTGAGATGGCCAACTCTCAAATCATCTCGCTAAACTACGGAATGTAGAAAGAGTTGGTGTTGGTGGTTGCGGACTGGCTCAACAGCCGGTCTGAGGAAAGTCCGGGCTCCCCAAAGACCAAACTTGCTGGGTAACGCCCAGTGCGGGTGACCGTGAGGACAGTGCCACAGAAACATACCGCCGATGGATACACCCTTGAACAGGAAATGTTTGGGAATGGCGCTATTCCAGCATTTTTCTTTCAGGGGCACTCACAGGTAAGGGTGCAAGGGTGCGGTAAGAGCGCACCAGCAACATCGAGAGGTGTTGGCTCGGTAAACCCCGGTTGGGAGCAAGGCAGAGGAACAAGGGTTGGTCTTTTTCCGGTTCCGCTTTGATAGAAGCCGCATGAGGCGTTTGGTAACAACCGTCCTAGATAGATAACCCCCCTGGATCAGAGGAACTGCTCCTATCGAAGGGCAATTTGCGAACATCCAGAGAACAGAACCCGGCTTACGGCTGACTCTTTCTGCTTTTTGCATGGTTTTAGGCGCAACAGAGGCACTCAGGAATGGCGGAGGTCTACCCCGAACGGAAGCGACAATTGCAAAAGCTGCTCGATCGTCTGGGACTAGATGCTCCGGCCTCGGTGAAGTGGGGGCTGCTAGATGTGGCGATGACTCACCCAACGGCTTCGGCAACGGCTAACTACGAACAGTTGGAATTTATTGGAGATGCGGTTGTGCGTCTGTTTGCGGCAGAGTGGCTGTGGCAGGACAGTGCGACGGGTCGGGTCGGGGAGTGGTCAGCGATTCGGTCAGTGTTGGTGAGCGATCGCACCTTGGCGGAGCTGGCCTATCTCTATGGCCTAGAGCGCTTCTTGCGGGTTGCGCCCAGTGCTGCCCGGGATTACAAAGGACAAGAGTCTCGGTTGGCGGATGCCTTTGAGGCCATGGTGGGGGCACTTTACCTCAGCACCCATGATTTTTCGTTAATTCGCCCTTGGCTTGAGCCTCACTTTGAGAAGCGAGCGGCTGCTGTGCGCTCGGATCCGGCCTATCAAAACTATAAAGCGGCACTACAACAGTGGACCCAAGCCCACTATCAGCAGTTGCCCGAATATCGGGTGCATGAAGCCGAGCGGCCTGAACTCTCTCAGGATCATCTGAATCCCCAGCGCTTTATTGCTGAAGTATGGCTTCTGGGTGAGCACTTGGCAACGGGAGTAGGACGCTCGCGCAAGGCTGCCGAAAAGTCTGCTGCAGAAGCGGCCTTTCTCAAACTCCAGGCTCAGCCTGCTTCCCTGCCCAAGACAGAGGGCTGAAGTCCAAGAATGCTTTGGCAAGGGCTCAAATCCTAGGTAGGATGAAGCCAGGTATTGAGTGAACGATTCAAAACGCTGCGGAGAGAAACAGGGCATGGATTTGGTGGCGCTGCAAAATACGCTGGACAATGGTGCATTTGCCATTCTCTTGGTGACGACACTGCTGTACTGGGCAGGGGTGGCATTCCCTAAGGTGCCAGGCTTGGCGGTTCTCTCCACGGCGGGTCTGGCTATTGGCAACCTCTGTATCGCTGGACTTCTGGGTGCCCGATGGTTGGAGGCGGGATATTTTCCGATTAGTAACCTCTATGAGTCGTTATTTTTTCTGGCTTGGGGGTTGACCACCTTTGCTCTATTTGCAGAGCGCATGGGCGAGAGCCGCTTGGTAGGGGCGGTTACGGCTCCGGTGGTCATGTGTATTGCTGCCTTTGCCACTTTGACGCTTCCTGTGGGAATGCAGGTGTCTGCTCCTTTGGTGCCCGCGCTGAAGTCAAATTGGCTGATGATGCATGTGAGTGTGATGATGCTCAGCTATGCAGCTTTAATGGTGGGGTCGCTGCTGGCCATTGCCTTTTTGGTGGTGAGTCGGGGACAGCCTATTCACCTCAAGGGGAGTTCGGTGGGCACTGGGGGGTTTCGAGAGGGGCGGCTTAACCACACCGCTGCCCAGACTGACCCGCTGCCCGGTGGAGCTAGCTTCAGTTCGGCATCGGGGGGCACTGCGGTTTTAACGCCAGTGGCGGCGAAGGAAGCCCCAACGCTGTCTATTCAGCGTCTGACTTTGGCGGAAACCTTAGATAACCTCAGCTACCGCGTGATTGGTTTGGGGTTTCCCCTGCTCACCATTGGGATTATTTCAGGGGCGGTCTGGGCGAATGAAGCCTGGGGCGCACCCTGGAGCTGGGATCCTAAGGAAACCTGGGCGTTGATTACCTGGTTGGTGTTTGCGGCCTATCTCCATGCCCGCATTACGCGAGGGTGGCAGGGTCGCCGTCCGGCAATGTTGGCCACAGCCGGATTGGGGGTGGTCTGGGTTTGCTATTTGGGTGTGAATTTGTTGGGCAAGGGTCTGCACTCCTACGGTTGGTTTTTCTAGGCAGAGGCCTGCTCTCTAGGTATATGTGGTGCTATGCGCTGGACGCCACTGCACGCTCATTTTGATCAAGGCTTGCGACAGCGAAATTTATTGCCGCGATCGCAGCCTGTACTCTTGGCCTTTTCGGGGGGGCAAGATTCGCTGTGTCTATTGCGGTTGCTCTTAGATTTACAGCCTAAATGGGGCTGGCAATTGGGGGTTGCCCACTGTGATCATCGCTGGCCGCCAGACTCGACGGCCAATGCAACCTATGTGTCGGCCTTGGTGCAGGCTTGGAATTTGCCTTTGTATGTGCGCATGGCTCCGGCTGTACTCAAAACAGAGGCGGCAGGGCGAGACTGGCGCTATGGGGTGCTGAGGGATCTGGCCGAAACTGAAGGCTACCCAACTGTAGTGACTGCCCATACAGCCAGTGATCGCGCCGAAACTTTGCTGTACAACCTGGTGCGGGGCAGTGGCATGGAGGGGTTGCAAGCCTTGACCTGGCAGCGATCGTTGTCAGCCACCGTTTCCCTGGTTCGCCCCTTGTTGAATGTGACCCGGGCACAAACCGGGGCATTCTGCACGGCGCTGAGCCTCTCTCCTTGGCAGGATTCTATGAATCAGGATTTGGCCTATCGCCGGAATCGGATGCGTCAACAGGTGTTGCCGTTGCTGCGATCGCAGTTTAACCCCCAAGTCGATCGCGCCTTGGCACGCACTGCCGAACTTCTTCAGGCCGATGTTGCCTATCTTGACGGGGTGGCTCAAGCGTGCCTGAAGAGGGCTCTGCCTGCCGCCCATCCAGACCCCCCCCAGCATCCAGCCCTGCATCGGCCTACGCTCAGGCGGGTGCCGTTGGCTTTGCAACGGCGGGTGGTACGTCAATTTCTGCAAACCGAGGTGCTGGCAGCCCCCAACTTTGACCAAGTTGAGACAGTGGTGGCATTGCTAGATGCCCCCCAGCGCAGCCGGACTGCGCCTCTGGTTGCTAACTGGATTGCCGAAGTTCAGCGGGACTGGCTTTGCCTCATTGCGCTAGCGGGTGAAGTAATTCGCAGCACCTGATCGCCACCGGTTGGACAACTGCCCCGGCCATCGCAATTGCTGGTGGTCACGTACAGTTCTCCGTCTGGCCCCATTTTTACCTCTCGAATCCGACCCAGTTGATCTTGAAGATAGACTTCATGGGCTGCGACCCGATAGGGGTTGTCGGGGTCAAACTGCACCCGTTGCAAATGTCGAGAGCCCAGGGCTCCCACAATCAAATCCCCCTGCCACTCCGGAATAGCCTCACCGGTATAGATGGCAGCGCCCCCTGGGGGCACCGCTTCTCGCCAGGTGATCGAGGGCTCGACCAGTCCGGCCTGGGTTTCACAGCCATGAAGGGTGGGCCACCCCAAATTGTCCCCAGCCTGAGCCACGCTAATTTTGTCATGCCCCCGTCGGCCAAGTTCCCCACTAGGGCCGTGATCGCTCACCCAGAGAATGTCGGCGTTGAACCAGTCAAAGCCTTGGGTATTGCGAATCCCCAAAATGTAAGTGGGATTGCCTGCGATGGGGTTGTCGGTAGGCACGTCCCCCTCTGGAGTCACCCGCAAAATTTTGCCCGCTAAGCTCTCTGGATCCTGAGATAGATCTGGGTCGCGGGCATCTCCTGTGCCGATGTACAACATGCCGTCGGGACCAAAGCGCAGCCGCCCCCCGTTGTGAAATTGTGCCACGGGGATGTTGTCAACAATGGTGCGATCGCGCCTAGCACTACGGCCATCTTCAGACAATTGCCATCGCTCCACCCGATTGGTCGTTGCTCCACCGGCATTGGTGGTGAAGTAGAGATAAAACTGACGATTGCTGTCAAAGTCTGGGTGCGCCTCAATATCTAACAGACCCCCTTCCCCCCGATCCACCGCCGGAATTGTGGCCACCGGTTCAGGCTGGAGCTCACCATTTTCCACCAACCGAATCTGCCCGGAGCGCTCTGTCACCAACAATCGATCCGCCGAGAGAAATAAAAGCCCCCAGGGCACCTCTAAGCCCGAGGCCACCACTTCTGTGCGAATCGGTACCGTTCCGGTCGGCCCAAACCCGGATTCTACAAGCTCACAAGTGCGCTCCGCCAAACTGGATTCAGGATTGGACGCCTCTTCAACCCTGGACGGAGTAGATTCAGATCCCGTCTCTCCAGAGATCGGCAAGCTGGTACAGGCCACCAGCCCCATAGCACCCAGTAACATGAATGGGCAAGTCAGCATTCGGGTTTTCATACCCTTCCTCCTTGATGTTTTCTGATGTAGTTCCAGGTGGCGCAGCCATGGGGGCATCTGAACGATTTCTCCGCTACCAAGCTCTTTTTCCACTGTAGCGATGCCAGACCCGTTCCTGTCTCTATCCTGGGGTGACTCCCCCCTCTATCGGCATCCAGAATAATCCTCTTGGTTTTCCACCCGATGAGATTGATGCACTAGGATGAGAAACTAGGCTTCAGTGGCCTCGTCCTATTACCTGAGCCTGATGCATGTCCTCTTCAGAAAAGTCAACTCCTCCCACCTTTTGGCAAGCCCAGAAAGAAAACCTACTCACCTTGCTCATTGCGGTGTTGATGGCACTCTTGATTCGTGGGTTTGTGGCTGAGTCCCGATACATCCCCTCGGTGTCCATGGAGCCTACCCTACATCCCGGCGATCGCATTGTCGTCGAGAAGCTGTCCTATCGGCTGCATTCCCCTCGACCCGGTGACATCGTGGTATTTCGTCCCCCAATGGCTCTGCAAGCGGTGGGCTATGGCGCTGATCAAGCCTTTATTAAGCGGGTGATTGCGGTTCCGGGTCAGACGGTGCAAGTGTATCAAGGACGGGTTTATGTTGACCAACAGGTGCTGAGCGAACCCTACTTGACCGCCCCGCCAGACTATGAATTTGGACCCGTGCAGGTACCCCCTGAAATGCTCTGGGTCATGGGCGATAACCGCAATAATAGTAATGACTCACACATTTGGGGCTTTTTGCCGCAAAATCATGTCATTGGCCGCGCCAACCTGCGCTTTTGGCCACCGGGTACTGCTGGGATCATTGAGAACGTTGGCCACAGCAAGTATGGCACAATGAAGCATACTGCTCACTTTGAGCGCCCAGTGTTGCCAGTTGAGAAAAGTCTGTGAATTCTACTGTTGTGTTTAGCTCGCGTCGAGCTGTTTTTCCATTCACCGCCATTGTCGGCCAGGAAGAAATGAAGCTGGCGCTGCTCTTAAATGTGATTGATCCGCGCATTGGCGGGGTGATGATCATGGGAGATCGTGGTACTGGCAAGTCCACGACCATTCGCGCCCTAGCTGACCTGCTGCCCGAAATTGAGGTGGTGGCTGACGACCCCTTCAATAGCCATCCTCAAGATCCAGAGTTAATGAGCGATGGGGTCAAAGCTCGGGTGGCCGCTGGTGAAACCCTACCCACCGTACCCAAACAGGTGCCCATGGTGGACTTACCCTTGGGAGCCACCGAAGATCGAGTCTGCGGCACCATTGATATTGAAAAAGCCCTCTCAGAAGGGGTGAAAGCCTTTGAGCCTGGACTGCTGGCCAAGGCTAATCGCGGCATTCTTTACGTGGATGAAGTCAACCTCCTCGATGACCATCTCGTAGATGTGTTGCTTGATTCAGCGGCCTCGGGCTGGAACACGGTTGAGCGAGAAGGGATTTCGATTCGCCATCCGGCGCGGTTCGTGTTGGTGGGGTCGGGCAACCCCGAAGAGGGTGAGCTGCGGCCTCAGCTTTTAGATCGCTTTGGTATGCACGCCGAAATTCGCACGGTCAAGGATCCGAGTTTGCGGGTGCAAATTGTAGAGCAGCGATCGCAGTTTGACCAAGATCCCCAAGGGTTTCTGAGCGAGCATCAAGATGCCCAACAGGCGATGAGTCAAAAGATTGTCAATGCCCAGGCATTGCTTTGCAAGGTCACTCTTGACCATGAACTTCGGGTACAAATTTCCCAAATTTGCTCAGAGCTTGATGTGGACGGGTTACGGGGCGATATTGTCACCAATCGAGCCGCCCGCGCTTTAGCTGCCCTCGAAGGACGAACGGAGGTAACTGTGGCTGATATTCGCCGGGTGATTACCCTCTGTCTTCGCCACCGCCTGCGCAAAGATCCCCTGGAGTCCATTGATTCGGGCTATAAAGTCTCTAAGGTCTTTAATCACACCTTTGGCTTGGCGGAGGATGAACCAGATGCGGCAAAACGGAATGGAGCCAGTCCGGTGGGGGCAGGACGCTAAGGGATCCCTATCCCCCATTGAGGCAGGCGTGAGTCATACTCACAGCTTGATTTACCTCAGGCACCCATGGGAAAGGCTCCGGTATACATACAAGTCTTCGGTGGGATTATCCACCCTGCCTAGCCCTCTAAATCCCCCAATTCTGGGAGACTTAGGCAATCTGATTCCCCCCAATTTTGGGGGGCTAAGGGAGCGAATGCAGCATTTTGGATTCGACTTAGAGCATGTACAGGTTAGGCAGAAAGGGGTAAAGACTGCGAGAGCCAAAATCTGGCTTGCAGTCTTTGTGGTTTTAGGGTGTATGATCATGCCCACAACCACGCTGGCTCAACCCAATCCTGAGGTGATTAAGATCTGTGTGAATCGGCTCCTTTTTGAGCGGACGTTTAGGGATGGCACCCCCTCTGGCAATCGCACGATCATTGATCCTCGCTCGGCGGCCATTGCCTGCCAGGGGGTTAGCTCCCTGACGGAAGCTACCAATGCTCGCCTCTGTGTAAACCGCCTGCTCTATACCGGTACCTTTTCTGATGGCGCTCCCACGGGTCAGCGCACCATTGTGGATCCAGCAGATGCGGCTAGAGCCTGTTCCCTCTGTCAAGATTGTGTGCGCTTAGAGAACTAAGATGAACCCTTGTTCCAACGGCTTTCCGGTTCCAGATGTCCGTTCACGGCTCCAGAGCGCCATCCAGGCTGGAGAATTTTTAGTCACCGCTGAGGTAACCCCGCCTAAGGGGGGAGCCGCTGCCGCCATGATCCAGCAGGCTCTACATCTCAAAGGTCGGGTTCATGCACTCAATATTACCGATGGGAGTCGAGCTGTGTTGCGGATGAGTTCCCTGGTGAGTGCGGTGCTGCTCCAGCAACAGGGGTTGGAGCCAGTTTGTCAGGTGGCTTGCCGCGATCGCAACCGCATTGCCCTCCAAGCCGACCTCATGGGGGCTAACGCCCTGGGCATTCGGAATATTCTGGCCTTGACCGGCGACCCCATCAAAGCCGGAGATCATCCCCAAGCCAAGGCCGTCTTTGATTTAGAATCAGTGCGGCTGTTGCAGTTAATTGCCAAGCTCAATAACGGCTTTGACGCCAACGAAAAACAACTTCCAGATGGTGCTACCCAATTGTTTCCTGGGGCAGCCGTCGATCCACAACTAGCCAGTTGGTCAGGGCTTCAGCGCCGCTTCGAGCGCAAAATTGCCGCCGGAGCCGAATTTTTCCAGAGCCAGTTAATTGTAGACTTTGACCGCCTAGAAAAATTTATGACGGAGATTGCAGCCCAATACCAAAAACCGGTACTGGCCGGCATCTTTTTACTCAAATCTGCCAAAAACGCCCGTTTTATCAACCGTTACGTCCCAGGGGTCAATATTCCAGACCGCATTATTCAGCGTTTGGAAGCAGCCACCGATCCACTCCAAGAAGGCATTGCGATTGCCGCTGAGCAGGTGGTACAAGCCCGCGCCCTTTGCCAGGGGGTTCACATGATGGCCGTTAAACGAGAAGATTTAATTCCCCAAATTTTAGATCAAGCTGGGGTTGCCCCCCTGGCTTCTGCCCCCCTGCCTGTCACCTGAGCAACTCCATGGACTCTCTACACGTCACGGGCATTCGGGGCTATGGCTACACCGGAGCACTCCCCGAAGAACAAGTGCTAGGGCAATGGTTTCAAGTCGATCTGACCTTTTGGCTCGATCTAGCTCCCGCTGGCATCAGTGACACCCTGATTGATACCCTCGATTACCGAGAGGCGATTCGTCAGGTACAAACCCTCCTGAGAACAGCCCGATTTACCTTAATTGAGCGCCTAGCCTCTGAGATTGCCAATCACCTGCTCCAGCTTCCCCAAGTGGCTCAGGTACAGGTTAAGCTCACCAAACTCACCCCCCCCATTGCGGACTTTAGCGGTCAGGTCACTGTGGATATTCTGCGCCCTCTAGCCCTAGATTGAAGTCTTTTTACGTGAACTTGACGACAACATATCCGCCCTCACCCCCTAGCCCCCTCGCCCAAGATTGGGAGAGGGGGAACAGAGCAGAAATTCATGCTAGCCCCTCTGCCAATATTACGTCTTGCAGGCACGCTACGCGAAGGGAGAGGGGTTGGGGTGAGGGCAAGGGAGAGCCGTCGAATTCACGTTCTTTTTATCTCAGAAGTGCCTGGATTTAATCAGGAAAACCTATGCTGTCAGTGCAAGTGGCGGAAGCCAAAATTTTAGCCCTCTCGCATCCCCTAGATGCAACCCTCGATATCGAGAGAGTAGACCTCCTCGCAGCCCATGGACGAATTTTGGCAACAGACATTCGTGGCGATCTGGACTTTCCCTACTGGGACAACTCCGCCATGGATGGTTATGCTGTTCGTCAGGCTGACCTCCAAGGGTGCAGCCCCCAGCAGCCAGTGGCACTCCGAGTGGTCATGGAAGTTCCTGCGGGGCACCTCCCTCAACAAAAGCTTCAGGCTGGCGAAGCTGCCCGCATTTATACCGGAGCCATGCTCCCCGTCGGTGCCGATACGGTGGTGATGCAGGAGCAAGCCCAGCGTCAAAACAATCAGGTTTGGTTCCAGCATTGCCCTGAACCCCAGGCTTTTGTGCGCCATCGTGGTGCCTACTACCAGGCCGGGAACCTTCTGCTAACACCCGGAACAATGATCGCAGCCCCAGAAATTGCGGTGCTGGCCAGCGTTCAATGTACGCAGATTCAGGTCTATCGCCGCCTTCAAGTCGCCCTATTCTCAACGGGAAATGAACTTGTTGCCCCTGAGGAGAGCATAAAACCTGGCCAAATCGTTGATTCTAATCAATTTGCCCTAGCCGCTCTGGTGCGGCAAGCCGGTGCCCAGGTGCAGAGGTTAGGGATTGTGGGGGATGGCTTGGCTGAGGTGAAAGGTGCGATCGCCCAGGCCATCGCCCAGGCCGATGTGGTGATTTCCTCTGGGGGGGTATCCGTCGGAGACTATGACTATGTAGACCAAGCCCTATCAGAATTAGGAGCTAACATTCACATTCGGAGCGTGGCCGTCAAGCCCGGCAAGCCCCTGACCGTCGCCACCTTTGCCCCCACCTCTGAGCGTCCTCATTCTGTCCTATACTTTGGGCTACCCGGCAACCCCGTATCTGCCCTGGCCAGTTTTTGGCGATTTGTCCAGCCCTCTCTCGGCAAGCTATCAGGCCGTATGGCTCCCTGGCAGCCTTCCTCGATTCTGGCCACTACAGAGCATGTGCTAGTGGCCGACGGCCAGCGCGAAACCTACCTGTGGGGGCATCTGCGTCTTCAAGATGGCCACTATAGGTTTTCGTTGGCTGGGGGCAGCCACAGCTCCGGCAACTTAATTAATCTGGCGGGATGTAACAGCTTTGCGATTGTCCCCTGCGGCTGCACCCAAATTTCGAGGGGGGCAGGGGTACAAGTGTTGCCCATTTCCACAAATTCCCCTGGGCTATGGTCGCCATAGCCACTATTCACTGCAAAGCGCTTGCCATAACGACAAGCGCTTTGCAGTGAATAGTGGCTTCAGCCACCTAGACTGAGACTCAAATCTTTAGTCTAAGTTAGGCATAGCCAATACAGGTTCTTCCTCACGGTCAATCCCTTTCTCAAAGCCAGCCACAGCAGCTCGGGCACGACCCGCGTGCCAAAGATGACCCACCAAGAAAAAGAAACCCAAGATGAAGTGAGCACCTGCCAACCAGGCTCGGGGATTGACAAAGTTGAAGGAGTTAGGCTCCGTGATCACCCCACCCACAGAATTGATTGAACCATTGGGGGCGTGAGTCATGTACTCAGCCGCGCGGCGCACTTGCCAGGGCTGCACATCATTTTTGATCTTATTCAGATCCAGACCATTAGGTCCGCGCAGAGGCTCCAGCCAAGGCCCGCGAAAATCCCAGAAGCGCATGGTTTCTCCACCAAAGATAATTTCACCGGTAGGAGAGCGCATCAGGTATTTGCCAAGACCCGTAGGCCCTTGAGCCGAGGCCACGTTGGCTCCCAGTTTTTGGTCCCGCATCAAGAACACAAAAGACTGCGACTGAGAGGCTTCAGCGTTAGTGGGTCCATAGAATTCACTGGGATACACGGTGTTGTTAAACCACACCATGGCCGAGGCAATAAAGCCCATCAGGGACAAGGCACCCAAGCTGTAAGACAGATAAGCCTCACCAGACCAAATGAAGGCGCGCCGTGCCCAGCCAAAGGGCTTGGTGAGGACGTGCCAAATACCCCCAGTGATACAAATCAAGCCAATCCAGATGTGGCCACCGACCACGTCTTCTAAGTTGTCAACGCCGACAATCCAGCCATCGCCCCCAAAGGGTGAACCCAGGAGATAGCCGAAAATAATCGCTGGATTTAGCGTGGGGTTGGTAATCACCCGCACGTCACCCCCACCGGGTGCCCAAGTGTCGTAAAGGCCGCCAAAGAAGGTGGCTTTAGCAACCAACAACAAAGCACCACAGCCAAGCATGATCAGGTGAAAACCCAAGATAGAGGTCATCTTGTCCTTGTCTTTCCAGTCATAGCCAAAGAAAGACGAGTATTCCTCTAGGGTATCGGGGCCACGCAGGGCGTGATAGAGGCCGCCTAGGCCAAGAACAGCAGATGAAATCAAATGCACCACCCCAACCACAAAGTAGGGGAAGGTATCGATGACTTCGCCGCCAGCACCCACACCCCAACCGAGAGTGGCGATGTGGGGAATTAGGATCAAACCCTGTTCATACATGGGTTTGTCTATGGTGAAGTGTGCCACCTCAAACAGGGTCATGGCACCGGCCCAGAACACAATCAGACCCGCGTGGGCGACATGGGCACCGAGCAGTTTTCCAGATAATTCAATCAAACGGGCATTACCAGCCCACCAGGCGAAACCGGAAGATTCTTGATCCCGGTTGCCTGCCATATAGGAACTAGAGAGCGTTACCACGGGGCAGAACCTCCTCAGGGAAGACAAGTTGTTCATGGGGCTGGTCTT
>NZ_WVIC01000069.1 GCF_009939295.1 Petrachloros mirabilis ULC683
CTGAATATCTCACAGTCCCCCAGAATGGGGGATGTAGGGGGCGAATGCAGGGTGATTTTTTTCTCAGACTTGTGTATACACAGTAGCCCTCAGGGAGAGGGACTTTGAAGTCTAGCCCCCTTCTCCCTAGGGAGAAGGATTTGGGGGATCAGGGGGGCAAACTTGCAAAAGTTCGATGCTGTTAGCGCCTTGTCATTGATTTTATTCGCAGTAAGACCCCTATGGTGATCTGTCCAGGCATTCCGGAGTTTTGATTGATCCCAGTTTGTCATAAAAACAGCCCATCTTTCTAAGAAGGATGGGTTGTCTTGATGGTTATCATGAATTTGCAGCCGAGGCCGCAAGACTGTATTGAGGCAACTGGCCTAGAGCTTGTTGAGGTTGAGACCGGCTTCTTTGGCGAATGCCTCAAGCCCTTTTTTCTCTAGCGTTTTAATGGCTTTGGTTGAGAGGCGTAGCTTCACCCAGCGTTTGCCTTCAGCCCACCAGACTCGCTTCCACTGCAAGTTGACTTCCTGTAATTTCTTGGTGCGTCGGTGAGAGTGAGAGACAGCGTAGGCGTTATTGGCTGTCTTGCCGGTCAACTGACACTTGCGACTCATGGGTAAGGGTACTCCAACTGCAACTTAAAAACTGCCCAGTCTTTATTTATAACGTAACGCTGGTGACATAGACAACCATCCAACCCTGAATCGAACCCTGAATCTTTGAGGATATAGCAACCCTAAAGCAGTTGTAAATAAAGACCCCCAGGGCAATTCGTCCTTGAGAGAGATATTTGATCTGAAATGTCTGAGCTAGGATGGCTGCGTCACACTGGCGTGAGTCAAGCAAAGATTGAGTTGGCAAGATTGAGTCAGGAATCAGAAATTATGCAAGGACTCCAGGGTAAAACTGCACTGATCACCGGAGCTTCTTCGGGAATTGGACAGGCGATCGCAGTGCGCTTGGCCACCGAGGGTTGTAATGTGGCCATTAATTATCGCAAAAGCCCTGATGCAGCCGCAGAAACGGCCAAACAGGCTATGGAAAAAGCCTGTAGAGATGTGGAGCAGTGTGGGGTGCGATCGCAGCTCATCCAGGGGGATGTCTCCGCAGAAGCCGATGTGATTCGCATGGTGGACGCTGTGATTGCCAAGTTTGGGTCACTGGACATCTTGGTAAATAATGCTGGCATTCAAACTGAGTCGCCGTCCCACGAAATCACCATAGACAGTTTCGATCAAGTCCTAAACGTGAACTTACGGGGTGCTTACCTCTGTGCGCGAGAAACCATTAAGCACCTGTTGAGTCAAAATCGAGCCGGGTCAATCATCAACATTTCCAGCGTCCATGAAGTGATTCCCCGTCCCCAATATCTCAGCTACTCCATCAGCAAAGGAGGGATGGGCAACCTGACTAAAACCCTGGCACTGGAATATGCAGCCCAAGGCATTCGGGTCAATGGGATTGGCCCCGGAGCCACGGTGACGCCCATTAACGAGTCCTGGACTGAAGATGCCGAGAAACAGGCCAAAGTCGAAAGCCACATTCCCATGGGTCGTGCCGGAACCCCGGAAGAAATGGCAGCAGCAGTAGCCTTTCTAGGCTCGGACGAAGCTGCCTATATTACGGGTCAGACCCTCTACATTGACGGCGGCCTGACCCTCTATGCTGACTTTCGCGAAGCCTGGTCAGCATAAGAGCTTGTTTGAGAAGTTGCCTAGACCTTGCACTTGCCCCCCGACCCCCCATTCTGGCGGACTTCGATCGCTCTTAAGTCCCCCAGAATGGGGGATTTAGGGGGCGGGTGCAAGGCGTTAGAATCTTTTCAAACTGGTTCTAAGGATAGCTAACCTGAGTTTCGCTGGGCAGCTTCGTACCCCCAAAATTCTGATGGTGACAGGATGACAATATCTTGGAAGGACTTCAATATCAGCAGATCCTTGTCCCCAGTAATGATGCACCCGCATCTGCCGACAACTGCTGTAGCCAGCACCCAGTGATCATCTGGGTCACGACAAACAACCCTGTCCAGAGGGCTAGGGATAACCCGCTCCATATGCCCGCCCAGTAAGTCTTTGGCTTCACGGACAATATCAGGTGGAGTCTTGAATTTGTGCTTTAGCTTTTCCTCAAACTCAGTAAGGAGCCGCGCTGAAGTAACAAGTTCATGGCAATGCTGACAATGCTCCAGCAATTCATGACAGACACCCCGAGCCACAAAAGCTGCAATCAGCACATTGGTGTCAAGAACAAGTCTCATGACATCTTGTCAAAGACATCTTCGTCGGTGTAAATGTGCTGCACTTCGGCATAAGGAATTAATCTTTGACGCAGGGAGCGGAACTTGCGCACAAAGAGATACTCTCTAAGTGCTTCACGAACCAGATCGCTCCGAGAGATGCCCTCGATTTCAGTAAAACGGTCAACCTCTGCTTTTAGATGTTCTGGTAAGCTCACCGAAATACTTTCGCGCATAATGACTGATGAACTCAACGCCTCTGTGCCAAATTGTAGCACAACTGAGATTAACTCCCTAGCTGCGACCAAACCACCCCCAACCTGGGACGGAACACTAGGTCAACTGCTCTAGCCAGGGAAGCAACAAGGTGACAAACCCATAGACCAAGGGAGCCGTAAACACATAGCTGTCGGCGCGATCCAGAATTCCCCCGTGACCCGGAATCAACTGGCCAGAATCTTTCACCCCTGCATCTCGTTTCATCACAGATTCGGTCAAATCGCCCAGCAAGCTAGCAATGCCAATCAGCAGACCCAGCACGACCCCGGTAGCGACCCAAAATGGCCAATCTAGGTACCAAGCGCCACAGGTGGCTACCCCGATGCTACCCAAAACACCAAAAACTGCTCCTTCTACCGTCTTTTTGGGACTAATATTGGACAGTCGAGTGCGGCCAAAAAGCCGTCCCACCGTATACGCACCGATATCGGCAGCCCAAATGGAGGCAAAGGCCAGAAGCGTCATGGTCAGCCCCGTGGGTAAGCTATGGATGGGCATCTGCGGCCAATAGCCCCACAGGGGGAGGTTGCTAGACTCGATTGCCCCTAGCGATCGCAGCCGCACCCAAAAACTGGGTAAGTAGCCCCCATAAAAAAGACCCAGAATAGAAGTAGAAATATCTGCGATCGACGCCAGCTTAGGCTGAAAAAGCAAGTAAAAGCAGATAAACGTCCCGGCAATGGGCACCACTGCATCAGTCAGCACCCCTGAAACAGTCGAGATTATCAACAACGCCTGACTGACCAGAAGCGTGGTTTTTTTGGCAGGGACAATCCCCTTGGCTTGCACGAGTTGGAAGAACTCAATTTGACCCAAATAAACAATAATGGCAAACCCCAGGGTAAAATACCATCCCCCCAGAAGAGTGACGCTTAAGGCCAAGGCAATGGCAACTAACCCGCTAAAAATCCGAGTCCAAGGCATACTAGGCTGAAAATAGACGAATCTGGGGTCAGTGAACACAATAACTTGCCCAAAGCGACTTTTCAGATGTCTGAGCCTGAAACCATTGCCTGGGAAAATCAATATGAAACCCTGCTTCATCATCGCTGATTTTTGCGGCTAACGCACTCTAAAACCGCATAAACTCAGGGATATTGCCCCAAGTATTCAAGTCAAAGCCATTGTATTCTTGACGAAGAGCTAGGTTATGAGCAGTCCTAAAGTCAGCACCATTGCCATAGAGGGGGTTCTAGACGGCACCAAAGCCGATCAGGTGCGGCAAACCCTCAATGCTGCCATCAACGAAGGTGCAGATATTCTTTTGTTTAACTGTGAACAGTTGACCTTCATGGATAGCTCGGGGCTCGGACTCTTGGTACATGCCCTCAAAATGGTGCGCGCTGCTAAGCGAAAAATGATGCTGTGTTCGCTCAACAAGCAGGTTTCAACGCTGTTCCAGCTCACAGAGATGTATCAGGTGTTTCAGGTCTACGAGGATCTTGCTGATTTTGAGGAGCAGGTCTTGAATCGGGATGCCTAAGACTTGGTGTTGGAGCCAACGCTTGGCTGGGGCGGCGGTGAAACAAACGCAAACTTCAGCAGCGAAAAGTCATCATCAAAGCTTTGTCGATGGCAAGCAGCCGTAACTTGTTCGGTGATGAAGGTGACATCATCTTTGCCATTGGCATGGGCTTGATCTAAAACTTCGCTAAAAGATTCAATCCCCCAGATGTTGGTATCGTCAAGTAGAATTTCATAGACCCCATCGCTGAAAATGTAGAGGATGCTTCCGGGCTCAATGACAACTTGATTGCTGGTATAGGTACTCTCTGGAAATAACCCAATGGGAATCCCAGCAGTTCGCAATAGCTGAATATTTCGAGTCTGCTCCAAAGGGGGCAGCAAAATAGCCGGGGGGTGACCCGCGCTGGCATAGACGAGTTCTCGGGTGGGATGGTGGTAAATGCCATACCAAATGGTGAAGTAGCGCTCATGGTGCTGAGCCATTTGGAAAAGCCCATTCAGAGCACTGAGCACTTCGTCCGGGGCTTCATAGTTGACCTGAGATAAGGAACGCGATCGCAGCAAATTAAGCACCGACACTGAAGGGAGTGCAGCCCCTAGCCCATGACCAGCCACATCTAGCAGATACATCACCAGCGTGTCCGAGTTCATCCAATAATAGTCAAAAATATCGCCCCCCAGAAAGCGTGAGGGAATAAATTGCCATTGAATCGAGATCGGAGCCTGAGTCGGCGCAGGCAAAATAGAACAAACATAAGCAGCCGCCTCAGATAGCTCAGTCTCTAAAAGCTGTTTTTGCGTTTGTAAATCACGATTGAGCTGATACAGGCGCAATCCGGCTCTGACCCGAGCCTTAAGTTCATTCATATCAATGGGCTTGGACAAAAACTCATCTGCCCCGGCGTTCAAGCCCCTAATTCGGTCGTCAAGATCTCCCCGAGAAGTCAGCAAAATAAAAAAAGTGGCTGACAGATGGAGATTCGCCTTAAGTTGGCGACACACCTCAATGCCGCTCAAACCTGGCATCATCCAGTCACATATAATCAGAGCGGGCTGAAGCTGCTGCGCCAACGCTAATCCGAGTGCACCATTTGAGGCCACCGCAACCTGATAAGCTTGCTTTTCCAGCACCCGCTTGAGCAAAAGTTGCGTAATTGGGTCATCATCAACAACCAAAATTTGATACATATAAAAGTCCTAAATGACTTGTAAATTTACAGATCTTGCAGCACCCCCTTGTAGTCCCCCTTGGGAAGAGAAGACAGCGATAGTCAGGGGCTTATGCAGGGTGTCTTTATTCAAAACTGATTTAGGATTGCCATAGGACTTTCATAATTTGATCATGACCTGGGTCAAAAAAAACGTTAAACTTTTTTAGTCAAATCACATTTCTAAAATGCTCAAACACTTGTCCTCAAAGAGTTAAGTCTACCCTGGGACAGATGACTTATTTGAACTGCCTAGCAACTCTGGATAAGACAAACTGACAAAGATCATGAGAAGATAGGTGAACCTGGATTAGAGTATACTCCAGGCGGGAAAGATTAAAGGCTCGCGTCTAGGATTCCCCACTTTTTTGCCAAAGGATCTTGAATTAAATGGCTCAAAAAAAACAACTTATCCTTTTGGGTCAGTCTCTTCGTAATCCTTAACTCCAGACATATTTTTCTGCTCCGATCTTGAACATGACAGACCCCTGTGAACCAAAATAATCATCTTCAGGTGAAGACAGACCTCAATGATCTAGCTCTGGTAATCGACTGGATCAACCAATGGAACCCTCAAGTTTTATCAGAAACTGAATGGTTACAGTGTCAAATTGCCCTTGCAGAGGGGTTTACCAATGCAGTTCGCCATGCCCATCGAGGGCTTCCCCTCGAAACACCCATAGAAATTGACTTCAATCTCTACGGTGACCATCTAGAGATCTGCGTCTGGGATCTCGGACCGCCCTTTGATCTGCTGACCACCTTGACAATGCTCCCCGAACCCAATCCAGCTCATGCAGAATCGGGTCGAGGGCTACAATTGATTCGTCGAGTTGCAGATGAACTCTCCTATACCCGCAATGAGAGTCGCCAAAACTGTCTTCGCATTGTTAAATACTATACATAGTGGCTCACGTCGAGCTCGGGTGATGCTATCTAGCCAGGATCCCATGCCGCAATGTCAGTTTTTCATGGTGCAGAAGTTTGGATTGCCCTGAGCATTGGTAATACGCATTGCCGTTGGGGCTACGGTGTTGGCGATCAAATCACCCAAACCTGGATCACATCCCATTCCCCGGATTGCGGCCCATCCCTTGGCTCTGACTGGGCCACTTGGCTGACCCAGTCTCCAGCTCTAGCTGCCTATGCTCAGCATGACTGCGATCCCTTTCCAGTGCTGTGGCTAGCCTCGGTGGTGCCCACCCAGACAATGCGTTGGCAAACCTATCCTAGGCTCCATCCACTCTCCATTGAGGCGGTTCCGATCGGGCATGTGTACTTCGGTCTAGGTGTAGATCGAGCCTTAGCGCTCTGGGCCGCAGGCACCCATCAGGGTTGGCCAGTTTTAGTCATTGATGCAGGGACTGCCCTTACCTTTTCGGGAGCAGATGCCCAAGCTCAATTCAAAGGAGGTGCCATTTTGCCAGGCCTAGGACTTCAGTTTCGCAGTCTGGCGGCAGCGACAGCCCTTCCTTTAGCTCCGATACCGCCTCACCCCCCCCATCGATGGGCCAGAGATACCCAAACCGCATTGCAAAGCGGTATTTTCTATGGCACATTGGCTTGCATCATTCACTTTATTGAGACTTGGCTGCAACAATTCCCCAACTCCGCCCTGGTCTTTACCGGGGGAGATGCTCAGCAGTTAGTTAAGGGAATACAGTCCGAATCTTCAGAAGCGACTGCTCCCTGGGTCAAGCAAATGGTCTGGGAGCCCGAGTTGATTTTTAAAGGGATGGCTTTGATCAGACGGGAGAATCTGTCAACTCAGACCCCCTCTACTCACTGTCAAACCCAGCCACAATAGTTTAAGGGTCGGATTGTGGGGAGTGATCAGATTTTTTGTGTACTGTCCTAACGCTGTTGATTTTTTTGGCTGACCCGTCTGAGCGCAATCGGGATATTTTGCAGCAAACCATTGCCC
>NZ_WVIC01000070.1 GCF_009939295.1 Petrachloros mirabilis ULC683
CAACCTGTTTGCTGGCAATCCTCAAGCACCACTGCCTCAGCCTGAGTAGTTACGTCATTTTTACGGGGGATTGGGCTCAGCCGGTCAAAGAAGCCGAAGCTACCAATAGCTTGGCTGACCAGGGAGTTGACGTAATTAGTATGCATGTCGATAGTCCGAAGGTGATTGTGGAAACAGCAGAAAGACGCGGAATCTATTCGTCAGGCTTCCATGCTGTGCAAACGGAACTGGCACCCAATGGATACTTGACCGGTACGGCTTGGGATTTTCCCAGCGTTTACTCCCAGTACGTTGAACTATTTCAGGGTGGCAAAACTTTAATGAATGGACAGATTTCCCATTTGATTCGGGGTGGCTTAAAGGAAAAATTTGTGAAGTTAGCACCCTTTGGGCCGGCGGTGAGTGCTGAGACTCAGGCAAAGGCTGAGGAATCGGTTGCTGAGGCTAACGCTGGAGAGTTGGTGATTTATCAGGGTGAAATCAAAGACAATTCTGGAAAGATTGAAGTTCCAGCTGGGGAAGTTTGGACGGTGACCGATGGCCGGCTGGATGGGATGAATTGGTTGGCAGAAGGTGCGGTTGGCAAGGTGGGAGGCTAGGCGATGATGCTTGATCGAGAAACTTGGCGGCGAAACCTGGAATCTATATGTCTCCCTGTGGGGGCGTTGCTGTTGTCGCTGGTTTTATTTGGTCTCTTTTGCGCATTTGCGGGTGCTAATCCTTTTGGGGTCTATGAGTCAATTTATACGGCGGCCTTTGGGAGTAGCCGAGCCTGGCAAAATACCCTGATTCGGGCGGCACCGCTGATGTTGACGTCCCTGTGTACTCTGTTGCCTGCCCATTTGGGGTTGACGATCATTGGAAACGAGGGCGCTTTGGTGGTGGGCGGTTTGGGTGCGATCGCAGCTGGCCTCACCTTACAAGGGAATGCCCCCCTAGTAGTTCAAATCGGCATGGCGCTAGCAGCACTGATCTGTGGTGGGGTCTGGATTGGACTCGTGGGATTTTTGCGCCATTACCGGGGGGTCAATGAAACCATTAGCAGCTTGTTGATGAACTATATTGCCATCGCCCTGCTCAATCACCTTGTCAGTGGCCCCTGGCGAGACCCCAGTTCTCTGAATAAGCCTTCGAGTTTCCCCATTGCAAATGCAGATCTGTTAGGCACCTTACCCGGAACCCGCATTCACTATGGGTTGGTTTACGGCATTATTGCCTGTGTGTTGGCCTACATCTTAATTAAGCGCACAACCTTTGGGTTTGCGGCTCGAACCGCTGGGGGTAACATTCGTGCTGCTCGCATTGCTGGCCTGCCAGTGGGTCAACTCACCCTGGCGATTTGCTTTTTGGCGGGTTCCTGTGCGGGGCTAGCCGGAATGGTGGAGGTCGCTGCCGTTCACGGTCGAGCCAATGAGTCTTTGAATGCCAACTATGGCTATAGCGGTATTTTAGTTGCCTTTATTGCCCGACAAAATCCCCTTGCGGCTACTGCGATCGCGGTCATTTTGGGCGGCATTCTCACCAGTGGCGGCATCTTGCAGCGAGCCCATAATTTACCCGATGCCACAGTGTTGGTCTTTCAGGGCATCGTTTTTCTGGTGGTGATGTACAGTGAATCCCTCTTTGGTCGGCTGAGTATTTTCAAGGAACGTCCTGGGACTCGTAAGGTCAAGCCCGCAGCCGTTCAGGTCTAACCCCCCGCTGGGTGCGTTCACCTATTTTTTTGGGAAGAAACAGTATGGCTACCGAAGCATTGGGCTGGTTAGGTGTTCCGCTGGCGATCGCAGCAGGAACCATGCGTGGCGGCACCCCGTTCCTATTGGTTAGTTTGGGCGAGTGCCTCACAGAAAAAAGCGGCAAGATTAACCTGGGTCTAGAAGGAACCTTATTGACAGGGGCAATGACGGCCTATGCCGTCTCCTATCTCACTCAGTCCCCTTGGTCGGGGGTGATTGCCGCAGGCTTAGCGGGGATGGTCTTGGGGTTTATTCATGCCTGGTTGACGCAGCAACCCCGAGTCAATGATGTTGCCGTCGGCATTGCCATGATCATTTTTGGCAGTGGCATCGCCTTTTTCTTAGGCAAGCCCTTCATTCAACCCTCAGCGCCGCAGCTCGCCACCCTAGCTCTAGGAGGGTGGAGTGCCAATGCCTCTGTCCAGGAAGCTTTAAGAATTAGTCCCCTCTTTATCATTGGGGTGCTTTTGGCACCGACTTTGACCTGGTTCTTTAAGTCAACGCGCTGGGGATTATTTGTGCGGGCGGTAGGCGATAGCCCTGATGCTGCCTTAGCCATGGGCATTTCTATTGCCAAAGTGCGGATGTTATCCATCGTTGCGGGTAGCTTTCTGGCCGGAATTGGTGGAGCCTCTCTGTCTCTCTACTATCCAGGAATTTGGAGTGAGCGCATTTCTAGCGGCCAAGGGTTGATGGCCGTGGCGCTGGTCATTTTTGCCCGCTGGCAGCCCATCCAATGTCTGTATGCATCGCTCTTGTTTGGGGGTGCCCAGGCTTTGGGGCCAGCGTTGCAGTCTATCGGGATCACTCAAGGCTATTACCTCTTTAACGCTGCTCCTTACATTTTGACGCTGGCAATTATGATTGCGACCTGCTCTCCCAATCGCAAAATTTCAGGGGCACCCGGTGCCCTAGGCACCTCGAATTAGCCCCATTCTGGGGGGCTTTGATTACTCTTAAGTCCCCCAGAATGGGGGATTTAGGGGGCAGGTGCAAGGCGTTAGAAACTTTTCAAACCTCCGCTTAGCCGTTACCCAGAAGACCGTCATGATGCCCACAGAAACTGTTTGCCTAGCTGTCAATGGAACGCTGATGCGAGGGTTGGCTTTGAATGCTAATTTCTTGGCGCTGGGGGCTACTTTTGCAGCAGAAACCGTAACAGCCCCCATCTACCGGTTGTGGTCTATCGAAGAGGGTTATCCCGCCATGCAACGCGTTAGCCAAGGGGGGGCTGCGATCGCGCTGGAACTGTGGCAGTTGCCCGTAGCTAGTCTGGCGACTCTGTTGGAGCAAGAACCCCCCGGTCTGTGTGTGGGCAAAGTTCACCTAGCCAATGGAGAAGCCGTTCTGGGGATTGTTGCAGAGGCCATCACCTGTGAAGGTCAGCTAGACATTACCCCGTGGGGAGGATGGCGAGCCTATATAGATGCCCCTGCCCTATCTCCCCCTGCCCCATCTCGTTAACCCTCACGGAGACTGTGCGATGACTTTTGTAACCTCCAGTCCTTATCCCTATCCCTACAACGGCGATCTCCGCCCCGAAAATACAGTGCTGTTGATCATTGATATGCAAATCGATTTTTGCGGCGGCGGCGGCTATGTGGATCGCATGGGCTATGACCTCTCGTTGACGCGCGCCCCCATTGAGCCGATTCGTCGGGTGTTGCGGGCCTTTCGCAAGGGAGGGTTTCCTGTCATCCATACCCGAGAAGGCCATCGATCCGATTTATCTGACCTGCCTGGTAACAAACGTTGGCGATCGCGGCAAATTGGGGCCGGCATTGGCGACCCTGGCCCCTGCGGCAAAATTTTAGTGCGAGGGGAGCCGGGCTGGGAGATTATTCCTGAGTTGGCTCCCCTGCCCGGTGAACCGATTATTGATAAACCGGGCAAGGGATCGTTCTACGCCACCGACCTGGATTTACTCCTGCGCGGCAAGGGGATTCAAAATATCATCCTCACGGGCATCACCACCGATGTATGTGTGCACACCACCATGCGAGACGCCAACGATCGGGGCTACGAATGCTTGTTGTTGACCGACTGCACCGGTGCAACAGACCTCGGCAATTACCAAGCGGCAATCAAAATGATTCAAATGCAGGGGGGGGTGTTTGGTGCGATCGCACCCTCTGAAGCCCTACTAAAAACCCTAGAAACCATGACCATCCAGCCCCCTGCCCAGCAACCTGACGCTGTAATTTCATCGTCCAATCATTAATCTTGAGAGATTGCCCATGAATACCACCCTGACCCACCAGAGCCACACCGAAGTTCTTGTGCCCCCAGAGCTAGAAGTGGTTCGCATGACCAAAAAATTTGGCCACCTGACGGCACTGGATGACGTATCCCTGCATCTGAGGCCAGGGACTTTTCATGCCCTCCTGGGGGAAAACGGAGCCGGAAAAAGCACCTTGGTAAAGTGCATCATGGGCTTCTATCGACCCGATCATGGTGACGTAATTGTCGATCGCCATTCTCGCACCATCGATAGCCCCCGAGACGCCCACCGCTATGGCATTGGCATGGTCTACCAGCACTTTACCTCGGTGCCAGCAATGACCGTTGCTGAAAACCTGGTGCTCTCTCGCTATGAAACCTCAAACTTCATCAACTGGAAGCAAGAGCTTCAGGCTCTCGATACCTTCATGGAAACAGCCCCTTTTCAGGTGCCCCTGTCTACACCCGTTAGCCAATTGGCCGCTGGTCAAAAGCAAAAACTAGAAATCCTCAAGCAGATTTATCTGAAAGCCCGCATTTTAATCCTGGACGAACCCACCTCAGTGCTGACGCCTCAAGAGGCCGATGAAGTCTTGGGGCTATTGCGGGAAACCGTCACCCAGGGGCGCTTGAGTGTCTTGATCATCAGTCACAAATTCCGGGAGGTCACTGCCTTTTGTGATGAAATTACGGTGCTGCGCAAGGGGAAATTTGCCGGCACCGGGTTGGTCAAAAATCTCTCCATTGCTGACATGTCAGAGATGATGATGGGCGAGCGCCGCCAGCCGAAACCCGTTCACAAGACAACCCATTTGCAGCAGAACCCCATCCTCCAAATTCAGCAACTTCATGCTCATAAAGACAATGGCGCTGAAGCCTTAGCCGGACTGAGTTTAACCGTTCAGAGCGGCGAAATTCTGGGCATTGCCGGTATTTCCGGTAACGGGCAGCGGGAACTGGTTGAAGTGCTGGCCGGACAACGCCCCGCCACCCAGGGGCAAATTTTGGTGAACAGTGAGGTGTATCGCTCCACCCGTGCCGAAATGTATCGCCATAGGGTGTACACCTTACCGGAAGAACCCCTGCGTAATGCCTGTGTCCCCCATATGAGCGTGGCTGAGAACCTGGCCCTGCGAACCTTTGACCGCCCCCCCCAGTCCAAGGCGGGGGTCTGGCTCGTCTTAAAGATGATTCGACAGATGGCGGCAGGGTTAATCGACACCTTCAAAATCAAAACTCCCTCTGCTGAAACCCCTGTGGGCAATCTGTCCGGGGGAAACGTGCAAAGAACGGTCTTAGCCCGCGAACTGTCCAGCGAGCGCATCCAGTTATTGATTGCCGCCAACCCTTGCTTTGGGCTAGATTTTGCTGCTGTTGAGGATATCCACGGTCAAATTTTAGCGGCTCGCAATCAGAATGTAGCGGTTCTCTTGGTCAGCGAAGACTTAGATGAACTGCTGAAACTTGCCGACCGCATTACGGTCATGAGTGAGGGGCGACTGGTTTACGAAAGTGCGATCGCAGAGGCTGATTTTGCCACCATTGGCCGCAGTATGGCAGGTCACTGATGCAGCAATCACTGGTTCTCAAAGATTTATTTGGCATTGCCACCTATCAAGAACGTCTGGCCTGGCAACCCTTTCGTGAGGGCATTGAGATCTACCGACTCTATGGGGATGGCCGACAGGGGGCATCGGCGGCGCTCTTGCGCTATCAACCCGGCGCTAGGGTTCCCCACCACCAGCATTTGGGTTTTGAACATGTTCTGGTCTTGTCTGGGGCGCAGCGCGATCGCAACGGCGAACATCGCTCAGGCACCCTTGTGGTGAATCCACCCCAGAGTATCCACCAAGTTTGCAGTGACGCTGGCTGTATTGTCCTTGTTATTTGGGAGAAACCAATATCTCTATGGTCTTAATTTCTGCTCAGCCCTACGATTATCCGGTAACGGATAATAGCCATTGTGCGCTGTTAATTATCGATATGCAGCGGGATTTTCTAGAACCTGGTGGATTTGGAGACATCTTAGGCAATGATGTCAGTCAGTTGCGAGTCATGGTGCCCACCCTGAAGCGCTTACTTGAGTTATTCCGGGGAAAGCAATGGCCGGTTATTCACACCCTTGAATGTCATCGCCCTGATTTGTCAGACTGTCCTCAGTCAAAATACAATCGCAGTCGCGGGGAACTGGGTATTGGCGATGTTGGCCCCATGGGACGCATCTTGATTGCTGGGGAACTTGGGAATGCCATTATTCCTGAATTGGCTCCGATAGCGGGCGAAGTTGTGATTGAAAAGCCAGGGAAAGGAGCCTTTTGCAACACCAATCTTGAGTCTATTCTGCGGCAATCTAACATTACTCACCTACTCATAGCAGGGGTCACCACCGAAGTTTGTGTGCAAACCACCATGAGAGAGGCCAATGATCGTGGCTTTGAGTGTTTATTGATTGAGGATGCCACAGAGAGTTACTTCCCAGAATTTAAGCAAGCCACCCTAGAAATGGTGCGAGCCCAAGGGGGAATTGTGGGTTGGACAGGTTCATCGGCTGACATCATCGCGGCCATGTCTGCCCATAGCAGTCCTCAACCAGTTGTGAATATCGGTTGCGAATAAAGACACCCCCCGGCTGTCGCTGTTCCCTTAACCATTCCGGTGGCCACACCAGCTCTCACCCCTAATTGACTGACAAAACTCGAACCGCCCTCACCCCAACCCCTCTCCCGCTCTGGGCTACGGTGTACACACAAATCTAAGAAGATGATTTAAAAGCCTCTAACATC